>NZ_CP053562.1:953571-1285357 GCF_002085925.2 Thioclava electrotropha
CCTACACGATACGATTGAAGTCCCATTACCGAAACAGCCCGTTCATCGCCCGGAGCCCATGCGTTTCCGGGAAGGGAGGCACATGCGCATCGCTATCATTTCCCCAATTCGTCACCCCATTTCGGCGCCCTTCATGGGTGGGATGGAGGCTCATTCCTACGCGCTCGCAGGCGCCCTCGTCGCGCGAGGGCATGAGGTGACACTGTTTGCGTCGGGCGACAGTCAGCCGCCTGAAGGGGTGGAACTGTATCCGGTCACGGAGCACCATGTCGACAGTGCCTATCCGTCGAAAGGCGGCCGCGAGTCCGATGTGCCCGATACCCATCTCGACAGCGCCTTCGCGGGCATCCTGCAAAAGTTGGAGATGGGAGGCTTCGACATCATTCACAACAATTCGCTGCACCGCTATCCGCCGCGGCTGGCGCGGCGGGAGCGGATCGCGATGCTGACGTCCCTGCATGTGCCGCCCCTTGAGACGCTGCGCGACGCCGTCCACGATGCCCGCGCGCCATGGTGTCGTTTCACCGTCTGCACGGGGGCGCAACGCGAGCGTTGGGCCAAGCCCGACTGCGATCTGTCCTTCCATGTCGTGCCGAACGGGATCGATACCGGCGTCTGGGGCTTCTGCCCTCATGCCGATGGCTCGGCGGTCTGGTTCGGGCGCATCACTCCCAACAAGGGCACCGCCGAAGCGGTGCAGGCCGCGCGGATCGCGGAGCTGCCGCTGCGGATTTACGGGCCAATCGAGGATCGTGCGTATTTCGACGACACCATCGCCCCCTATCTCGGGGCGCAGATCACCTACGGTGGCAATCTGACGGCGGAGGACCTGAGCGCCGAGGTCGCCAGGGCGTCGGTCTGCTTTTTCACGCCGGTCTGGGATGAACCTTTCGGGCTCGCCGCAGCCGAGGCGATGTCCTGCGGGGTGCCCGTCGCTGCCTTCGATTCCGGCGCGGTGCGCGAGGTCGTGGGCGAGGCGGGCGTGATTGTTCCCACAGGCGATGTGTCCGCGCTTGCGAGTGCTGCACGCAAGGCGATGACCTGCGACCGACAATTCGTGCGCGACCGGGCGGTTGCCCGCTTCGGGGTGGAGCGGATGGTCGACCGCTACGAAGAGCTCTATCGCATGTGCATGGCGGGGCTTTCGGAGCCCGCGCCCGAGGTCGATTTCGCGCCGGACGATCTGCCGCCGGCAGAGGTCGGTGTCAGGCTGGCGGTGGAATAGCGCTGGAACGAAAAAGGCGCGGACCGCTGAAGGTCCGCGCCCGAAAGCGTCTCGGAATTGGCAGCTAGTGCAGCCGCTCTCTGGAGCGATCGACCATCGCCTGCGTGATCAGGTTGGTGTCGCCGCTGCGGCGGAACCAGCGCATATTCGTGCGTCCGATACCTTCGACTATAGTTCCGGCTGGCAATGAGACATCGGGCGCCAGCAGCGTATCGGTCAGGTGGCAATCGCGCGAGACGGCGCCTTTCGCCGTCAACGCGGAACGCCGACCGACCCCGATGACGCCCGGCTGCGCCTCGAGATGAAGGCAGCTCAGCGGCGGGCTTCCCCGTGCCGTGCCGCCCTGTGGTGCCGCGAAATCCAGAAGGGCAGAGCGATAGTCGTCGAGCGTGTCGATATCGCGCCAATAGGCTTCGCGCCCGGCGTCGCTGCGCGGCAGGCGGTAGGCTTGCAGGGCCTTCTCGCGCAGCGCGGCTTCCAGCAGGTCGGCCTCGATCGAAATATCGAACCGGCCCAGCGATAGGTCCGGCAGTTCCTTGCGCAGCCACGCGGTCTTGAAAAGGTAGATCCCCGTCGCGACCAAACTGCGCCCCGAGTTTTCGCCGATCTCGGCGGGCGCGTTCGGGCGATGGGTGAGCGCGCTGACATGCCCATCTCGCGCGACTTCCAGCACCGAATGATGCTCCGCATCTGACGATGAGAGCGTTGCGGCGACCAGCGTCGCGGGCGCGTCACTCAGGCGATGGTGCTGGATGAACGGACGCAGATCGATGTCGCAAATCTGATCGGCGGGCATCACCAGAACATCGTTAACGCCTTCGCGCTCGAGCAGGTTGAGATTGGCGAGAAGCGCATGGGCCGTGCCGCGATAGCCGCCGCGCGAGAGCCGTGTCGCATCGCGGATGAGCAGCCCGTCTGGGAAGGCATCCGCCCATTTGTCGCGCAGATGCCGGATCAGCGGCGCGGGACGATATTGCGTCGCGATTATCGCCCGCGTGAACCCGGCAGCACGCAGCGAAGCAAGAGTGAAATCCACCAATCGCTGGCCGCCAGCGCCGAAGGGCAGGGCAGGTTTGCAACTCTCCTCGGTCAGCTCGTACAGACGCTTTCCGCGCCCGCCGGCCAAGACCATGGGAAGACAGCCGTTCAATAAATTGGGTCTTTTCTGAGTCAGCATCAGAGCTCCTCCACCGTGACGCTGCGACATGAATAAGCTTAACGCTTTTCAAAAATGAAAGCCATGAAACGGGTCCGTGGTTCCCGGATTTCCGCCGGTTCGCGGTAAGATTTTCGCGTATGTTTTTTGACCATTTCGAGAGCTTCCCGATAACCCTTTGAGTCTAGGGGACGGTCTCGGACGATGTGTCAAAAAGCAGGTCGCGCTGATCCGCCGATCAATTAGGCAGGCGGCGGAAATGCGAGGCGGGTGGCAGTGTCCTCTGCTGCCGAATCGCGAATCTCGAAGAGCGCGCCATCGCTCAGATCGCGCAGGTCACGCCGGAAGCGCAGGGTGATTTCGCGCCCGTCCGCGCGACGGGTGAGCGTAAAGATACCGTCACGCTCTGCCGCCTCGGCGGTGCCTGCGCGGAACACGTCCTCCGCCTGTCGTCGCAGCTTCAGGAGGTGTCGCGTTGTGTCCGATTTCGCCTGCTCGAAGGACGTCAGGGTTTCCGGCAAAGCGAAAGGGCGGCGGTTGTCGGGGTCGGTCAATTCGTAGAGGGCGCGCTCCCCGCGCTGGTAGATGTCGGGTATGCCGGGCAGCATCATCTTCAGTGCCAGTTGCAGCAGCGACATCCGTTGTCCCGTCGCGATCAGGGGCGCGAGCTCGGCCGGCGGCTGCGCCTCCCATGCCGCGCAGATGCGCCGCGCGGTGTCCAGTGCGGCGTCCTCGGCTTCGATGTCGGGGAAGGACCAGCGCGTGATCTCCCCTCCCTCGCGTAGCGCTTTGCGAAGATGCTCGGTCAGGCGCTCGCACACGTCCGGACCGGGCGCTGGGTCGTCCCAGATGCCCAGAAGGCTTTGCGTGGCATACCAGACGAAACCGGCATCCGAGATTGCGGCGTCCTGCATCGCCCCATCGAACAAAGCGGCAAAGGTCTCGGGGTGATACGAGATCGCGGCGATCCGCATCCGTGTGTCCTCAGCGCGTTTCGTGTCGTGGCTCGAGGTGAGCGTCAGCGCCGTATCTCGCTGGCCCTGCGCGCTGGAGAACCACGCGTTCAACCCTTCTGCATCCAGCAGCGGCGTATCGGGTTCCGCGCCGACCTCGTTCGCGGCGAGGTAACGGGTGTGGCGGAAGAAGGCCGTGTCCTCCTGCGCCTTCGCCACCACCGCCCCCGTGACCTGCTGGAACCGGATGCGGAACTTGAGGCTCGGCTTGTCCTTCCCGTCGAGCAGCAGCCCGGCAAGCAGATCGAGCGCCTCGCGCTGCGGCAAGGTCTCTGCCGCCGCTTCCACCGTCTCTTCGATGATGGCGCGGTCTTCGGGCGTTGCGGGCGGTGTGGTGATGTAGCTGCGATAGCGCGGGAAAAAGATCAGCAGCGCCAGCATCGCCTCGCGCAGCGTCTCGGCATCGGGCGGGTCGAGCCGATCCACCACGAGTGCCGCCTGCGCGAGGTCGATCAGTTGGTGCAACTCGGCCGCGAGGTCTTCGGGGATCACCTGCGCGCGCGCCTCGCGGCACATCGTCTCGTAATCGTCGCAGCCGCCGGTGCGGTCGCGCCAAAGTGCGTCGAGCCGCGCGAAGCCTTCGGGTTCGGTGAGCAGGCGACAAATCTGGCGTCCCGCCTCGTAGCCCGTGGTGCCGTCGGTCTGCCACTCGGCGGGCATCGCCTCGTCGCCGGTCAGGATCTTCTCGACCCAGATCGGGACTGCATCGCCGACCGTGTGGCGCAGCCGCTCCAGATAGGTGGCGGGATCGGCGAGCCCGTCGATGTGATCGATCCGTAGCGCGTGGGCGAGCCCCTCGCGCACCAGTCGCGCAGGCAGTTCGGTCATCGCGGCGAATACCGCCGGATCCTCGATGCGCATCCCGATCAGCCCGGTGACGTTGAAGAAGCGCCGATGCGAGAGCGCGCCGCGTTCGCGCGTCCAGTCGCGCAGTTGCCAGTGCTGGTGCGTCAGGACCGTAGCGATGTCTCCCAGCGCCGCCGTGCCGGGCGCGAGCGGAAGCCAGCCGCCCTCCCATTCCACCGCGCCACCGTGAACCTCAGTCAGTCGCAGCTCACCCTTCGCCAGCATGTCGTCGAGCGGCTCCGGCAGGAAAGGCAGGATCAGTTTTTGCGACCAGTCGATCGCGAAGTAATCGGCATAGGCGCTGTCGGGGCCATGGCGCATCGCGTCGCGCATCCACGGATTGTCGAGCGAGAGTGCGGTGTGGTTCGGCACGAGGTCGAGCACGATGCCGAGCCCCACCGCCTGCGCGGCATCCGACAGCGCACGAAACCCGTCCTCGCCGCCAAGCGCCGGGTCGATCTCCTGCGGATTGGCCACGTCGTATCCGTGGGTCGAACCTTCTGTCGCAGTGAAGATCGGCGACAGGTAGAGATGGCTCACGCCCAGATCGGCGAGATAGGGCAGGAAGGTTTTCGCAGCCGCGAAGTCGATGCCGTTTCGCAATTGCAGCCGGTAGGTCGCGATCATGGGGCGGGCGGTGGCAGCGGGCAGATCGGACGGCATCACTCAATCCTCATGTCGATGGCGAAGGCGTCCCGGCGCGGGTCGCTTATCGAGAATAGCGCAGGCTCCCGGCGCGGCGCATTGGATGCGGGTGCCCCGAGGCTGACGAGACTATCGAGCGTCCCCGCCGCGAAAGGCCAGCGCGCGTGGAAGGCCTTCGCCCCGTGGCGCGTGACCTCGCCGGGCCCGGTCTTGCCGCTGCGCAAAAGCGGCAGCAGATGCGCCCGGCGCAGGCTCAGAAGCTGGCGCGTCAGCTGCAGCCACTCCTGCGCGCGGGGCCCGGTGTCACCGTAAGGGTAGCACAGGCGCGGCGTGTCGGGAGAGGCGGGGTCGATCATCGCCCCCGTGTCGTAGCCGATGCCTTGCAGCTCTTTCGTCCGGCCCGCGCGCAGCGCGGCGATGGCGTCGTCCGGCGGGTCTGCGAAGAAGGGGAAGGGCGCGGTCGAGCCGACCTCTTCGCCCATGAATAGCATCGGCGTGAAGGGCATCAGCAACAACAGCGCATGGATCACCGCACCCGCCTCATCCCCGATCAGCCTCAGGAGGCGCTTGCCCTCGGGGCGGTTGCCCGCTTGGTCATGGGTGAGATTGGCGTTCACGAAAGCGGACCATGGCAAATGGGCGGCGGGCGCGCCGCGCGCTTTCGTCCCGTCGGCCCGCGTCTGGCCTTCCTCGACTTGGCCCTGCGCCATCGCCCGCGCTAGATCGCCGAACGGGTCGGCGGCATGGCCCGCGTAATAACCCTGTGTCTCGCGGGTCAGCGCAACATGCAGCGCGTTATGCCAATCGTCGTTCCACTGCGCGTCGTACCCGGCGTGACGCAGATCGGGGAGGTTGCGCTCGTCTTCAAGGATCAGATGGATCGGACGGCCTCGATCCTGCGCGCGGATCGTTTGCAGAAGCTCGATCAGGAAATGCGGCTCGGACGGATCGCGGATTGCATGGACCGCATCGAGCCGCAGCCCGTCGAGACGGTATTCGTCGATCCATCCTGTCGCCGTGTCGCGCAGCAGGGCGCGCAGCTCGGGCCGTGTGAAGTCGATCGCATCGCCCCAAGGCGTGGCCTCCCCGCCGAAGGTCTGGGGCGCATAGGCGTGCAGGTAGTTCCCGAAGGGGCCGAAATGGTTCAGCACCAGATCGAGGATCACCATGATCCCGTGGCCCTGCGCTGTGCGAATGAAGGCGCGCATCTCGTCGGGGCTGCCATAGTCGGGATGCGGCGCGCGCAGCAAAACCCCGTCATAGCCCCAGCCATGAGCGCCGTGGAATTGCGAGACCGGCATAATCTCGATGGCCGTGATGCCGAGCTCTGCCAGTTCGGGCAAGCGTTCCGAAGCAGCAGCGAACGTGCCCTCGGGGGTGAAGGTGCCGATGTGGATTTCGAGGATCACCGCCTCGTCCCATGGCCGCCCTTGCCACGTCGCGCCCCAATCGAAAGTGGCCGGATCAGCGGTCAGGGAGGGGCCGTGCACATCGCCTTGCTGGCGGCGTGCGGCGGGATCGGGGTAGTCGGTGCCGTCGAGGCGGAATGCGTAGGGCAGTCCGTCGCGGGCCGCGACTGAGACCTGCCAGCCGCCGTTGCCCATTGGCGCCATCTCGTGCACCGATCCGTCCAGCACCAGCTCTGCGCGCTTCGCGGCAGGGGCCCAGATGGCGAAGTCCCAGTTACCCTCCGCCCCCGGATGCGCACCCCAGCGAAGGGGCCGCCGATCGCCTGCCGCCGTCACGCGTCGCCCTCGTCGCTCGCAGCTTCACCCTCACGGCAAAACGCGTGCAGCGATTGCCACGGCAGCGACTGCACTCCGTCGACTGCCTCGTCGCAGCGCGGATCGTCCCGGGTCGTGTCGAGGATATGGTGCCAGCCGTCGCCGGGCAGGGTGAACTCGCATGCATCGCCCGCATTGGCGACGATCAGCAACTCGGGGTAGCCTGCCAACCGGTGCCGCGATCCGACGCAGCACTGCCCCGCTTCCTGCCAGTCGCCATCCTCCATCTGCCGCCCCGACGCGTGCCACCAATCGCTGACCGGGGTCGCGGCGTTGGGCGCAAAGGCGGGCGGTGCGAGGTGATAGCGCCAGTCCTGCCGGAAAGCGACCATCGCGCTGAAACTGTCGCGCAGATCGGTCCGCGCGCCCTCCCAGTCGATCCATGTCGTCTCGTTGTCCTGACAATAGGCGTTGTTGTTGCCGTTCTGGCTCTGGCCCATCTCGTCGCCTGCGAGGATCATTGGCACGCCGTGGCTGACCAGCAGCGAGCCCAGCATCGCGCGCGCCCTACGCAGGCGGGCGGCGTTGATCTCGGGATCGTCGCTCGGCCCTTCTACGCCCATATTGTCGGACAGGTTATGGTCGTGGCCGTCGCGATTGCCCTCGCCATTGGCCTCGTTGTGCTTGTGGTTGTAGCTGAGCGTATCCCAGAGCGTGAACCCGTCATGAGCGGCAAGGAAATTGATCGAGGAGGTCGCGGGGCGATGCGTGTGGTCGAACTGCACCGGCGAGCCCATCAGCCGCTGGGAAATCTTCGGCAAGAGCCCCGGATCGCGCCGCCAGAACGCGCGGGTGTCATCGCGGAACTTGTCGTTCCACTCGCGGAAGGGCCAGGGAAAGCCGCCCACCTGATAACCGCCTTCGCCGATATCCCACGGCTCGGCGATCAGCTTCACGCCGGACAGCACCGGATCCTGCCGGATTGCGTTGAAGAAAGCCCCCTCGCGTTCGAAGCCGGCGGGTTCGCGGCCCAGCGTCGAGGCGAGGTCGAAGCGGAAGCCGTCGACATGCACCGCCTCCACCCAGTAGCGCAGGCTATCCATCACGAGGCGCAGCACCATCGGATGGGCGACGTTGAGCGTGTTCCCGGTGCCGGTCGTGTCGAAGCCGTGGCGTTTGTTTTCCGGCGACAGCAGGTAGTAGCTGCGATTGTCGATGCCCTTGAAGCTGAGCGTCGGGCCAAGCTCGTTACCCTCGGCTGTGTGGTTGTAGACCACGTCGAGGATCACCTCGATCCCGGCCTCGTGGAAGCGTTTCACTGCGGCGCGCACCTCGCGCACGTCCTCGCCGGCGAGATAGCTGCGATTGGGCGCGAAGAACCCGATGGAGTTGTAGCCCCAGTAGTTCGACAGGCCGTTCTCGACCAAGTGGCGATCCTGCACGATGGCATGGATCGGCAAAAGCTCGATCGTGGTCACGCCGAGCGTCAGCAGGTGGTCGATGATCTGCGGCGAGGCGAGCGCGCGGAAGGTTCCGCGATCGGCCTGAACGACGCCGGGATGGCGCATCGTCAGGCCCTTCACATGGGCCTCGTAGATCACCGTTTCGGACCACGGGCGGTGCAGCACCTGATCCTGATCCCAGTCGAACTGCGTGTCGACGACGATGGCTTTCGGCATGAACGGGGCGGAGTCGCGGGTGTCCTGCTTCAGATCGGAGCCACCAATGGGATAGCCGAATAGCGCGTCATCCCATTTCAGATAGCCCCGCATCGCCATCGCGTAAGGGTCGAGAAGCAGTTTGTTCGGGTTGAAGCGCAGACCTTCTTCGGGCGCAAACCGCCCGTGAACGCGGTAACCATAGGCGAGGCCCTCCTGCGCGCCGGGCAAATGGCCGAACCAGATCCCGCCCTCCTGCTGCGGCATCTCCAGCCGCGCGAGTTCCTCCTGGCCCTCATCATCGAAAAGGCACAGCTCCACCTTCTCGGCCTCTTCGGAGAAAATCGCGAAATTCACACCGTCTCCGGTGACGCGCGCGCCAAGAGTATCGGGTCGCCCCGCATACGGATCGAAACGCAGCGAACTGGGGGTCATAGGGGGAGGCTCCATGTGCGGAAGAAACGGTGACGCGCCAACGGGTTCAATGCGCCGTAACGTAAACGGTTCCCGGGCATGCGGTGCAAAGAAATGGTTCGGGGAAGGGCCGCACACACTTCGACCAACATATCGGAGCCGTGAATTCAGTCGTGGAAACTTCAAGGAACTGCGCCACGCCCCCTGCGTTTCTGAACCGATATTTTCCAAAATCTGAGGTTCCGACATGACGAACGACAAGCGCGGACGCCCCGCCACCACAGACGGGGGCGCCCCCGTCCAAAGTCTCGAACATTCGCTCACGGTCGGTTCCGACGGTCCGATCGTTCTGAACGATCACTACCTCATTGAGCAGATGGCGAATTTCAACCGCGAGCGCATCCCGGAGCGCCAGCCCCACGCCAAAGGCTCGGGCGCCTTCGGCCATTTCCAAGTGACGGGCGACGTCTCGAAATACACCAAGGCGAAGGTGTTCCAGCCGGGCGCGAAGACCGACATCGTGGCGCGCTTCTCGACCGTGGCAGGCGAACGCGGCAGCCCCGACACATGGCGCGACCCGCGCGGCTTCTCGGTGAAGATGTATACCGAAGAAGGCAACTTCGACATGGTGGGCAACAACACCCCCGTCTTCTTCGTGCGCGACCCGTTGAAATTCCAGAGCTTCATCCGCAGCCAGAAGCGCCGCGCCGATAACGGTCTGCGCGACCACGACATGCAGTGGGACTTCTGGACCCTCTCGCCCGAGAGCGCGCATCAGGTCACCTATCTGATGGGCGATCGCGGCATCCCGCGGACCTGGCGTGAGATGAACGGCTATTCGAGCCACACCTATTCGCTCGTCAACGAAGCGGGCGAGATGTTCTGGGTGAAGTTCCACTTCAAGACCGATCAGGGCGACGGCAACGCGCATTTCACGCAGGAAGAAGCGGACGAGATGGCGGGGGCCGATAGCGACTATCACCGCCGCGACCTGTTCAACGCGATCGCCGAGGGCAACGCTCCGAGCTGGACGCTCTATTTCCAGATCATGCCCTTCGAGGATGCCAAGACCTATCGCATCAACCCGTTCGACCTGACGAAGGTCTGGCCGCATAAGGACTATCCGCTGATCGAGGTCGGCAAGATGGTGCTCGACCGCAACCCGACCGATTTCCACACCGAAATCGAGCAGGCGGCCTTCGAGCCCAACAACATGGTCCCCGGCGTCGGCCTCTCGCCCGACAAGATGCTGTTGGCACGTGGCTTCTCCTATGCCGATGCGCACCGCGCGCGGCTCGGGGTGAACTACAAGCAGATCCCGGTGAACAAGCCGCAGGCCGAAACCAACGCCTACACCAAGGACGGCGCGCTGCGGGTCAACAAGTCCGAAGACCCGGTCTATTTCCCGAACTCCTATGGCGGCCCGGAAGCGCATCCGCAGAAATCCGAAGCCGGTCTGTGGTACTCCGATGGCGAGATGGTCCGGCAGGCCTACACGCTGCGTGAGGATGACGACGACTGGAGCCAGGCAGGTTCGCTCGTGCGGGACGTGATGGACGACGCGGCGCGCGAGCGTCTCGTGAACAACGTCACCGGTCACCTCTGCGACGGTGTGAGCGAGAAGATTTTGCAGCGTGCGTTCGAGTACTGGCGCAACATCGACGGCGATATCGGCGCGCGCATCGAGAAAGCGGTCCGCGACAAGCTGGGCGGTGAATCGAAAGCGCCGGGCATGGCCTCGGCCAAGAGCATCGGCGGCTGACCTGATCGTTAGACATGCCACCAAAGGAAAAGGCGGGGCCGCGGCTCCGCCTTTTTGCTATCCGCTTAGCTTAGAGAGGCGTCACTCCTCGCCATCGACATAGAGCGCGACGACATCCTCCTCCAACACGCCGCCGATCGCTTCGAAGGCTTCGCCTGCGTCGCGGAACTCGGACAGGGTCAGATCGGGGAACACGAAATACTTCCCGGCGACGTTTTCCTTTTGCGCCCCAAAGACGATCCGCTTGATCCCGGAGAACCGCGCCGCCGAGAGGCACATCTCGCAGGGCTGCAGGGTCGTCAGCAGCACGCAGCCCGCGAGCGACGGATCGTCCTGCGCCCGTGTCGCCTTCGCGATCGCCACGATCTCGGCATGGCGGGTCGGGTCGCAGTTCAGATGCACCTCATTCTCCCCCTCGGCGATGATCTCCCCGTCGCGCAGGATCGCGGCGGCGATCCCCGCCTTGCCCGGCTCCTGTGCGGCCTCTTTCGCTTTGGCGATCAAGCGGGCCATCGCCTCGCGTTCGGTCGGCGTGGGGTGCTCGGGCATGGATGCGATCCTTTCGGCGGTCTGAGAAAGAGGGGCGGGCGCGGCGGGCGCGCAGGGACGAACGCCCACGGCTGCGCGCTGTTCCCCGCTTGCGGTTGCGACCAATCCCACACGCGCGCCGGTTTTTTCGGGAACCCATGTCGACATTCGGCGTTGGACGAGACTTACAGGTGACCGAAAGGCGCGCCGCGAAGCTGCTGCGTCTTCGTGGGGTCCAAGTCTCCACGGGGCGAATCGGGTGGTGGTTTCAGGTGCGGTCACGTGTCCGGAAGCCAAAATCCGGCCTCTCCCCCGTGTGAGGCTGTCCTCGCGCTCCCTCGCGCCTGCGTGACCTGCAAGGGCTTCGCGGGGTTTCAAGAGGTAACATCCGTTCAGATGACCTTGAGGTGAGGGCGTCTGTCGGCAACTCCCTGCTGAGCTCTCGGCATTTGGCTGCCGGTTCCATCGATGGAACCGCGTGCGGCCCTTTTGTTCGTCCCCGAAATTTCGAATTTGCGCCCTTCGACACGCATTCGAAGGGACATCTATCATGGCAAAGGCAACAGGACTGCTCCGTCGCGAGTTTCTCCTGGGCGCGGCGGGCGCCCTCGCAACCCCCTACATCGTCACCCCGGCACAGGCAGGCCAGACGGACGAGCGTCGCCTGCGCTTCCACAATCCGCATACCAACGAGAATTTCGACGCGGTCTATTTCGCGAAGGGGCAGTATGACGACGACGCGATGCGCGAGTTCTACCGGATCGCCCGCGATTGGCGTCAGGAAAAAGAGGTGAAGATCGACAACCGCACGGTCAACATCGCCTACAACATGCAGAACATGCTCGAGCAGAGCACGCCGCTGATGCTGGTGTCGGGCTATCGCACGCCCAAGACGAACCGTCTCGTGCATGGCGCGACGCATAGCTACCACATGCGGGGCGAGGCGCTCGATCTGACGCATCCGCATGTCTCGACCAGCACGCTGCACAAAGTGGCTCTGCGCATCCGTGGCGGCGGTGTCGGCTACTATCCGAGCGAGCATTTCGTGCATGTCGATTGCGGCCCGGTCCGCACCTGGCGCGGCTGAACGCAGACCTTCGAAAGACCATCGGCGCGGCGCGCGGTTTCCCTGCCTTCACGGGATCGAAACGAGGGCAGGGCGCCGCGCCGCGCTGACGCGCCGGCACCCCCGGCGGTTCCATCTCCTCGCGAAGTTTTCACGAAAAATTAGTGCCTCGCGCCACTCGTGCCCTAGGTGGAGAGCGGCCAACCAGCGCCGCGCGAGCGCTCACCGATGAAACGGCGAGGAGGAATTCATGAAATTGAAAATCAACGGCAAGTCCGTCGACGTGCAGTCCGGCCCGGACACCCCGCTCCTTTGGGTGATCCGCGATGAGCTTGGCATGACCGGCACGAAATTCGGCTGCGGGATCGCACAATGCGGCGCCTGTTCGGTGCTGCTTGATGGCACGGTTCAGCGCAGCTGTGTCCTGCCCGTCAGTGCCGTCGGCGACAGCGAAGTGACCACCATCGAAGAGATCGAGAACGACCCCGTCGGCAAGCGTGTCGTCGAGGCCTGGGTCGACAAGGAAGTGCCGCAATGCGGCTATTGCCAGTCGGGACAGGTGATGGCGGCGACCTCGCTGCTGAAGTCGAACGACAAGCCCACCGAAGATGACATCACGGCAGCTATGACCAACCTGTGCCGCTGCGGCACCTATAACGCGATCAACGACACGATCGCCTCGATTGCCGGTACCGATGCAGCGAAAGCGGGGGACGCGCAATGAACGACCACGATCCCAAAATCTCCGATCCCGGCTACCCGACCGGCGCGCCCGAGAACGTCTCGCGCCGCCGCTTCCTGCTGGCCTCGGCTGGCATCACCGCGGGTTCGCTCGTGCTGGGCTTCGGCCTGAGCGTCGCGCCCAACAAAGCCGCGGCCGCCGCCGCGAAGGACATGCCGCCCGGCTCGAACGTTCCGGCCTTCCTCGAGCTGCGCAAAGACGGCAAGGTCCGCCTGCTGAGCCCGTTCAACGAGGGCGGCCAAGGTGTCTTCACCGCGATGGCGCAGATCGTGGGCGAGGAAATGGACGTGGCCCCCGATAGCTTCATTGTCGAGAACGCGCCTGCGGGCAGCGATTACCTCGTGGTCTATGGCAAGATGCGGATCACCGGCGGCTCGATGTCGGTGCGCACCAGCTACGACACGATGCGCAAGCTCGGTGCGGCGGCACGGCAGATGATGCTCGAAGCGGCGGCGAAGAAGCTTGACGCGCCGGTCTCTGACCTCTCGACCGAGCCGGGCAAGGTGGTCCACAAGGCCTCCGGCAAGTCGCTGGGCTATGGCGAACTGGCGGGCGATGCGCTCGACCAGGAGGTGCCGAGCCCCGACTCCGTGACGCTGAAAGACCCGAAAGACTTCAAGTGGATCGGCGAGCCGGTGAAACGCGTCGATGTCTACGAGAAATCGACCGGCAAGGCGATCTATGCGATGGATGCCAAGGTCGACGGCATGCTCCACGCCGCCGTCCAGCACGCGCCGCGTCTGGGCCTGAAGCCCGGCGACATCAGCAACCTCGATAAGGTGAAGGGCATGGCCGGCGTCATGTCGGTGCACAAGCTCGACGGGGCGGTGGCTGTCGTGGCCGAGCGCTTCTGGGATGCGAAAACGGCGGTCGAAGCTGCCAAGGTCGACTGGCAGGAGCCGAGCGAGGACGAGAAGTCCAAGATCCGCTACATGCCCGCCGATTTCTCGACCGAGGAGTTCGCCAAGCAACTGGCCAATACCAAGGGCGACGGCACCGAGGCCGAGAGCGAGGGCGACATCACCTCGGGCTTCGAGGGCGCGGCCAAGACGGTCGATGCGACCTATCAGAGCCAATATCTGCACCACGCCCAGATCGAGCCTGCCTCGACGCTGGCGCGGTTCAACGAGGATGGCACGCTCGACATCTGGCTGCCCAATCAGGCGCCCGAGCAGTTCCAGGCTCAGATCGCGGATGCGGCCGGGATCAAGCCTGAGCAGGTGAAGGTCAACTCGCCGATGCTCGGTGGCTTCTTCGGGCGGCACTTCCTCTATCCGGCGGCGAACCCCTTCCCGCAGGCGGTCCAGCTTGCGAAAGAGGTCGGCAAGCCGATCAAGGTGATCTGGACGCGCGAGCAGGAGTTCCTGCGCGATCCGCTGCGCCCGATGGCAGCGGTGCGCTTCCGTGGTGCGCTGGACGAGCAGGGCATGCCGGTGGCGCTGGAGGCGATCTCTGCCTGTGAAGGCCCGACCGAGGCGCTCAACGGCCACAACCCCGACAAGGTCGACGCGATGGCCGTCGAAGGGCTGACCGGCAAGAGCTACGCGATCCCGAACCGCCGCATTGCGCAGAACTTTGTCGAGAACCCGACCTCGCTCGCCTATTGGCGTTCGGTCGGCCATTCGATGAACGACTTCTTCTATGAAGCCTTCCTCGATGAGATGGCCGATGCGGGCGGTCAGGACCCCTATGAGCTGCGCATGAAGCTGCTCGAAGGGAACGAGCGTCTGACCAATCTGCTCAAAGCCGTGGGCGATCTGTCGGGCGGCTGGAAGCGCGGTCCCTTCGATGCCGAGGACGGCACTCGCCGCGCCCGTGGTGTCGCGATGGCGTCGCCCTTCGGCAGCGAGGCGGCGGCGATTGCCGAAGTCTCGATTCAGGACGGTCAGATCGTCGTGCATGACATCTGGGACGTGCTCGATCCGGGCAGCATCGTGAACCCGGCGATCATCAAGGCGCAGATCATGGGGGCCGCGACGCTCGGCACCTCCGAGGCGCTGATCGAAGAGGTCGCCTACAAGAACGGCGAGCCGACCGCGCGCAACTTCGACTACTACCCGATCCTTGGTGGGGCGCGGGCGCCGCGCATCCATGCGAAGGTGATCGAGAGCGGCGCGAAGATGGGCGGCGTGGGCGAGCCGCCGCTGCCCGCCGTGCCGCCGGCGATCGCGAATGCGGTCTCGGTGCTGACCGGGCAGCGCGTGCGTTCGATGCCGATGGACAAGCTCGACCTGAAGAAGGGCTGAGCCCGTCCAGACGGAGAGAATTGGGGGAGGCGGCGCGATCCGCCTCCCTTTTCAGTCCTGCGGGGCGACCGCCTTGCGGGCAAGCGCGATGAACTGCGCGGCCTCCTCCTCGCTCAACCCTTCCAGGATTTCCGCCTGCAGCCGCGTCACCACGGGCCGCGCGCCCTCCAGTGCGGCTGCCCCCTCGGGCGTCAGATGCAGGCTGCGCGCGCGCCGATCCGTCTCGCTGACGGCCCGCGCGACAAGCCCCTTCTGCACCAGCCGCTTCACCACGTCGCCGATCGTCGCGCGGTCATAGGCGATGCGCGCGGCCAGCTGCGCCTGATCCATTCCCGGCTCACGCGACAGAGCGTCGAGCGCCGCGAATTGCACCGAGGTCAGTTCCACCGGGGCGTCCTTGATCCGCTTCTGGAACACCGCCGTCGAACGCTGGTTCAGCCGCCGGATCAGGTGGCCGGGCATGGTCTCAAATTCGTTCGGCATGGGATGCGCTCCGGGTCTTCTGTGATTTAGGTAAGTGTACTTACTATATTGACGCCGCGCCAGCCTTTCCGCTAATGATAAGTATACATATCAATTGGGAGGGCGCGCTATGCAGTTTCATCTGAACGGGTTCACTACCGGCGATCCGGCCATCGCGCCGCGTCATCCGCAGGCGGGGGAGACGCTCGACACGGTCGATGTGCTGATCGTCGGCTGCGGCCCGGCAGGGCTGACCCTTGCGGCGCAGCTTGCAGCCTTCCCCGAGATTTCCGTGCGCATCACCGAGCGCAAACCCGGCCCGCTCGAAGTCGGGCAGGCGGATGGCATCGCCTGCCGCTCGGTCGAGATGTTCGAGGCCTTCGGGTTCGCCGAGAAGGTGATGAAAGAGGGTTATTGGGTGAACGAGGTCGCCTTCTGGCGGCCCGGTGCGCAAGGCGAGGGGCTGCAACGGGCCGACCGGATTCAGGACGTGGCCGATGATCTCTCAGAGATGCCGCATGTCATCCTCAATCAGGCGCGGGTCCATGATTTCTACCTCGAGAAGATGCAAAACGGTGCACGCCGTCTGACCCCGGATTACGATCGCGCGCTGACCACGCTCACCCGCACCGACGATCCCGATTACCCGCTCGTCGCGACATTCGACTGCCTCGATGCGCCGGGCGAGACCGAGACGATCCGCGCGCGCTATGTCGTCGGCTGCGACGGTGCGCGCAGCACGGTGCGCAAATCCATCGGGCACGAATTGCACGGCGAATCCGCGCGCCAGCTTTGGGGCGTGATGGATGTGCTGCCGGTCACCGATTTTCCCGATATCCGGCTCAAGGCGGCGATCCAGTCGGCAACCGAGGGCAGCATCCTGATCATCCCGCGCGAGGGCGGCTATCTGGTGCGGCTCTATATCGAGCTCGACGCGCTGCATGGCGACGAGCGCGCCGCGGATCGCAATGTCAGCGCCGAGATGCTGATCGAGAAGGCGCAGGCCATCCTTGCCCCCTATACGCTGGAGGTTAAGGAGGTCGCGTGGTGGTCGGCCTATGAGATCGGCCAGCGTGTGTGCGACGGGTTCGACGACAGCGACAGGGGCGGGAACGGCGCGTCCGAGCCGCGTATCTTCATCGCGGGTGACGCCTGCCACACCCATAGCCCGAAGGCGGGGCAGGGGATGAACGTCTCGATGGCCGACACGTTCAACCTCGGCTGGAAAGTGGCCGCCGTGCTGCGCGGACAGGCGCGGCCCGAGCTTCTGCAGAGCTATTCGGAGGAGCGGCAGGCCAAGGCGCAGGAATTGATCGATTTCGACCGCGACATGGCGCGGCTGTTCAGCGCGAAGCCGCAGACCAAGGAGGAAGAGGCGCAGTTTCAGGCCTATTTCCAGAAGCACGGGCGCTATACCGCCGGGGTCGAGACGCAATACGCGCCGGGGCTTCTGATCGGCGACGCGGCGCATCAGGCGCTGGCCGCCGGGCAGATCGTGGGCAAGCGCTTCCACTCCGCGCCGGTGGTGCGTTTGGCGGATGCGAAGCCGGTTCAGCTGGGACATGCGTTCAAGGCGGATGGGCGCTGGCGGCTTCTGGCGTTTGCGCCGACGGAAGACACCGGCGAGGCGGGCGGGGCGATCGCGCAGCTATGCGACCGGCTCGATGGGCCGGAGGAGCTGCTTCATCGCTTCACGCCGGAGGGCACGGATATCGACAGCGTCATCGACCTGCGCGCGGTCTTCCAGACGCCCCATCGCGAGATGCGCATCGAGGCACTGCCCGCGCTCCTGCGTCCCAAGAAGGGGCGCTACGGGCTGGTCGATTACGAGAAGGCCTTCTGTCCCGCCGTCACCGGCCCGGACATATTCGATCTGCGCGGCATCAACCGGGCGCAGGGCGCCTTGCTGGTGCTGCGGCCCGATCAATATGTTGCGCAGGTCTTGCCGCTCGATGCGGTGGATGCGGTCGCGGATTTCTTCGACCGCATCCTGATCCCGCAATCGGCAGGCTGAGGGCGCGTCAGTCGCGGTTCACCTGCACGACGCCGGTCATGTTCTCTGCGCCATGACCGGCCTCGCTGGCCCGCGCGAAGAGGCGTTTCGCGGCCTCGGTCATCGGCATCCGTGCGTCCCCGCCCTCGGCGATGGCATAGCGGAAGTCCTTCGAGATCAGATCGACCGGGAATTGCGGCGTGAAATCCGAGCGCTCCATCGTGCCGGTGATATAGGGCGCGTTCTGCGTCCAGATCGGGGTGGAGGACAGCGCCTCCAGCGCGAGATCGATATCCATGCCGCCGCGCTCCAGCATCGGAATGATCTCGGCCCAAGCGGCGACCTGAACGCCCAGCATCGCATTCGTCGCAAGCTTCATCCGCGCGCCCATGCCCCAGGTGCCGACATGGTGCTGCGCCTTGGCGAGCGGGTCCAGCACGTCATGCACACGGCCTGCGGTCTCGGCCTCACCGCCGAGGAAATAGACCAGCACACCGTTCTCGGCTTGCGGCAGGGTGCCCGAGACCGGCGCTTCGAGAAAGCGTCGCTGCTGCGCGGTGGCATAGCTGGCGAGCTCTGCCGCCCCCTCGGGCGTGATGGTCGAGCTTTCGATCGCAATGGCCTCTTCGGGCAGCCCGGCGAAGGCACCGGTCTCGGGGTCGCACCAGACCTCGCGCGAGACCTCGGTGTCGCGCAGCATCGAGATCGTGAACTCGGCCTGTGCTGCGGCGTCGCGCGGGGTGTCGGCCTGCGTGGCCCCGGCCTCGACGAGCGGCGCGCAGCGCTCCGGCGTCCGGTTCCAGACGATCAGATCGTGGCCCGCATCCATAAGGGTCCGCGCCATCCGCGAGCCCATCGCGCCCATGCCTAGAAATGCGATCTTTGCCATGCTCTGCTCCTGTTTGTGAGGGTGTTGCTGGCCGAATGCGAGGTGCCTTCGCGAAGTTCCGGGCGTGGTGCGCACATCCCGGTGACCGGGCCGATTTCAGACGCGGCCGCGTTCGTTTGCGAGAAAACGTGAGGGGATATTGAACGCGCATCCCGCGGCCTTTGTTCCTTGACGATAACGTGCGGTAGCGGGCGGTTGCTGGCCCCGACTGCGGCCCTACCGTCAACCTACGCCACCCCGAATGCGTGAAAGCGTCACGATTATGACGAAGGCAGCCACGACCCGACCGCTCCATCCGCGCGATTGCGCGGGGATTGAGGGTCACTGCGCATGGCTGTTGCTTACGCTCCGTTTTTAGCCCCGGGAGGAGGATGCCATGAGCCTCGACCGCAGACATTTCCTGATCGCCCTGGCAGGCACCGTGCCACTTGCAAGTTTGACACCCGGTTTCGCCCGCGCCGCCGATAGCGCCGCGCCCAGCGATGCCTTTCTTTCCGTGAGCCGCGCGATCTGCGGCAATGACAGCCTCTCGAAGGAAACCGCCGCGCGGATCGAGAAGCTTCTGGCCGGCGCCGATGCAGGCTTTGCCGGCAAGCTGGACGGCCTCGCAAAAGCGTTCGACGGCAAGGACCGCGCCGCCGCGATCGACGGGCTGAGCGACGACCAGACCACCTTCGCGCTGAACATCGCGAAGCCGTGGTATCTCGGGTTCACCGGCTCCCCCTCCGCGCGCATCCTGAAAGACGATGCTGAATTCGCGACCTTCCTCGAGGCGCAGGCCCTGACGAAGGTGAGCGACATCGTACCCCTGCAGACTTACCCCTCCGGCGGGGCAGGCTGGTGGGAAGCGGTGCCCGAAGGTGTCGATGCCTCGGACCTTCCCGAGGAGGCCACGAGCTGGGAGTACCAGCCGAAATCCAGCTACGAGCTGCAAGTTCCCGATCCGGCATGGCTGGCCTATGCCAAGGGCGAGGCCGACAGCGTCGACGCCGCCCGCAAAGCGCAAGGCGCGGACAGCGGAGACGGCTCCCGAGGTGCCAGTGGCTCGCCGAACCCCGCATCCAATTCCGACTCCCAGCAGGAGGCACAGTAATGGCTGATTTCGATGCAGACGTGATTGTGGTCGGGTCGGGCTCGCTCGGCGGTCTGGCCGCGCAGCAGATCGCACAGGCGGGCCATTCGGTGATCGTGCTGGAGGCAGGCCCCGACATCCCCGATTGGAAAGTCACCGAGAACTGGCGCAACTCGCCGCGCAAGAACAACTTCAACGATCCCTTCGGCGATGTGCCCTATGCGCCCAACAGCTTCACGCCGGGCTATGTCGATCCGCATCTGACCGGCGGGCTGGATGTGTTTCCCGGCACGCTGCGGGTGTTGGGCGGTACGTCGCGGCACTGGACGGCGGCGACGTGGCGGCTCTTGCCCGAGGACATGGCAATGCACTCGACCTATGGCATCGCCGAGGACTGGCCGATCAGCTACGACGATCTGGAGCCCTTCTACACGCAGGCCGAATACGAGATCGGCGTGAACGGCCAGAAAGGCTTCGACGAGAGCGGTCTGGGCAAGGGCGAGACCTATCCGCCGCGCTCGAAACCCTATCCGCTGCCGCCCGAGGCGAAACCCTATGCGACCCAGAGGTTGCAGCAGCAGGTGGCGTCGATGGGGTTCCGCGTCGATATCGCGCCCTCGTCACGGCTGTCGCAACCCTACGATAACCGGCCCGCCTGTATCGGCAACAATATCTGCAACTGGAACTGCCCGATCGGTGCGAAGCATTCGGGCTATCACGTGGTTCAGAAGATCCGCGATCTGGGCGTCGAGATCCGCACGCAGGCCATCGTCGACAAGATCGAGACCGGCGACAACGGCAAGATCACGGCGCTCTCCTATATCAATCCCGAAGGCGACCGCACGCGACTGACCGCGAAGATGTTCGTGATCGCCGCGCATGGCTATGAGACGCCGAAGCTCCTGTTGATGAACGATCTCGCGAACAGCTCCGACATGGTCGGGCGGCGGCTGATGATCCACCCGACGATCGACATGACATGGCTTTCGCCCGAGCCCTACTGGACCGGGCGCGGCCAGAATATTCACGGTGCGATCATGCAGCGCCGCGCGCTTCCCGACCGCGACAAAGTGCCATCGACGCGCTACGACCTGCTCAATGCGCCACCCGAGGAAGGCATCGCCCAGGGGCTGTTGAAGGACGGCACGCTCGGCCCCGAGCTCGACGCGAAGATCCGCGACCACTCGGCCCGCGTTTTCACCGCCGAGGCGCTGACCGAAGACCTTCCCGATCCCGCGAACCGGATCGAGGTGAATCCCTCGTGGACCGACGCCGTGGGGCTGCCCGGCATCAAACTGACCTACAAGCTCTCGGATTACACCAAGGCGAACCTGCCGCGGCTGATGGAGGATTACGCGCGCTTTCTGCAGGCGACCGGCGGCACCCGCGTCTCCGCGCCCGAGAAGTTTATTTGCCAGCAGCACGTGATGGGCACGACAGTCATGGGCAGCAAGGCCGAAGAGGCGGTCTGCGACGCCGATCTGCGCTGTTTCGACCACGAGAACCTGTTCCTTGTGACGACCGGCGTGATGCCGACGGCGGGCGGGGTGAACCCGACGCTGACCGGCATGGCGCTTGCGATCCGTGCGGGCCAGACCATCGCGAAGGAGCTTTGAGATGCGTGTTCTGATCCTGGCCACCGCCGCCTTCGCCGCGATCTCCCCGCTTGCGGCGAATGCGCAATCGGGCTCCGATGCTTCGGCAGGCGAGCTCGTGAAGCGCGGCAAATACCTCGCCATCGCGGGGGATTGCTCCTCCTGTCACGCGGAGAATTTCTCGGGCGGCGAGAAGATCGAAAGCCCTATCGGCGCGATCTATGCGCCCAACATCACGCCCGACCAGAAGACCGGGATCGGCGACATGACCGAGACCGAATTCGAAGGCGCCCTGCGTCGCGGCAAGTCCGACACGTGGCTTTATCCCGCGATGCCTTACACCCATTACACCGGCCTGACCGATGCCGATGTGAAAGCGCTCTGGGCCTATTTCAAGCAGGTCAAACCCGTCGAGAACGAGGTGCCCGAGACCGATCTGGGCTTTCCCTTCGTGCGTCCGGCGATGATGGGCTGGAACACGCTGTTCCTCGACAAGGGCCATCCGCCCGGCGCGGTGGATGTCGCGGGCGATCAGCTTCAGCGCGGGCGCTATCTGGTGGAGACGCTGGAGCATTGCTCCTCCTGCCACAGCCCGCGCGGGACGCTGATGCAGGAGGATACCAGCAAACACCTCGCCGGGGGGATGCTGAACGGTTGGTATGCGCCGAACCTCACGCCGTCTGACAAAGGCGGTCTGGGCGACTGGAGCGAGGCCGATATCGTGGCCTATCTCAGCAAGGGCCGAAATGCGCACGCCGTCGCGGGCGGCGAGATGGGGCTCGTGGTCTCGCGCTCCACCTCGAAGCTGTCGAGCGACGACCTCACGGCGATTGCGAAATACCTGAAGGCTGTGAAGCCGGTCGACACGCAGCCCGAGGCCAGCGGACCCGACGGTCAGGCGACGCTCGACCTTGCCGCGCTCGAGGTGCCCAACGGCGATTGGCAATCCGTGGTCGGCCACGACACGACAGACGGGGCGACGCTCTATCAAGGTGCTTGTGCGACCTGCCACGGGATGAATGGGCAGGGGACCGCCGCGCCACCGCTGTCCGAGATCTCCGACGTGCGCGCGGCGAATGCGGCAAATGTCGTGCAGGTGATCGCGCATGGGATCAACATGCCGGGCGATGCGCGCCACGTCGCCATGCCGGGGTTCCAGCGCACGATGAGCGACGCGCAGATCGCTTCGGTTGCGAGCTATGTCCGCACCAATTTCGGCGGCGTCGACGGCGAGGTGACCAAAGGCAGCGTCGCCACTATCCTGAGCGGCAAGCAGCAGGTCAGTTGGATCATCGCGAACGCCGCGCAGCTGGCTTGGGCGGCGATCGCCGTGGCGGTGCTTCTGGTACTGGCGCTGATCGGTTGGGCCGTGATGCGGACGCGGCGCAGGGCCTGACGCCGCACCTCACGCGGCAGGCAGATCGACCCGCGTATGATGTCCGTCCGCGCGCATCTCGAAGCTGAGCGTGCCGCTCAGACGGGTCAGCGCGTCGTGCGCAATCGAAAGGCCGAGGCCAGAGCCATTCGCATCCGCGCCCTTGCCCTTGACGAATTTCTGCCCCGCCTGCTGCGCGATTTCGGGCGGCAGGCCCGGCCCGTGGTCGTGTATGTCGACCAAAAGCGCAGCGCCGGAGGTGGTCACGCTGACCTTGATCGCCGCGCCGTCCGGGCTCGCCTGCACCGCGTTCTCGATCAGGTTGCGCAGGGCGAGCGACAGAAGCAGCGGGTCGTCTTCCACCGTCGGCGCGTCCGGCGCGCTATAGAGTTCCAGCGTCACGCCGCGCCGCGTGGCCAGCCCCGCCAGATCGCCGAGCACCTGCCGCAGGAGCCCGTTCAGCTCCACCGACGTGGCACGCGCCTCGCGACTGTCCACCTGCGCCAGATCGAGAAGTTGGCGCACCATCCGGTCGGTCCGGTCCACCGAGGTCGAGATCGCGGCGAGCGCGTGTTCGCGCGTGTCGGTATCGGGCGCGTGGCGCGCGATATGGGCCTGCGTCTTCAGCCCGGCGAGCGGCGTTTTCATCTCATGCGCGGCATAGGCGATGAATTCCCTTTCGCGTCCGCGCGCCGCAGCCAGACGCGCCAGAAGGTCGTCGAGCGCGCCTGCGAGCGGGCGGATTTCGCGCGGCTGTCGCGCGGTGCCGGGCAGGGCGCGTAGATCCTCGCTCGGCCGCGCGTCCAGATCGCGGGCGAACCGATCGAGCGGTGCCAGACCGCGCGAGATCGCAAACCAGATCAGCCCCCACATCACCGGGAGGATCACCAGCGCGGGCCAGAGGAACCCCTCTATCACATCGCGCACCAGCCGGTTGCGCATCGCGAGACTGTCGCCCACCGTGACCTGCCCGCCCAGATCGGGATCGATGATCGTGTAGACCCGCAGGTCCTTGCCGTCGCGTGTCACATCGCGGAAGCCGGTCGCATCGGCGGGCACCAGCTGCGCGCGCGGCGCCCCGTTCGAGCGTCCGACGAGCCCTTGAGTGAAAGACCAAATCTGGCAGAATTGCTGATGTTCGTAACTCTCGTCATGCGACAGCGTGATCTGTGCGGGACCGTCCCGGTTCAGCGCAATCTGGTTTTTCGAGACCAGCGACGAGACCATCCGCGCCGCCTCCACCAGTCGCGCATCGAGCACCCGCGTCACCTCGGCGCGGGTGGAATTCTCGATCCAGAACATGGCGGACAGCCAGACGGCCAGCGTCGCGCCGGTGAGGATCAGGAAGAGGCGGAGGCGGAGCGAGATGGCGAGGTCTCCTCTGGGCGCAGGCGGTAGCCGATGCCGCGCAGGGTTTCGATGAAATCGCGCCCGAGCTTGGCGCGCAGATGGTGGATATGGACTTCGACGGCGTTGCTCTCGACTTCCTCATCCCAGCCGTAGAGCCGGTCTTCGAGGTCCGATTTCGCGAGCACCCGTCCGGGGCGTTCGGCCAGCGCCTGCAACACCGCGAATTCGCGGCGCGAGAGTTTCAGCGGCTGGCCGTTGAAGGCCGCGCTGCGGGTGCCGGGGTCGAGCTCGAGCCCGGCATGGGAAATCTGCGCCGCCGCCCGCCCGTCCGACCGACGCGAAAGGGCGCGCAGCCGGGCGGCCAGCTCGTCCAGATCGAAGGGCTTGCCGAGATAGTCATCCGCGCCTGCATCCAGCCCCGCGACCCGGTCCTCGACCTGATCGCGCGCGGTCAGCAGCAGGACCGGCAGCCCGGCGCGGCCCGCGCGCAATTCGCGCAGCAGATCGAGCCCGGAGCCATCGGGCAGCATCAGGTCCAGCACGAGCGCGCGATATTCCGCCCCCGCCAGCGCCGCGCGCGCATCTTCGAGGCAGGACACGACATCGGCGGTGAACCCGGCCATGCCGAGCCCGACCCGCAGGCCGTCCGCCAATATGCTGTCATCTTCGACGACGAGTATGCGCATCTTTTCTCCTTCGCGGCGGATACACCGCACGAATCTTAAGACTGACTTAAGCTTCGCCCGCGATCCGGCCAACATGAACGCAAAGGCTCTTTCCCGTCTATCGCTGCGCGCCCTCTGGGGCGTGTTTCTGATCTCGTTGCTACTGCCCGGCCTCGCTGCGGCGCAAAGCTTTGATCTTCTGAAGCCCAAGGGAGGCAGCGGTCCGCTGTCGCCCGAAGAGGCATTTCAGGTCGAGACCGAGTGGCAGGATGACGGAACGCTCGCGGTCTCCTTCGACATCGCGCCGGGCTATTACCTCTATCGCGAGCACTTGACGGTCAGCGCCGAGGGTGGCCATGCGCCCGTCATCGAGACGCAGCCGGGCGAGATGAAGGACGATCCGAATTTCGGCACGGTCGAGGTCTGGCACGATCATACCGAGGCGGTGGTGAGCGACATTACCGGGCCCTTCACGCTGCACTGGCAGGGCTGCGAGGAAAAGGGGCTGTGCTACCCGCCGCAAAGCCGCGAGATCGTGCCGCCGGGTGGGGCTGCGACTGCGTCTGCATCCGGCGCGACGCAATCGAACCAGGCCGCCGGGGTGCCGGATTATGCGCAGAGCGCCGCGCCGTCCGAGCCTGCCGCGACTTCCGAGGCTGATACTCCCACGCCTCCCGCATCCGCCTCCAAGGGCGACGGAAACAGCCTGAGCCTCTCCTCGGATGACGGCCTCGTCGCGGGGATCGCGGCGAAGGGCGGTTGGGCTCTGGTCGTGGCGTCCTTCTTCGGCTTCGGTCTGCTTCTGGCTTTCACGCCTTGCGTGCTGCCGATGGTGCCGATCGTCGCCGGGATGCTTGGCGCGCAAGGCAAAGACCTGACGCCCGCGCGCGGATTGGCGCTGACCGGGACCTATGTGCTGGCGATGGCCGTGGCCTTCGGGCTTCTCGGCATCGTGGCGGCGTGGTCGGGGCAGAACCTGCAATTCCTGATGCAGGCCCCTGCGACGGTGATCGCGCTGGCGCTGCTGTTCGCCGTCCTCGCGCTGTCCTCCTTCGGCCTGTTCGAGCTGCGCCTGCCGCAGGCGCTGACCAACAAGGTGAGCTCCGTGCAGGGGCCGCGCGGCACGCTGGCGGGAGCGGCGATCCTCGGCTTCACATCGACGCTGATCGTCGGGCCGTGTGTGACCGCTCCGCTGGCCGGTGCCTTCCTCTATATCGCGCAGACGGGCGATGCGGGGCTCGGAGCTTCGGCGCTGTTTGCGCTGGGGCTGGGGCAGGGCGTGTTGCTGATGGCCGTGGGCCTCTTCGGCTCGGCGATCCTACCGCGCATGGGCGAATGGATGGTCGGCGTGAACCGCGCCTTCGGTTTCGTCTTCCTTGGCGTCGCGATCTGGCTCTTGAGCCGCGTCGTCGCGGGGCCTGCGATCCTCGCGCTTTGGGCGCTGCTGCTGATCGGCGCAGGCGTGGCCCTGGGCGGTCGCGACCGGTTCGGACCGGAAAGCTCGGGCCTGCGCCGCGTGGGCGGCGCGCTGGGTGTCGCGGCGCTGCTGGCCGGTGCGCTCGAAGGTATTGGCGCGGCGAGTGGGGCTGCCGATCCGCTGCGCCCCCTCGCGCCCTTCACCGCAGGCCAGACTGTCATGGCCGCCACGCCGGACGTGCTGACGGAGGATGACTTCGCCCATGTCGAGACGCCCGAAGCGCTCGATGCGGCGCTTGCCGCGGCAAAGGGCGCGCCGGTGATGCTGATCACCACGGCCGAATGGTGCACCGAATGCGCCACCATCGCGCGCGAGGTGATCCCCGACCCTCAGGTGCAGGCGGCGTTGCGCCACGTCACGCCCATCGCGGTCGATGTGACCAAGACCGGCGCGCCGCAGCAGGCGCTCCTCAAGCAGTTGGGCGTGATCGGCCCGCCGACGCTGATCTTCCTCAGCCCCGACCATTCGGAGGCGCAGGGCACCCGGCTGATCGGGGATGTAACCGCGCCGAAACTCACGACCTCGCTTTCGGAGATCGCTCAATGAACCCTATCCGCTTCGCCCCTCTCGCGCTGATCGCCCTCGCAGCCTGCGCGCCCGAGCCTCCTAGCCCGGCCCCGCAACCCGCGCCGCAAGCGCCGCAGCTGAGTGCGCGGGTGAAGGCTATTTACAGCCAGATGGAGGATGACGGCCGCACGATCCCGGCGGTGGACCCGAAACTGCTGAGCGAGGAGAAAGCCCGTCAGGAGGTCGATTACTGGACCGACGAGCCGCCCGGCACGATCGTCGTCGACCCTTGGGCGCGCAAGCTCTACCTCGTGCAGAAGAACAACCGCGCGCTGCGCTACACGGTCGCCGTGGGCGAGGACGGGCGCGGCTTTTCCGGCGAGGGGCATATCCCCTATCAGCGCGACTGGCCGAGCTGGACGCCGACGCGAAGCATGATCAAGGAAGACCCCGAGCTTTATGGGCCGGTGAAGGACGGGCTTGAAGGTGGCCTCGACAATCCGCTCGGCGCGCGGGCGCTTTACCTGCATCGCGGGAACAAGGACACGCTCTACCGCATTCACGGAACGATGGATGACAGTTCAATCGGCAAGGCGACCTCGGCGGGCTGCATCCGGCTGTTCAATCAGGACATCATCGACCTCGCCGACCGCGTCCGCTCCGGCACGCATGTCGTCGTGCTGACCCGTGCCGAGAGCGGCAAGGGCACGGTGCCGCCGGGCCAGCCGCTGCCGCCCGTTCCCTACACACCCAAAGATTTCCCCCAAACCACAGGAGACGACACATGATCGATCGCCGGAATTTCCTCACCCTCGCAGGCGTTGCTGCGGGCTCCACGCTGATCCTGCCGACGGCGAGCCTCGCGCAGGCCGACATTTCGCCCGAAGCCGTGTTCCACGATCCCAAAGCGCCCGCGCTCGGTAACCCGGATGGGGACATCACGCTGGTCGAATATTTCGACTACCAGTGCCCCTACTGCAAATCGAACCACCCGGTGGTCGAGAAGGTGACGAAGGAAGACGGCAATCTGCGCGTCGTGATGAAGGACTGGCCGATCTTCGGTGCGCCGTCCGTCTACGCCTCGCAACTCGTGCTGGGCGCGCAGAGCATGGGCAAATACGAAGCGGGTCTCGAGGCGCTGATGGCGACGCAAGGAAAGCTGTCGAACGACTTGATCGAGAAGACGCTCTCCGAGGCCGGTGTCGATCCGGACAAGGCGATGGCGGGCTACAAGGCCAACCGCAAGGAGATCGACGCGCTGCTGTCGCGCAATGATGCGCAGGCGGTGGCGATCGGGCTGCGCGGCACCCCCGCCTATATCGTTGGGCGCGACGTCTATCCCGGCGCGGTCGATGCCGACACCCTGCGCAAGGCGATCAGCGACGCGCGCCAGGCCTGAGCCGCGCGCTACTTCGCCGGAAAAACAAAAGGCCCCGGGGGTGAAGCGAACCCCGGGGCCATTCTCATCGCGGGCCTCCCCCAGACGGGGAAAACGCCTGCGATCAGCTGTTGTCGCCGTCTTTCCAGATGCGCAGGGTGCTGACCTTCGCGCCGCCGTTCAGGCCCGAGCTGTCGAAGACATAGACGCGCGGCTTGCCGGTCTCGACATTCGCGGTCGCATTGGCGTTGACGACGGTGATGCCCGCGCCCGCGCCGACATGCCATTCGCCGCCGTTTTCGACTTCGCTGACCGATTTCTTCGTCGGGAAGACGTAGATCTGGCTCGCCTGCTTGGCGCCGAGCTGGAGACCGACCGACGCCTTGCCGATGTCGTAATAGCCCTGAACCTTACCGTTCTCGATCAGCGCGCCGGAGCCGCCCGAACCGCCGATGCCGAGGTCGACCGTCGTCACTTCGGGGAAGACCAGAACGGCCGCGGAATTGGTCGCGACCTGCTGGCAGGTCTCCTGGAGGCTGGCGCATTGCTGAAGCGCAGCGGCCACGTGCTTGTCGAGATCCGGACGCGGCTTGACGCCTTTCGCGTGGTCCATCGCATTGGCGGGCGAGCCTGCGAGCGCCATCGTGCCCATCAGGGTTGCGGCGATACCTGCGGTGAGGGTGCGGGTCTTGGATTTCATGAGATGCCTCCTTTTGAAATTACGAAAATGAAACGGCCCCGCACGCTTAACGTTCCTTTTCGGATCAATCACATAGGGCAAAAAATCGTGTCGGAACCGAAGGCGCGATCCGTGAATTCGCGCGCCCGGAGGGTAGAGGCAAAATGGCCCGATTTTCGGTGCAGCTCAGAGGCTGTCGAGCACTGATCCCATGATCGCCGCTGTGTCGCGCCAATCCGGCAGGGCGGTGCCCGCCACCGCCGAGGCCGCGCCCATTCGCTGCCGCAGATCCGCGTCTTGGAGAAGCTGTCGCAGTACCTCGGCGAAGTCGAGATGCGCGTCCACAGGCACGAGAATCCCGGCATCGGGCGGCACCGTGTCGGGCACCGCGCCCGTGCGGCAGGTCACGATGGGGAGCCCGTGCAGCATCGCCTCGCCGAAGACGATCCCGTAGCCCTCGTAGCGCGTCGCCAGCGCGAAGATCGAGGCCGCGCGATAGGCTGCATTCAGAGCGTCGCGCTCCATCCGTCCGGCAAGCTGCACCCGCTCGCTCAGGCCGAGCCGTGCGATCCTTGCCGCGAGCGCGTCGGCGACCTCCGGGTCCTGCGCGCTGCCCACGATCTGCGCGCGCCAGTCCAGATCGGCGATTTCCGCCAACGCGTCGATCAGCACGTCATGGCCCTTGCGCGGCGCCAATAGCCCGACCGCGAGGATCAGCGGCGGAGTGGGTTTCGCGCCTTCGACCACCGGCGGACGGTCGAAGCCCGGCAGCGCGATCGAAATCCGCTCCGGGGCGACGCCGAACTCCTTTTGCAGAATGGCGCTGGTATGCGGGCTCGGCACGACGACATGGGCGGCGCGGCGCAGGTTCTCTGCCTCCCGTGTCAGCAAGTTCTGCGCGCGGTCCTCGGTCAGCCCGGTCTCGAGTCCCAGCGGATGGTGCAGCATCGCCACCACGGGCGCGGACATCGCGTCGAGCACCTCCGGGTCGATCGAGCCAAAGGCCAGCCCGTCGATGATCACCGGCACCTCCGCGGGAATGGCGGTCAGTTGACGTCGCGCGGTCTTGGTCTCCTCGGGCGTTGCATCGGGGAAGCCGGGCGGCAGTTCCAGATGCTCCACGCGGCGACCCTCGGCCCGCAGAGCTTCGAGCAGCTTGCGCTCGTAGATGAAGCCGCCGGTCAGTTGCGTGATATCCCCCGGAATGGCGAAAACGGCTGGCGTCATGTCATGTCTCTCCCGATCTTATCTGGCGCGTTGCTCGGCCCCGTAGCGGCGCAGCACGGCGCGTTCGACCCGCTCAATTGCGAGATAGGCCGCGACCGCCACGAGGGCGAGGGGGACAACCGAACTCCAGAGCATTCCTTAATCAGAGGTCGCGGCGGTCAGCGCCTTCAGCGCGCTCAGTGCCCGCGCGTGGATCGACGCTGGATGATCTGAAAGCCGAGGTCGACGATCTTTTCCTGCGTGGCGCTGCCCGATAGCGCATCGAGGATCAGTTGCACCGCGCCTTCGCCCATCTCGCGGCGGAACGTGCGCACCGAGGAAATCGAGGGCTCCGCGGCGGCCATCATCTCCATGTCGTTGAACCCGCAGATGCCCAGATCGTCCGGGATCCGCAGATTGCGGCGCTGCGCTTCGAACATCGCCCCCAGAGCGAGGTCGTCATTGATGCAGAAGATCGCGTCGGTCTCGGGGGCGAGATCCATCAGCTGCGCGAGCAGATGACTGCCCAGCGTCACAGAGGAGGGGCGGGTGGTCGTCTGGATGCGCTTGCCTTCTTCGATGCCATGGGCACGCAGCTCGTCGCGGAACCCGTGCAGGCGGCGCTGCGTGCGCGGATCCATTCGCGCGCCCAAGAAACCGGGGCGGCGATAGCCCTGCGCGATCAGATGCGCGGTGGCGGCGCGGGCGGCATCGTAATGCGAGAACCCGATCATCCGGTCATAGGGGTTGCTGCCGGTCTCCATGATCTGCACCACCGGACAGCCCGCCTCGCGCAACAGCGCCTGCGCGGCCTCGGTCTGATCGATCCCGGCCACGATCAGCCCGGCGGGGCGCTGGCGCAGGAAGACGCGGATCAGGTTCTCTTCCGACAGCGGCGCGTAGCGCGAATAGCCGAGCTGGACCGAATGATGCGTGCCCTCGACCGCCGAATAGATCCCGTCCATCACATCGGCAAAGACGTTGTTCGACACCGAGGGCAGGATCACCCCGATAATGTCCGACCGCGTCGAGGCGAGGGCGCGGGCCGCAGGGTCCGGCAGGTAGCCGAGCGATTCGATTGCGGCGGCGATTTTGTCCCGCACCGCCGGCGAGACGACCTCGGGATTGCGCAGGGTGCGCGAAACAGTGGCAACGCTTACACCGACATGATCGGCGACGTCGCGCATCGTAACTGATTTGTTTACATTGTTTTTATTCATTGCCCCTCCCCGTGGTCGCACCCCTTTTTTGAAAGGGCGATTGACGAATGTAACCGCTTACATTACGCCTCTGTGTCCAAGAAACACCTGCGAACCCGGTAAGGCAAGATGGTAAACAGCAGCAATGCGAACGCGACACCGGTCCTTGTGATGGGCGTTTGCGGCACCGGCAAGACGACGGTGGCGCGGCTCGTGGCAGAGGCCGTGGACGGCGTGTTCCTCGATGCTGACGATTTTCACCCGCCTGAGAATGTCGCGCATATGGCCGCCGGTCTGCCGCTCAACGACGAGATGCGCTGGGACTGGCTCGACCTTGTCGCGAAGGGTGTGATCGAGGCGGGGTGCGACGGCAGGACGGTCGTTTTCGCCTGTTCGGCGCTCAAGCACTCATACCGGGATCGCCTGCGCCAAAGTCTCGGCGTGATGCATCTTGCGCATCTCACCGGGCCGCGCGACCTGATCGCCGAGCGGATGGCCGCGCGGGAAAACCACTATATGCCGATCGCGCTGCTCGACAGTCAGCTGGCCGATCTGGAAATGCCGGGGCCCGACGAGGCCCCGCTGAGCTGCGATATCCGCGAAGCGCCCGAGGCGCTTTGTGCGCAGATATTGAACGCCTGGGGCCTCACGGCTCCTCAAGTTTGATTTCGTCTTTTAAGGGAGGACACCATGACGAAACCGATCCGTAAAATCGCCCTCGCGAGCGTCGCCGTCGTGGCGCTGGCCAGCGCTGCGAATGCCGAAACCCACAAGTACAAGTTCCAGAGCTCGGACCCGGCGGGTAACCCGAACTTCGAACTTCAGCAGAACTGGGCGAAGGACCTCGCAGAGCGCACCGACGACCAGATTCAGATCGAGATGATGCCCGTGGGCTCCGTCGTCGAGCATAACGAAACGCTGGACGCCACCGGCGCCGGCATCATCGACGGCATCGTCACCGACATCTCCTATTTCGCGGGGAAAGACCCGGCCTTCTCGCTGCTGGGTAACCCGGTCGGCGCATGGTCGAGCACTGATCAGCTGCTGGACTTCATGAACAATGGCGGTGGACAGCAACTCGCGAACGACCTGTTCCAGCCCTATGGCCTGCACTACGTCGGCTCGACCACGACGGGCCTCGAGTCGCTCGTCTCGAAAGTGCCGCTCGACGGCGTGGCGGACCTGAAGGGTCTGAAGATGCGCGCGCCGGAAGGCCTCGTGCAGGACGTCTTCGCAGCGGCGGGTGCTGCTCCGGTGAACCTGCCGGGTTCGGAAGTCTACACCGCGCTCGACAAGGGCGTGATCGATGCGGCCGACTACACCGTGTTCTCGACCAACCAGGCGCAGGGCCTCAACGACATCGCGCCGAACCCGGTCTATCCGGGCTTCCACTCGATGCCGCTCGTGGGCGTCGCGATGAACAAGAAGGAATGGGAGTCGCTCTCGCCCGATCTGCAGAAAGCCTTCGAAGAGTCGGTGAAGCAATTCGCGGACAAGGAAGTCAGCGACCTCGCAGAGGCCGACAAGAAGGCCGTGGCCAAGGCTGAAGAAGGCGGCAAGATCCACGTCCACGACTGGTCGGCCGAAGAGCGCGCCAAGTTCCGCCGCATCGCGATCACCCAGTGGGAAAAGGTTGCCAAGAAGTCGGACAAGGCGCAGCACGTCTATGACGTCCTGACCGCCTACCTGAAGAAGAACAACCTTCTCTGATATCCTATCGGTGCGGGGCTGCGATCGCGGCCCCGCATCTTTTCCAGTTTCCTGACAGCAGCGGTTTTTGCAATGTCACAACCCGAGAATAACGGGGTGGATCACCCCGCACATGATCCGCACACGCCGGAACCGGTGCAAAACGAGGACGAGGCGGCGACCATCCCCGAGGCGGGCATCCTCGGCCGCGCGATCAACGCGGTGGGCATCGTCTTCGCGCTCGGCATCATCGCCTCCGCGCTGATCCTCCTGAACGAGGTCGTGCTGCGCTACGGCTTCGACAGCCCGACGATCTGGGCGCATGAGACGACGATCTTCCTCTGCGCGATGGCCTTCGTCTATGGCGGGCTCTACTGCGTCGTGCGCAACAGCCATATCCGCGTCGTGCTGATCTACGACATGGTCACCGGCCGGGCGAAGCGCATCCTCGACGCGATCATCTCGCTGATCTGCCTTTTCGCGGCCGGCTTCTTCGCCTGGGCCGCCTACGGCATGGTGATGAAGGCGACGTTCCGCCCCGGTGGCGATGTCCATTTCGAGACCTCGGGCAGCGCCTGGGATCCGCCATTCCCGGCCTATCTCAAGATTTTCCTTCTCGTGGTGCTCTGTCTCATGGTTGTGCAATTCATCATCATGGCGGTGAACTACCTGCGCGGCGCCTTCGCATCGGAGGTGGGTAAATGATCGAACATCTTCTGAGTTTCGACCTCTCCGCGCTGGGCATCGGCTATGGCACGGTTCTTCTTTTCGCGCTGCTGATCGGTCTTCTGCTAACCGGCATGCCGTTGGCCTTCGTGACGCTGCTCGTCGCGCTGATCTTCGCGCTTGGCTGGTTCGGGCCGATGGCGGTGCCGCTGATCACCAGCCGCGTCTATTCCTTCGTCTCAAGCTTCGTCTTCGTCTCGGTGCCGATGTTCGTGATGATGGCGGCGTTGCTGGACCGATCGGGCATCGCGCGCGATCTGTTCGAGGCGATGAAACTCGTTGGCGGCCGGATGCGCGGCGCGGTGGCGGTGCAGACGATCTTCGTCTCGGTCATCCTCGCGGCGATGTCGGGCATCATCGGTGGCGAGATCGTCCTGCTGGGTCTTCTGGCTCTGCCGCAGATGATCCGCCAGGGCTACGACCGAAAGCTCGCCATCGGTGTGATCTGCGCGGGCGGCTCGCTGGGCACGATGGTGCCGCCGTCGATCGTTCTGATCATCTACGGCCTGACCGCGAATGTCTCGATCGGGGATCTGTTCACCTCGGCCTTCATCCCGGGCTTCATGCTCGCGGCCTTCTACGTGATCTTCGTGATCATCCGGGTGAAGCTGAACCCCGATCTGGCCCCTATGCCGGAGCCCGACGACCGTCCGTGGTCCGAGAAGATCAAGCTGCTCAAGGGACTCGTCCTGCCTGTGCTGGTGATCGGTTTCGTGCTGGGCTCGATCTATGGCGGGATCGCCTCGGTGACCGAGGCCTCGGCGCTCGGTGTGGCGGGCGTGATGCTCTCGACGATCATCCGGGGCGAGCTGACGCTCTCGATGCTCAAAGGGGCCGCGCTGCAGACGCTCGCGACCTGCGGGATGATCGTCTGGATCGGTATCGGGGCATCGGCTCTGGTCGGCGTGTTCAACCTGATGGGCGGGATCGACTTTGTCTCGTCGCTGCTGAAAGGCGTTTCGGACACCCCGATCATCGTGATCCTGACGATGATGGCGATCCTGTTCTTCCTCGGCATGTTCCTCGACTGGGTGGGGATCGCGCTGCTGACGATGCCGATCTTCGTGCCGATCGTGAAAGACCTCGGCTACGATCCGGTCTGGTTCGGCGTGGTGTTCGCGATGAACATGCAGGTGAGCTTCCTGTCGCCGCCCTTCGGGCCAGCCGCGTTCTACCTGAAATCGGTCGCACCGAAGGACATCTCTCTGGGCGAGATCTTCCGCTCGCTGCTGCCCTTCATCGCGATCCAGATCTTTGCAGTGGGGCTGTTGGTGGCCTTCCCGGCGATCACCGGGCACTGAAGCGAAAAGGATTGAAACGAAAAGAGGCGGGCTTTCGGGCCCGCCTCTTTGCATGTCTAAGTGTCGAACCGTGCCTCAGGCCGCCGCGGGTTGCTCGCGAAACTCGCTCAGGACCTCGGCGGCGATCTTGAAGGACTTCTGACGCGCATCCGCGTCGTGGATCATCCCGGTCACCATCAGCTCGTCGGGCTCGTATTGCGCGATCAGGCGCGCCAGATCATCGCGCACCTTGTCCTTGGATCCCGTGGCCGAGCAGGACAGCGCGCGCTGCACCTGAACCATCATCTGCGGCGGTACTTCGGACAGATCGTCGGTCGGGTGCGGCAGCTTGCCGGGTTTGCCCGAACGCAGCCGCGCGAAGGCCAGCACCTGAGACGAGCGCAGATATTGCGCCTCCTCATCCGTGTCGGCGGCAAACACCCCGGCGGCCATCATCGCATAGGGTTTGTCGAGATAGGCCGAGGGGCGGAAGCTCCGGCGATAGATGTCGAGCGCGTCGCCCAGCATGTCGGGCGCGAAATGCGACGCGAAGGCATAGGGCAGGCCGAGATAGGCGGCGAGCTGCGCGCCGTAGAGGCTCGAGCCAAGGATCCAGATCGGCACATGCGTGCCCGCGCCCGGAATGGCGCGCACCCGGAAAGTCTCTGCCTCGTCGCTGAAATAGGCGAGCAGCTCCTGTACGTCCGCGGGGAAGGTGTCCTCGGGCGACATGTTGCGGCGCAGGGCGCGGGCAGTGCCGCCATCGGTGCCGGGCGCGCGGCCGAGACCGAGGTCGATCCGGTCGGGATAGAGCGTGGCGAGCGTGCCGAACTGCTCGGCGATCACCAGCGGCGCGTGGTTGGGCAGCATGATGCCGCCCGCGCCGACGCGCATCGTCTTGGTCACCGAGGCGACATGGCCAATGAGAACCGAGGTCGCGGCGCTGGCGATGCCGGGCATGTTGTGATGCTCGGCCAGCCAGAAGCGGTGATAGCCCGCGTCTTCGGCCATCCGGGCCAGATCGGCCGTTCCCGCCAGCGCATCGGCTGCGGTCTTGCCTTCGGGCACTGGCGACAGATCGAGAAGTGAGAATTGCTGCATGGGGAACCTCCGTCGGGGCAGAGCTAGCGCGCCGCGCAGAGCTGTCCAACGCCGCGCGGCAGTTGATCCCTGACTTATGACCCCGCGTTCCGCTTTGCGAGGGGGCGGCGGGTCTGCATAGTGCGCAGACCCAAGCGAGGAGGATGGACATGGCCGACCCGGTGCAGATTTCGGTGAGCGCGCAAGGCGTGGCGGAGGTGGCCCTCAATCGCCCCGAAAAGAAGAACGCCTGGACCTTGGAGATGTTCGATGCGCTGGCCGAGGCGGCGCAGAGCCTGTCGCAGCAAAAGGGTCTGCGCGCGGTGATCGTGAGCGGCGCGGGCGGCTGTTTCTCGGCCGGGCTCGACCTGACCGTTATGCAGAGCTTCGCCGCTGATTTAGCGGGGGTGAAGGCGCAGATGGCCGAACGCGATGCGCAGGGCGCGAACCGCTTTCAGCGCCCGGTGACGCGATGGGCGGGGCTGCCCGTGCCGGTGATCGCCGCGATCGAGGGCGTGGCCTTCGGGGCGGGGATGCAGCTGGCTCTGGGCGCGGACTTCCGGATCGCGGCGCCCGATGCGCGGCTGTCGATCATGGAGGCGAAATGGGGGCTGATCCCCGATATGGGCATCTCGCAGAGCCTGCCGAAACTGACCCGCGCGGATGTCGCGAAAGAGCTGATGATGACCGGCCGGGTGCTGGAGGCCGAGGAGGCGCAAGCGCTGGGGCTGATCACGCGGGTGACCGAGAGCCCGCTGCAGGCGGCGCGCGACATGGCCGCCGAATTCACCCTGCGCTCCCCCGAGGCGCTGGCGGCGAGCAAGGCGCTGGTGGAGCAGGCATGGACGATGCCGCCCGGCGACGGGTTGGCGCTGGAGGCCGAGTTGCAGGCCGAGATCATCGGCGGTCCCGCGCAGATGGAAATGGTGATGGCGAACCTGCAAAAGCGCCCGCCGAATTTCTCTCAAGGATAGAATGTCAGCGAAATGTCTATAAGGTGAGGGCGTAAACGCACGAAAGGAGAGTGCCGCTCATGCCCGCAGGAGAACGCCGCATCGTCTCGTCCCGCCATCTGGCCGAAGGGCCGGGCTGGGAAGCCTCGGAATTCGAATACGGGATGATCATCGCCTACAACTCCTTCGCGCGATGGATGCAGCGCTGCATGGCGGCTTCGGGGATGGAGCTGTCGCCGCTCGAAATCCTCGTGCTGCACAACACCAATCACCGCGACCGCGAAAAGCGGCTCAACGACATCACCTTTCTCCTGAATATCGAGGACACGCATACGGTCAATTATGCGCTGCGCAAGCTGTTGAAGCTGGGGCTGCTGGATTCCGAGAAGCGCGGCAAGGAAGTGTTCTACCGCACCTCGGAAAGCGGGCGCGAGCTGTGCGAACGCTATCGCAAAGTGCGCGAGGAATGCCTGCTCGAGCCGATCCAGAAAGGCGGGATGGCGGGCGAGGATCTGCGCGAGATCGCCTCGGCTCTGCGCGTGCTGTCGGGCTATTACGATCAGGCGAGCCGCGCGGCCTCCTCGCTGTGAGGCCGCGCGCTAGTTCGGTCAGTTGCCCATCAGTGAGGGCAGGTAGGTCACGATCCCCGGTACCAGCGTAATCAGCAGAACCGCCAGCAACAGTAGCCCGAAGAAGGGCAATGCCGCGCGGGCGACCTTGAGGATGTTGTAGCCGGTCAGCCCCTGTATCACGAAGAGGTTGAAGCCCACGGGCGGGGTGATCTGGCTCATCTCGACGACCAGCACGAGGTAGATGCCGAACCAGAGCGGATCGATCCCCGCGGCCTCCACCATCGGCAGAATGATCGAAGTGGTCAGCACCACGACCGAAATCCCGTCGAGAAAACAGCCCAGCAGGATGAAGAACACCGTCAGCACCGCCAAGAGCGCGGTGGGCGACAGCCCAAAGGTGCCGATCCACGCCGCGAGGTTGCGCGGGATGCCGGTGAAGCCCATCGAGACCGACAGCACCGAGGCCGCCAGCAGAATGAAGGCGATCATCGCGCTGGTTCGGGTGGCCGAGAACAGCGCGTCCTTGAAGTCGCGCCAGCGGAAGCTGCCCGTCGCCATCGCAAGGATCACCGAGAAGACCACGCCCACTGCCGCAGCATCGGTGGGCGAGGCGACGCCAGTATAGATCGAACCGATCACGCCGCCGATCAGGATCACGATCGGGATGAGGCGGCGCGAGGCCCGCAGCTTCTCGCGCAGGTTCAGGCTGATGTCCTCGCGCGGGATCGACGCAGGGTTCATCCAGGCGCGCAGCGCGACATAGCCGCCGAACAGGCTCACCAGCATCAGCCCCGGCAGGATGCCCGCGATGAAGAGGCGCGCGATGGATTGCTCGGTCGCGACGCCATAGACGATCAGGATCACCGAGGGCGGGATCAGGAAGCCCAGCGTGGCCGAGCCCGCCAGCGTGCCGAGGATGAGGCTCTCGGGATAGCCGCGGCGGGTGAGCTCGGGCACCGACATCCGCCCGATCGTGGCCGCGGTTGCCGCGGACGAGCCCGAAACGGCGGCGAAGATCGCGCAGCCCAGCACGTTCACATGCAGCAAGCGGCCCGGCGCGCGCCCAAGCCACGGGGCGAGGCCGGAGAACATATCTTCGGACAGCCGTGAGCGCAGCAGGATTTCTCCCATCAGGATGAACAGGGGCAGAGCCGCGAGCGGCCAGCTATGGCTGTGGCCCCAAAGCGTGGTCGCCATCACCAGCCCGGTCGGCGCGCCGGAGAAGAAGGCCAGCCCCGCCAGCGCCACGATCAGCAGCGACAGCGCCACCCAGACGCCGCCCGCAAGCAGCACCAGAAGCAGCCCCAGAAGAATTGCGAAGGTCATTGGATCGGACATGGTTTACTCCGAAACATCGTCGACGAGCACCGGGCGCTTGGCGCGGATGCTCTCGATCAGCGTGTCGAGGAAGGCGAGCGCCAGAAGACCCAGCCCCACCACCATCGCGCATTGCGGGATCCAGATCGGGATCGCGACGATGCCGGTGGACATATCGCCGTAATGCAGGCTCTCGAGCATCAGCGAGGTCGCGAACCACACAGCGTAGACGCTGGCCACGAAGCCAAGCGCGAGCGCCACGATCTCGGCGACCCATTGGCCGCGCGCGGGCAGGCGGGTCAGCACGAGATTGACGCGGATATGGCTGCCGTGGCGCAGCGTATGGGCCAGCGCCATGAAGCTTGCCGTCGCGAGGAAATAGCCCGCGAAATCGGCATAGGACGGGATCGTGTAGGAGAGGGCGGGCCCGCCCAGACGGGCGAGCACGTTCAGCCCGACCTGTGCCGTGACCAGCAGGCAGATCGCGAGGATCGAGACGGCCGCGATCCCTCCGGACAGAAGATATACCTGATCGAGCAGGCGACGCATGGCGAAAGCTCCGAACGCTTGAAATGGGGATGAGCATCGAAAAAGGCCCTCCCGCGCGGGACGCGGAAGGGCCGGATCGGGCGGGCTCAGTTGCCCTGATAGGCCTTGAGCACCTCAAGCGCGTCGGGGCTGGCTTTCTCTTTCCAGTTCGCCAGCATCTCGTCGCCGATCTTCTTCAGCCCGGCTTCCAGCTCGGGGCTCGGATCGACGATCGCCATACCGTTTTCCTTCATCACGGCAGTCTTCTCGGCGGCCTCTTTCTCAGACATCTCCCAACCGCGGGTCTGCGCGGTCGCGGCGGCATCCATCACGGCCTTCTGCTCGTCTTCGCTCAGACGGTCGAAGGCGCGCTTGTTCACCACGACGATGTTCTTGGGCAGCCAGGCGTCGATCTTGGTGTAGGTGTCGACGAAGTCCCACGCCTTCGAATTCGCGCCAGTCGAGGGCGAGGTGATCATCGCCTGCAGTTGACCGGTCGAGAAGGCTTGCGGGATGTCGACCGCTTCGACCTGCACAGGCGCGGCCTTGGCGAGCGTCGCAAATTCTTCCAGCGCCGGGTTATAGGCACGGAAACGCAGCCCCGCGAGGTCGTCCACGGATTTGATCTCGCCATTGGTATAGAGGCCCTGCGCCGGCCACGGCACCGAGAACAGCGGCATCAGGCCCTGCTTGTCGAGAAGCTTGGTGATGACGGGCTTTTGCGCCTCCCACAGCTTTTCGGCCTGATCGTAGCTGGTGGCGAGGAAGGGCTGGCTGTCGACGCCGAAAGCCAGATCCTCGTTCGAGAGCGTCGAGAGGAAGAACTCCCCGAGCGGCACCTGACCCGAGCGCACGGCGTTTTTGATCTCGGAATGCGGAAACAGCGAGCCCGCCGAATGCACCTTGATCTCCAGCTTGCCGTCGGTCGCTTTCGACACGTCCTCGGCGAAGTCGCGGATGTTCACGGTGTGGAAGGTGGTGTCGCCATACGGCGTCGGCATGTCCCAGCTCTGCGCCTGAACGGCCGTGCCCAGCCCCAGCGCAACCGCGAAGCTTGCAGCAAATCTGATCATATCTCTCTCCTGTCGGGTCGCGGCGGAATTCGTGTCCGCCTCCTTTTCATAATGTTGACAAATTGTCAGTAAAATGAAATCAAAGTCAACGATAAGTTTCAAAATCGCGGTCTGAGCCAGTGGAGATGCCCTGACATGATGCTTGAAGAAGCATTGCGGCCCGGAACGGCCCAAGCGCATCGGCCGCAGATTTTGCCGGCTGGCGGGAACGGGCTGCTCGTGCGGTTCGCGCTGGTTGCGGAGCCGCGTGCGATCGCGGCGGCGCAGAGCTTTCATCAACGCGTGACGGAAAGCGATCTGCCCGGTTTGCGCGAGGTCGTCCCCAGCCTCGTGTCAGTTCTTCTGCGTTTCGATCCGGAGGCGGTAACGCGGGCCGAGATGGCCCAGCGGCTGGAGACCCTGCTGTCCGAGGCCGATTGGCAGAGTGCGGCGCCGCATCCCGCGCAGCGCGTCTGGCATTTGCCCGTGGCGTTCGGAGGAGACCACGGTCCCGATCTGGAAGAAGCGGCGAAGCTCGCGGGGCTTTCTCCGCAAGCGGCCATCGACGAGATTACCGCGACCCCGCTGAGTGTCCTCGCCATCGGCTTCGCGCCCGGTCAGCCCTATCTCGGCCTGCTGCCCGAGCATTGGAATCTCGCGCGCCGCTCCGAGCTGAACCCGCGCGTTCCGAAAGGCGCGCTCTGCGTGGCGGTGCGCCAACTGGTCCTGTTCGCGAATGCCTCGCCCACCGGCTGGCATCAGATCGCGCGGACCGCCTTCGACGTTTTCCGCCCCGACCAATCCGACCCCGTGCCGCTGCATGCGGGCGACGAGGTTCGCCTCGCGCCAGTCTCCGGTACCGAGATGGACGCGCTTTTGAAAGCGGACGATCCGATGGGCGGCGCGCGCTGCGAGGTGCGGTCATGAGCGGCGGATCGGTGATCCTGCGCGCCCTCGGGCCAAGCGTGAGCGTGCAAGACATGGGCCGCCCTGGCCGCATGGCGCAAGGTATCTCGCGCGGGGGCGCGGTCGATCCGCTCGCGCTGGTCGAGGCGGCGGCGCTTCTGGGATCGCGCAAACCGCTTCCCGCGCTGGAAATGGCGGTGAGTGGCGGGCGGTTCGAGGTCACAGCCCCGACGCGGATCGCGCTGACCGGGGCACCGATGCAGGCGGAGCTTGACGGACGCCCCCTGCGCTGGAGCGCGAGCCACAAAATGGAACCGGGCGAAGTGCTGTCGATCGGTGCCGCGCGCGCAGGCACGTTCGGCTATCTCACCTTCGCGGGCGGGATCGAGACACCCGAGGTTCTGGGCAGTCGCTCGGCCCATCTCGCCGCCGGGATCGGCTCGGCGCTGGAATCGGGCGCGCGCCTGCCGCTGGGCGTGGACCCCGAGCCCGATGCGCCCGCGCTGGTTCTCACGCAAGACGACCGTTTCTCGGGTGGCACGCTGCGGATCATCCCGGGACCGCAGACGGGCCTGTTCGACGAGGCCACTTACGAGCGGCTCACCACGACCGAATTCACCCGCGCGCGGCAGGGCAACCGTCAGGGCGTGGCTCTCGAGAGCGATGCGCCTGCGCTGACCTCGGACAAGGCCAAGGGGCTCGCCTCGGACGTGATCTTCGAGGGCGATATCCAGATGACCGGCGCGGGCACGCCCTATGTGCTGCTCGCCGAATGCCAGACCATCGGCGGCTACCCTCGGATCGGCACCGTGCTGCCCTGCGATCTGCCGCGCGTGGCCCAGGCCGCGCCGGGAACGAAGCTGCGGTTCAAGGCCGTGACGCTGGACGAGGCCGACGCCTTGGCGCCGCGCTGGGAGGCGCAGCTGCAGGCGCAACGGGCCAAGCTGCGGCCACTGATCCGCGATCCGCACGACATTCATGACCTGCTCGGCTACCAATTGATCAGCGGCGTGACGGCAGGGCGCGAGTTGGAGGAAGAGAATGGCTAAGATCGACCTGAACGCCGATATCGGCGAGAGCTTCGGCCCGTGGGTGATGGGCAACGACGCGGCGCTGATGGAGGTGATCTCCTCGGCCAATGTCGCCTGTGGCTTTCACGCGGGCGATCCGGATGTGATGGCGCAGACGATGCGGAGGGCGGTGGCCAATGATGTCGGCATCGGCGCGCATCCGGGCTTTGCCGATCTGCAAGGCTTCGGCCGTCGGCGGCTTAGCCTCAGCGCCGAGGAACTGACCAATCTGGTGACCTATCAGCTGGGCGCGGCGCAGGCGATGGCCCGCGCGGCGGGCGGCGCGGTGCGGCATTTCAAGCTGCACGGGGCGCTGTCGAACATGGCCTCGGAGAATGCCGAGATCGCCCGCGCCTGCTATGCCGCGGCGCTGAGGGTGCAGCCCGACATCATCCTCGTCGTGCTGCCGCAAACCGCGATGGAACCGGTTGCGCGGGACCTACAGGCCAATTGGGCGGGCGAGATTTTCGCCGACCGCGCCTATGAGGACGACGCCTCGCTCGTGGCGCGCTCGAAACCCGGTGCGGTTCTGCACGACGCCGAAGAGGTCGGTGCGCGGATCGAGACGATGCTGCGCAAAGGTGCGATCGTGACCGCGTCCGGCAAGGAAATCCCCTGCAAGATCGACACGGTCTGCCTGCATGGCGACGGGGCGGAGGCGCTGGCGATGGCGCGCGCGCTGCGCGGGCATCTGACCGGGGCCGGGTTCGAGATCGCGCGTTTCGGCTAAGGCTGGTCTGCAGTCACATCATCCGCGCGCATCGCATCACGCGCGGCCCGTCATGTCCTGCGGACAGAGATCATGCCGCTTGGCCCAGTGCAGGAGCGTGTCGTCGAACTGCTCGGGCGGGACGCCTTCGAGCCCGGGAAATTCATGCAGAATGATCCGCAGTGCGCGGCGCTGATCCTCGGTGAGCCGGTCGTCGTGCCAGAGCCGATAGATGCCGCGCGGCAGGCGGCGCTCGGGTCTCGCGGTGCTATAGAACAGCGCGAAGGGGATAGATTTCACCTGCGCCACGTAGCTTGATAATTGCGGCAGGAACTGCCCGGTGAATTCGTCGGAGCCGGGCGGGAAGACCTCGGCCAGCGCCATGACCGCACGCCCTTGCGCCGCCGCCTGCGTCGTGGAGAAGACGAAGCTTACCGCGAGCGTTAGCACCAGCATCCCTGTCACCCCTGTGATGACCGAGATCAGCGACCAGCCGGTGCCTGCGGGCGTCGCGTAGCCGCCACCCAGCGTCGAGAGCAGATGCCCCGCATAAGAGAGGCTGTCACCGAAGCTCGCCGCGGGCAGCCCCTTGGTCGTCTCCAGAGACCGGGTCGCGGCGAAGAAGATCAGGCTCCAGCCGAAGGCGACCATGATGATCCAGACGCCGCCGAGCCATGCCATCGTCACCGGGCCGCAGATGCGATGCGCGAGCCGTGTGTGCCCGAAGCTGCGGATGCGCTTGAAGCCGAACCGCGCGATGGCCAGCGAGATTGCGCCGGACTGGCCCGCACCAAGCGCGCAGAGCAGAATGTCCCAAAGCGAGATCGCAACGATGGCGGCGCCGAGGAGGATCAGGAAAGTCGTCAAAACGGGCTCCGGAAGGTTGAAAGGAGGGTCAGGTCAGGCGGTCTCGGGCCTGACCAGCGGCAGGTAGTGGCGCCGGGTCATCATCATCAGAACGGCCAGCAGCGGGGTTGCCAGCGCAAGGCCGAGCAGGCCGAAGAAGCTCCCCATCAAAAGCTGGAAGGCGATAATCAGGGCCGGGGGCAGCGACATCGCCTTTTCCTGAATCTGCGGCGTGATCAGGTTGCTCTCGAGTGCCTGTACCGCGAGGTAGAGGACCACGACCCAAAGCATCGTCATCGGGCTGACCGTCAGGGCCATCGCGAGTGCGGGGATCGCCGACAGGACCGGGCCGATATTGGGGATGAAGGTCAGAAGCCCCGCGAGGATCGCAAGGATCGCCGCCAGCGGCACGTTCAGCAGCCACAGCCCGACAAAGGTCAGCAGGCCGATCACCGTCATCGAGATCAGCTGCGCAAACAGCCAGCCCGACAGCGCCGCCCAGCCGGTCGCGAAGCTCGCGACGACCCAGTCACGCTTGGAGGAGGGGAAGAGCGCGGCGATCCCGCGCCGGTACAATTGCGGCTCCACCGCGCCGTAGACGCCGATGAACAGGATCAGCATCGCGTTCCCGATCACGCCGATGGACATCATCACGGTCGTGGCGGCCCCCTTGCTCGATGGCGCGATCGAGCCGAGGTCGATCGAGCGCGTGATCGAATGCAGCCAGCCATGCGAGTCGATAAAGTCCTGCACCTGTTTCATCGCTTTGGGCAGGGCGGTCGTAAGTTGGTCGAGCTGATCGGACAGGCCCTGCGCGGCATAGAGAAAGAACAGAACCGCGAGGCAGACCAAGATGATCGAATAGAGCGCGAGCCCCCAGCCTTCGCGGATGTGCAGCCTGCGCGCGATGGCGTTGCCGCCCATCCGCAGGAAGACCGCGACCAGAAGTCCCGCGAAGACCAGCAGCAAGATATCTGGCGCAACCAGCACCAGAAGCGCGAAGATCGCGATCGGCAGCCAGAAGGCAACCCGCTCGCGCGAGGCTCGCGCGCGCAGTCCGGCCGGCTTGGGGTCCGCATGGTCGGCGCGATGCGGTCCGGGGTCTGACATGGTGCTCTCCGTCGCGGCTTGTGTCGTGTGACAGGCCAACCTGTCGCCCGCGCCGTGGTTCCGTACCCAAAGCGCGTCGCGGCGGAGAAATTGTCACCCGCCATGTGTCCGGCGCCGCATGCGCGCGAGCTGGGAAAGATGTCACAAAACATCGCGGAAGGGATTGAAAATGTGTAAAAAAATGCATCCCGGTGAGTCGGTTTATTGTCTTATGTTAAAGATATGAACTTTTTTCGGCTGAGGGGCTGTTTTCGCCCTCAGAGAGAGGAACTGCCATGCGTAAGGAGGAGTTGCTCGGGCGAAACATCCCAACAGGGACAAACCCATTCAGCCGCCCAATTTCGGAGGTCTCTTTCGTCATGTCCGCCCGCCTCATCGTCGTGTCCAACCGTATCCCTTCCGAGGCCACGCCCTCGGGCGGGCTCGTGGTGGCGCTGCATGAGGCGCTGCGTGAGAAAGGCGGCATCTGGATCGGGGCGCATCCCGAAACGGGCCCGGAAGAGCCCACCCTCATCGATATGGGCGGGACGCAATATGACAAGCTCGCCTTCCGTCTGACCGAGGAAGACCGCGCGGCCTATTACCTGGGCTTCGCGAATTCCGTGCTCTGGCCGATCGCGCATCACCGCACCGATCTGGTCGAGATCAATCGCAGCTTCGACGAAGGCTACCTGCGCGTGAACCGCCGGATCGCGGAGCAGATGGCCGAGGTGATCTCGCCCGAGGATCACATCTGGATTCACGACTACCATTTCTTCCCGCTGGCGGAGGAGCTGCGCAGGTTGGGTGTGACCAACCGCATCGGCTTCTTCCTGCATATTCCTTTCCCCAACATCACCGATCTCGATGTGTTGCCCGACCCGCCCGCCTTCGCGCGCTGGCTGGCGCATTACGATCTGGTCGGCCTGCAGACGCGGGCTGACGTGGCGCGATGCCTCGAGATGTTCCGCGCCGACCCACGGGCAGAAATGCTGCCCAACGGCGCGATCAAATTCGGCGCGCAGGAGGTGTCCGTCCGGTCTTTCCCGATTGGCATTTCAGCTGAGAGCTTCGCCCGGGCGGCGCAGGACTGCGCGCCGCCGCCCGCGCACGAATTGTTCGGAGACGCCTATGTCATCGGCGTCGACCGGCTCGACTACTCCAAGGGGTTGCCGCAACGCTTCCGCGCGTTCGAGCGCTATCTGGAGACCTACGACACGGGGCCGCGCGCCTCGCTGGTGCAGATCGCGCCGCCGTCGCGCGAAAGCGTGCGGGCCTATCAGGAGATCACCGCCGACCTTCAGCAGATCGCGGGGCAGGTGAATGGGCGCTTCGGCGAGGTCCATTGGGCGCCGATCCGCTTCCTGCACCGCCCGGTGCCGCGCGACGAGATCGCGGGGCTGCTGCGCGGCGCACGGGCGGCACTTGTGACCCCGCTCGCCGACGGGATGAACCTCGTAGCGAAGGAATATGTCGCAGCGCAGGATCCGGAGGATCCGGGCGTGTTGGTGCTGTCGCGCTTCGCGGGCGCCGCCGAGGACATGACCGAGGCCCTGCTGGTCAATCCGCATGACGTGGATGAGACCGCCACCGCGATCCGCCGCGCTCTGACGATGCCGCTGAAGGAACGTCAGGCGCGCCATGCCGCCTGCATGGAAGTGGTCCACGCGACCGATACCGGCGCCTGGGCGCGGAGTTTCCTCGATCAGCTCGCCGCCTGCACACCCGCTTTGCGCATTACCGGACGCGCCGCCGAATGGCTGCGCGGAGAAGAGGGCCGGGAATTCGACCCCGGCGCGCATCGCTCTATTTCAAAGGAGGAGGTCTGATATGACCATGATGTCACGAAATATGGAGCCGACCGCGTCGGAGGAGGGCGCGCTCGTTCTGATGCTCCACCCCGGAAATTGCGATCTCGATTGCCACGGGGCCTTCATCGAAGCACTTAAGGGCGACCGTGCCCATATCGTTTGCCTGTCTCAGGAGGGCGGCGGGCGTGGCGCGCTGATCGCCCGGCTCGGTGCCTGTGGCGCGACGCCGATCTGTGCGTCTTTCCTGACCTATGAAGATGGGGCGCTTTCCGATCCTGAGGAGCATGGTTCGATCGCGCATGTGCTGTCCTACATCATGCAGGCGCATAATCTGACGCGGATTTTCGTGCCCAAGCACAATGGAGATCACGCGTGCCACAGCGCAATCGAGGCGATCGCGCAGAACCTGTCGCGGATGACCGATGCACCGGTCATTCACGAGGAGGACCTGCCGAGCCAGAGCGAGATCGTACCCGGCGGCGGCGATCCGAGCGGGAGCGGCACACTTCTGAGCGCCTACGCCTGACCGGCCCAGATTTGTGGCCTCGCGGGCACCTCAAAAAAGAAACCGCCCGCGCATCCGAAGCTGCGCGAACGGCCCGGGAGCGGTCTGCCGTGAGGGGGACCTTCCGGCAAACCTCCCCGTCACTTGGGGCTTTTACTCAAGCCCGTCACTTGGGCATGATCACCTTGTCGATCACATGGATCACGCCGTTGCTGGCCTCGATATCGGCCTGGGTCACGCTGGCTTCATCGACCATCACGGCGGGGTCGGTTTTCACCGTGACTTCCGAGCCCTGCACGGTCGCGGCCATCATCCCGTCGCTCAGATCGCCGGACATCACTTTGCCGGGCACGACGTGATAGGTGAGGATCGACGTCAGCTTGTCCTTGTTCTCGGGTTTGAGCAGGTCGTCGACGGTGCCTTCGGGCAGGGCTGCAAAGGCCTCGTCCGTGGGTGCGAAGACGGTGAAGGGGCCTTCGCCCTTGAGCGTCTCGACCAGACCGGCGGCCTGCACCGCGGCCACGAGCGTCTCGAAGCTGCCAGCGTTCACGGCGGTGTCGACGATATCCATTCCGCCATGATTGTCGGCATGGGCGGGGGCGGAAACGAGCGCGGTACCGGCGAGGACTGCGGCCATGAAGGTTCTTCTCAGCATTCTCTTTCTCCCTGTGTTGGATCGTGGGCAGATCCGGTGGTGGATCGTGCAGGGGATACGGGGAATGCCGTGATATGGATCACGCGGCGCTCGCGATTTTGCACTGAGGCGTGAGGTGGCGTGAACGGCGCGCTCAGCGCGTGCCGCGGTCGAGAAGATGCAGTAGCTGCGCCTCGGCCTTGCGCAGCCCGTCGACCGCGGGCGCGGTTTGCGCAAGAGCGACAAGCGCCTCCGGCTCCGCCTCGGTCAGCGCGATCACCTTCGGATGGATGTAGGAGTTGCGCGCGATCGTGGGCGTGTTGTGCAGTCGCTCAGAGGCGGCCTCTGCCATCGCCTTGATCGTCACCCGCCCGCCATCCGCCTGACGCAGTGCGGCCTCCAGCGCCGCCGCCGAGCCGTTCCACGTACGGAAGGTCTTTGCGGTCAGCCCCTCGGCCCCGGTACGGTCGGCGAGGAAAGCGTTCACCTCGTCCGAGCGCACCGAATGGGGGTCGCCATCCTCGTCGATCCAGGTGATCAGCTCGGCCCCGGGCAGATCGTCGAGCTGCGTCAGCGCGCGCTCCAACGTCCTGTCGCGCAGCTCGCTTTCGATCTTCGTGCCGCCCTTGCCGGTGAAGGCCAGCCGCAGCGTACCGCCGTCGAGTGTCATATGCGCGCCGCGCAGCGTGGTCGCGCCGAAGCTGCGGTTCTCGCGCGCGTAATCGGCATTTCCGACGCGGATCGCGGCGCGGTCCAGCAGAGCGAGAACTGCGGCCAGCGCGAAGGCCCGATCCCCGGGGTCATGGCCGCGCAGATCGCTCAGGATTGCCCGGCGCAGACGCGGCAGGACGGTGCCGAATTCCGCGAGCCGGTTGAACTTCCTCTGCGACCGAAACTCGGTCCAGTCCGGGTGATAGCGATATTGCTTGCGCGCCCGCGCGTCGCGGCCCGTCGCCTGCAGATGGCCGTTCTGCCGCGGGCAAATCCAGACATCTTCATAGGCGGGCGGCACGGCCAGTGCCTCGATCCGTTTGCGCTCGGTGCCGCGCGCGATGGTCGTCCCGTCAGGGGCCATATAGGAAAACCCGCGCCCGCAGCGCCTGCGCGTTATGCCGGGCCGGTCATCGGGATAATAGACGAGATCGGGCAGGTCTTTCATGGAGCGAAAACGCCGGGCGCAGCGGCGCAGTTCCCGTTCCGCGCGCCTATTCTGTGGCGTTGCGAAGATCTTCAGGCCGGTCGATATCGCGGAGCGTGCCGGGCGGTAGCGCAACGCGTCGCAGGTCAGGGGCGCGGCGCAGCAACGCCCCGGCGCCCCGGTCGCCCGTCAGCCGCAAAGCCGCGCCGAACAGCCTGCGCGGGATCAGCGCTGGCGGCGCGAAGCGACCGTCCGAAGTGGCCATCGCTGGGTGGGGACCGGGTGTCTTGAGAAGCTGGCGCAAATGCGCGCGAGAGACCTCGGGCATATCGCCGAGGACGATCAGCAGATGGCTCGCGCCACTGGCTTGAGCGGCGCGGATCGCGCGGTGCAGGCTCGCGCTCTGGACGCGACCCGGTCCGATGCAGAGAAGGTCGAGCTCCGCGCCGCGTAGCTCTTTCGGCAGCCGGGGGCTGCGGGTGATCGCAGCGCGTCGATGGAGGCCAAGCCCTTGGAGCTTCCGCGCGGACCGCAGCACAAGCGCAGCCTCTCCGCCCGCGCGCGTGGCCAGCTTATCCCGCGCACCGAAGCGCCGCGACGCGCCCGCCGCGAGGACCACGCCCATGATCTTGCGCGTCAAGTCTCAGACCCGCGCCAGTTGCAGCACTTCGGCCAGCACCGACACCGCCAACAGCCGCGGCTCGCGTGCCTGTTCGATCAGGCCGACCGGACCGCGCAGCCGCGAAATCGCGGCCTCCGAGAGGCCCTTGCGACGCAGCGCCACCGCGCGCTGGCGCGCCGTGCGGCGGCTGCCCTGCGCGCCGATGAAGAAGGCGTCGCTCTCCAGAAGCTGGGCGAGGATCGGGATTTCCCGATCGTGATCGTGGACGAACAAAAGCGCCGCCATGCGCGGATCAGTTTGGATGTCCCCAAGCGGATTGCTGCGCCGGAATTCGTGGCTCGTCACGCCGGGCAAGCTCACGGGATCAGGCATTATGAGATCGGCCTGATAGCCTGCGCCCGCGGCGAGCTGCGCAAAGGTTTCCGCCTCGACGCCGGTGCCGAAGATCACGAAACGCGGCTCGGGCACGAGGTGCAGGCTCAGATCGGTCTCGGGTTGGGGCTCGAGTGTCAGGGTGCCCTGCGTGCCCGACAGGTGCAGCGACAGCGGCATCCGAGCGTCGATCGCTTCGGCCACGCGCTCCTGATCGGCTACGGGCGGGGCCGGGATCACCGTGATGTCGAGCGCCCCGCCACAGGGCAGCACGAGGTCGATGAAGGGCGAGCCCTCGCCGTAGCGCAGATGCCGCGTACAGCCGTCCTGCGCGACCTTGTTCAGATGGTGTTCGATATCGGCATCGATGCAGCCCGCCGAGAGATGGCCGCGAATATCGCCCCGATCGTCGAGGCTCATCGCAGCACCGAGGGGGCGGTACCCCGCCCCCTCGATCCGTGTCAGAATAGCCAGCGCGGCGAGCCGTCCCGGCGCGGGCAGTGGCATTTCCGCCATGCCCAACCGGGTCTCTGTGCGCGCACGCTGGCGGAGCGGACTACCGTCCATTGGCAAACCCCTCGAGTACCTTGTCGGGCGTGGCCGGGTAGTGGCGCAGCCGCACGCCCGTCGCATTGTGGATCGCGTTGATCACCGCGGCCCCTGCGCCCGAAATGCCAAGCTCCCCCACGCCTTTGGACTGGATCGGGTTCGCCTCGTCATCGCGCTCGGGCAGGAACACCACCTCCATCTGGCGCGGGATATCCGCGTGCGACGGGACGTGATAATTCGCCAGATCGCGGGTGACGATATGGCCGGTGCGCGGATCGTGGCCAAGCTCCTCGTGCAGAGCCGAACCGACGCCCCAGACCATGCCGCCGACGGCCTGACTGCGCGCGGTCTTCTCGTTGAGCACGCGACCGATGCCGAGAACGCCGAGCATCCGGCGCACGCGCACCTCGCCCGAGACCTCGTTCACCGCGACTTCGGCGAAATGTGCGCCGAAGCCTGCCGAGAAGTGGCTCTTGGCGGTCTTGCCGCCTTCGATCTTGCCCTCGGCGCTGATCGGATCGCTTAGCAGATCGACCAGTTTCGCGGTTTTGCCACCGCCCGAAACCTCGCCATTGCCAAGGCTCAACTCTTCGAACTTGCAGCCGAGCTTGTCCGCAAGCTGCTCGCGGATTTTGCGTGCGGCGAGGAACACCGAGGAGCCCGACGACGACGCCCCGAAGGAGCCGCCCGACCCGGAGGCCCCCGGAAGGTCGCTATCGGCCAGATGGACCGAGACCTTGTCGATCGGCAGGCCCAGCATCTCGCCCGCGATCTGTCCGAGGATGGCGTAGCTGCCGGTGCCGATATCGGTCATGTCGGTCTCGACCAGCGCACCGTCTGCGCTGAGCGTCACGCGCGCCGCCGAGGGCACGAGGAAGTTTGCCCGCCCCGCAGCCGCGACGCCCATGCCGATCAGCCATTCGCCTTCGCGACGCGTTCCGGTCTCGGGGCGCTGATCCCAGCCGAAGCGCTTCGCGCCTTCGCGCAGGCTGTCTTCCAGCGCGCGCGCCGAGTACGCCTGACCGGTGTCGGGGTGTTTTTCGGGGATGTTGCGAAGGCGCAGTTCCACCGGGCAGAGACCCAGCTTCTCGGCCAGCTCATCCATCGCGGTTTCCAGCGCGAAGGTGCCAACCGCCTCGCCCGGCGCGCGGACCGAGCCCGTAGGCGTGCGGTGATTGCGCGAGATATGTTGACGCATGACCCGGTTGGGCGCGCCATACATGAAGCGGCTCGCGGCGTTGACCGGTTCGGAGAAGGCTTCCTCTTCGAGATTGGAGACACGATCTTCGTGCCCGATCCCGGTCAGCTTGCCGCTCGCGTCCGCCGAAAGGCGCAGGCGCTGCCACGTCTCGGTGCGGCGCAGCACGGCATCGAAGACGGTCTGACGGCTCAGCACGATACGCACCGGACGGTCGAGTTCGCGCGCGGCAAGCGCCGCCGCGACATGCTCGGAGGAGATGCCCAGCTTGGAGCCGAACCCGCCGCCCACATAGGGCGCGAGAATGTGGACCTTGTCGGACTCGATGCCAACCGCACCGGCCAACTCCTCTTTGTTGAAACGGACCATTTGCAGCGAGCCATGTAGAACGAGGCGACCGTCCTTCCACTCGGCGATACCCGCATGCGGCTCCATCGCGGCAGCGACGTGGCCGGCGGTGGTGTATTCGAGATCGACCGATTGCGCGGCCTTCTCCATCGCGGCGTCGAGATCGCCCTGGATGCTTTCGCGCTTCTCGTTCAGCTCGAGCTCCACGCCCGCCGGATCGACCGGCGCGCCGGGGTTCTGCTCGTAGTTGATCTTGATCCGGGCGGCGGCGTCGCGCGCGGTCTCGAAGCTTTCCGCGACCACGAGACCGATGGGCTGGCCGTGATAATCGACGCGGTCACCGGGCTGCACCGGCGCGGCGCCTGCCATGCCCTGCGCCGGGTTGCGCACGAATTCCGGGCCGTGGAACAGGCCCAGATAGCCGGGGAGCTTCTTCGCCTCCGTCTCATCAAAGCCGGTGACCTTGCCGCGCGTGATCGTGGCGCGCAGCATCACGCCATGCACCATGCCGTCGGGCTTGAATTCGGCCGCATAGGTCGCGGTGCCGGTCACTTTCAGCTTGCCCTCGGGGCGGTCGAGCGGAGCGCCCACCAACCCCTGTTTGGTTTCGTCGAGCAGCCGCGGCTGCGCTTCATCCATCGTGAACGTGTCGCTCATGCCAGCGCCTCCACCTTGTCCGTTCCGGTCGAGGCCGGGGCCATGCCCGTCGCCTCGCGCATCACCGCGATCAGTGCGCGGCGGGTCATTTCGCGTTTGAAATCGTTGCCCTCATCGGTGACCGCTTCGGCCAGAAGCGTATCGGCGGCCTTGCCGAACAGTTCCTCCGACGGGGTCTCGCCTTCGAGCATCGCATTGACTTGCGCATCCGCCCAAGGGCGCGCGCCGATGCCACCGAAGGCGAGCGAGGCGGTCTTGATCGTCTCGCCCTCCATCTCGACCACGGTAGCGACTGAGACGAGCGCGAAGGCGTAAGACGCCCGGTCGCGGATCTTGCGATAGCTCTGCGTGGCGTTCGGTTGCGGGGCAGGGAGGACCACCGCGGTGATGATCTCGCCCGGCTTCAGGCTCGTCTCGATCTCGGGCGTCTCGCCGGGCAGCTGATAGAGTTCGTCCATCGCCACGGTGCGGGTTGCTCCATCGGTGCCACGGATTTTCACCTGCGCATCGAGCGCGCGCATCGCCACCGCCATATCGGAGGGATGTGCGGCGCGGCAGGCAGCCGAAGTGCCTAGGATCGCGAGCATGCGGCTTACGCCGCCCTTGGCGGCACAGCCCGCGCCGGGGTCGCGCTTGTTGCAGGCCATCGCCGGGTCGTAGAAATAGGGGCAGCGCGTGCGTTGCAGCAGGTTGCCGCCCGTGGTCGCCTTGTTGCGGATCTGGCCCGATGCGCCCGCCAGCAGGGCGCGCGACAGAACCGGATAGGCGCGGCGCACCTGCGCATCTGCTGCCAGATCGGCATTGCGCACCAGCGTGCCGATCTTCAGTCCGCCCTCATGCGGCTCGATCTTGTCCAGCCCGTCGATATTGTTGATGTCGATGACCGTCTCGGGGGTCATCACCTGCAGTTTCATCAGGTCCAGCAGGTTGGTCCCGCCCGCGATGAACTGCGCGCCGTCACCCGCCTTGGAGGCCGCGTCATCGAGTGCGTTTGCGCGAAGATAGTCGAAAGGTCTCATTACTTCTCCTCCGCTTCGGCCACGCGCGAGATGGCCTCGCGGATGAACGGGTAGGCGGAGCAGCGGCAGAGATTGCCGCTCATCCGCTCGGCGATTTCGGCGTCGCTCAGTTCGGGCTTGCCGGTGAGGCTGTCGCTGACATGGCTGGGCGCCCCGTCGGCGGCTTCTGCCAGCATCCCGGTAGCCGACATGATCTGCCCCGGCGTGCAATAGCCGCACTGGTAGCCGTCGCAGGAGACGAATTGCTGTTGCAGCGGGTTGAGATTTTCGGGCGTGCCGAGCCCTTCGATGGTGGTGATCTCGGAGCCTTCATGCATCACCGCGAGGCTGAGGCAGGAGTTCACCCGCCGCCCGTCGACGAGCACCGTGCAGGCGCCGCATTGGCCATGATCGCAGCCCTTTTTCGAGCCGGTGAGTTGGAGATGGTCGCGCAGTGCGTCGAGCAGCGTCACCCGCGGGTCGAGGTCAAGCGCGCGGGCCTCGCCATTGACGTGAAATGAAACCTTCATGGGGTCCCCCTTGTCCGGAATTCAGGTTTGGCGCAGCCGTCTGGGGAGGCAGACGTTCAAACCAGCTTAATGGGGAACACCGCGCGCGCGGAACGGTTCCTGCGAGAAAGCCCTCACGTTGCGGTGAGGGCTTTGCGGACGCTCCTTGCGTCGGGGCAGGGGGGCGTGGTTCGTGCCACGCCCCCGCGATGTGTTTACGCGGCGATCAGTTCTCCGGCAGCGCGTAGACGGCCACCAGATCGCCCACGGTGGGCTTCAGGATCGAGTTGCCACCCGAGATGAAGGCCACGTATTCGCGCCCTTTGTACTCGTAGATCGCCGGGTTCGCGACGACCGGGGCTTCAAGCTGCGAGGACCACAGCTCCTTGCCTGTCTGGATGTCATAGGCGCGCGCCTTGGCATCCATCGTCGCGCCGATGAAGATCAGCCCCGACTTGGTCACCGCCGGACCGCCGATTGTGGGCGAGCCCATGCTCTCGGGCATGAAGAACCCGTATTTCTGCGAGCTGCCGAGCGGCTTGCGCCATTTCACGTCGCCGGTATGCATGTCGATCGCGACCAGTTCGCCAAACGGCGGTTTCCAGCACGGCATCCCGAGCGAGTTCAGCGCGTTGCCCAAGCTCATGCCGTAGGGCGCGCCTTTCTGCGGGTAGAAGCCGTTCTCGTTGCCCGAACCACCGGCGTTCTTCTCGTAGTCCTGACGCTCCCAGAGCTTGATGTATTGAACGATGTGGCTCGTGTTCACGACCGCGATCTGCGCGTTGGGATCGAAGGCCACGCCGCCCCATTGTACGCCGCCCGCACTGTCGGGATAGGCCAGCGTGCCTTCGCCCTTGGTGGTCGGCGGGGTATACATCCCCTCATAGGTGAGGTTGTCGAAAAGCTCCGAGCAAGCGCCGCCCGAAACGAGATCGGCGATGCCCCAGACCTCTGGCTTCTTCGACTGATCGAGAAGCGGCGCGGGTTTGGTCGGGAAGGGTTGGGTCTTGGCATAGACCTCGCCTTTCACCGTGCCGTCGCCCTGCGGAACAGGGCGTTCCTCGATCGGCCAGACATCCTCGCCGGTCTCGCGGTTCACGACGAACAGGAAGCCCATCTTCGTGCCCTGCATCAGCGCCGGGATTTCCTTGCCGTCGACCGTGATGTCCATCAGCGTCGGCGCGGAGTTGATGTCATAGTCCCAGATGTCGTGATGCACCCATTGGCGCGACCAGACGACCTTGCCCGTGTCGAGATCGAGCGCGGTGGTCGAGGTGGCGTAGGGGATCTGCTCGGTCCGGTTGCCGCCCCAATAGTTCGGCGAGGGCGAGGCCACGGGCAGATAGACCATGTTCAGGCCCGGATCGACGGACATCGCGGTCCAGACGTTCGCGGTGCCGGTCTTGCGGCGGATATTCTCGGGCAGGGTCTCGAAGGACCATTGCAGCTCCCCGGTCTGCGCATCGACCGAGAAGACCGCGCCCGGAGGAGCCTCTGCCGACTCCCAGTCCTGACCGGCCCAGCCGAGGATCAGGTGATTGCCCGCAACCGTCGGCGGCTGCAGCACGGAAAGCGGGAAGCTGTCATTGACCGTGTTCCACTTGTCCACGTTCAGCACGCCATTATCGCCGAAATCGGTGCAGGGCTTGCCGGTATCGGCGTCGAGCGCGAAGAGCTGCGCATCCATCGTGCCGATATAGACGATCTTCTGGCACACCTTGCCCGCGACCGGGTTCTCGGCCTGCCAATAGGCGACGCCACGGTTCTTCAGCGCTGGCTGGGTCAGCGCCTCCAGCTTGGATTTCGTGTCGAAGGCCCATTTCTGCTCGCCCGTGGCCGGGTCGAGCGCCAGCACGCGGTAGAAGGGCGTGCCGATATAGAGCGTGTCATTGGCGAAGATCGGCGTGGCTGACCAGACCGTCGCGGGCTTGTCGCCCGAACCGTCCGAGACGTCGCCGGTATGGACCTGCCAGACCTTCTCCAGATCGCCCACATTGTCGGGATTGATCTGGGTCAGCGGCGAATATTTCTGCGCGGAAAGCTGGCCGTGGAAGCTGTTCCAGACGGGCTGCTCGGGCACCAGCGGGGTGCCGTTGCGCTCGCGCGAGCCGCTGGCGATCATCGGCTGGGCGACGCTATCGGCGACGGGCTTGGGCTGTTCGGCGTTGGCGTCGGGGCCGGGCGGCGTGGCCTCGTTGGCCGCCGGATTGTCGGTCTGCTGATCGGTGCTGGTCTGGCTGTCCGACTGGTTGCCGGTGTCGCTGGTGCTGCCGGTATCGGTCGAGCTGCTGTCGGTCGAGGTCGCGGTGCCGCTATCGGCTGCGGGTTGGGTCGTGTTGTCGGTTGCGGTGCTGTCGGTCGCGGTCGTGTCCTGCGCATACCCGGCGGCAGCAAAGAAGGCGAGGGCGAAGGCGAGCGAGACGGTCTTGCGGTTCATGCGTAGGCTCCTTTCGAACGCGCGCCCCGGCTCGAGGCGATGTCGTAGATGAGGCCGATCAGCACGACGCCCATCGCCGCGATCAGCCACCATTCGTGGAGGAAATAGGCGGCCGCTGCGGTTCCGAGCAGGCCGAGCGCGACGAGGACGCGCAGAATCGTGCGGATCGCTCCGGGTTCGGTCAGCTGGATCACGATCCCTGCGAGGGCGATCAAAATGGAGGAGGCGATCACCAGCCCCGCGCCGAATGTGCCGGTCACGCCGGTCAGGGGGGTAATGTAATTCCAGATCGCGATGGCGGAGCCGACCAGCGCCCCCAGAACAATCAGGATGCTGCGCGGCCGTGATGCTGAGCGGGAATGTGCCAAAGGAACTCTCCTTGGTAAGTGCTTTCCCGCCCAACGCGCGGTATGTCTTTTGAGGTCCATGAAAAAGTGAACCGATTTGAGGCCGCGACGTAAGCGGGCACGCTGCAGGCACAAAAAAAGGCGCGCCCGAGCGGTAAGGCATAGCCATACCCGCCCGGGCGCGCCGATCGGTTCGCTTCGTGCTTAGCGCTGGCGGTAGCCGCCCTGACGCTCCAGCATCCAGCCCGGATATTCGGCGGGCAGGGCGCTGACCTTGTCGAGGGTTTCCAGCTCTTCCGCGTCGAGGGTGATCTCGGTCGCGGCGATATTGTCGGTCAGCTGGTCCTTGCGCTTCGCACCGACGATGACGCTGGTGACGACTTCCTGATGCAGAAGCCACGCCAGCGCGATCTGCGCCACGCTCGCGTCGCGCTTCTCGGCCATCGGGCGCATCGCGTCGATCGCGTCATGGGCGCGGTCCTTCTCGACGGGCGGGAAGTCAAAATTGGCGCGCCGCCCGTCGGAGCCCTTGCCGTCACGGTCGTATTTGCCGGACAGCAGACCACCTGCCAGCGGGCTCCAGACCATCAGGCCCATGTCGGTGTCGCGCAGCATCGGCACCACTTCGCGCTCCAGATCGCGCCCGGCGATCGTGTAATAGGCCTGCAGCGACAGGATCGGGGCGAGCTTGCGCGCTTCCGCGATACCCACCGCCTTCATCACCTGCCACGCGGCCCAGTTCGACAGGCCGATATAGCGGACATGGCCGTGCTGCACGAGCGTGGTCAGCGCCTCGAGCGTCTCCGAGATCGGCGTCATCGGGTCGAAGCCGTGGATCTGATAGAGGTCGATATGGTCGAGCTGCAGCCGCTCGAGGCTCTGCTTGCACTGCTCCATGATGTGATAGCGCGAGGAGCCGCGCTGGTTGATGCCCTCGCCCATCGGGCCGAGCACCTTGGTCGCGATGACCACCTCGTCGCGCGCGATGCCGAGATTGCGCAAGCTCTGACCGAGGATGCGCTCGCTCTCGCCGCCCGCATAGACATTCGCGGTGTCGATGAAGTTGATGCCCGCATCCACCGCGGTTTTCACAAGGCCGTCGGCATCATCCTGACGTAGCTGGCCGATCTGGCCCCACATGCCCTCCGAGCCGCCGAAGGTCATCGTGCCGAGGCAAAGTTCCGAGACGAGGAGGCCGCTGGGGCCAAGAGGTCTGTAACGCATGGATCGCTCCTTTCGCATCTTTCGGGGGCCAGGTTCGGACGGCCCCTCTGGGTTGGGTAGATGGGGCGCGCGGCGCTCGGGGCGAGGGTCGCGTGACAGTTGTGGCGCACGATCATGTCATCGCGTGCGAGGCAGGAAGGGGACGGCGCAGGGGCGCCGCCCGCTCAGTCTTTGGCGCGCTCGATCTTCATCGGCGTGAACCACGGTGTGAGGATCACCACGCTCGCGATGACCATTGCGTAGCCGATGGCCGACATCATCGCGCCGCGATAGGCCTCGTGATCGCCCGGCTCCGCACCGCCCAGCATGCCGAAAAAGATCCCGCCCATGATCGCGATGCCGAAGGAGATGCCGACCTGCCGGATCGCCTGCACCGCGCCCGAGGCCGAGCCGCTGTCGTTGCTATCGGCCGCCGAGAGCGAGACCTGAAACAGCGGCGAGACGGTGTTGCCCAGACCAAAGCCGCCAAAGAAGAACCAAGGTGCCATTCGCCACCAGCTGATCGTGTCGCCCATCGTCCAGATCGCCCAGAGCTGCCCTGCGAAGCCCGTCGCGATGAGGATGCCGCCGCCCATCACGCGCCAGCGGACCCAGCGCGACCCGAACCAGCCGGTCGTGGCCGAGGCGAGCAGCACGCCTAGCGGGAAGGGCGTCGTCGTCAGCCCCGATTGCAGGGGCGTGAGCCCGTAGCCCGCCTGAAGATAAAGCGCCATGGTGAAGAAATAACTCGGCACCGCGGTGAACAGCGCCGCGTTCAGAAGGCTGCCCGACAGGAACGAGCCCGAGCGCAGCAGCCGCATTGGCAGAAGCTGGGGCGCGTTGCGTTCTTCCTGATGCCGCTGCCAGCGGATGAAGACCCAGCCGAGGATCGGCGCGGCGATCACCATCGGATACATCCATCCCTGCCAGCCGATCGACGGAGCTTCGACCAGCGGGAACAGAAGCGCCAGCGTGGCCACGGCGGCGATTGCGATGCCCACCTTGTCGATCCCCAGCTTGCGGTTGCCCTCGCCCTTTGGCACCAGCATCAGCGCCGCGATGAAGGCCGCGATGCCCAACGGAATGTTCACGAGGAAGATCGGACGCCAGCCCAACCCGTAGATATCGGCGGTCAGCAGCAGCCCGCCCACGATCGGCCCCGCGACCGAGGCCAGCCCGGCGGTCAGTGCGAACAGGCCGAAGGCCGCGCCGCGTTGCTCCGGCGGGAACAGCCGCGGCACGAGCGCCAGCGTCTGCGGCGTCATGATCGCAGCGCCCACGCCCTGCACGATGCGCGCGGTCACCAGCGTCCCGATCCCCGGCGCGATGCCGCAGACCAGCGAGGCGGCGGTGAACAGCGCGATGCCCGACACGAACAGCTTGCGCCGCCCCAAGAGGTCGCCCATCCGTCCCGCTGGCAGCAGCAAGATCGCGAAGGAGAAGGTGTAGCCCGCGACGATCCATTCGATCAGGTTCGGCGGGGCCGCCAGCTCGTTCTTCATCGAAGGCAGGGCGACATTGACGATCGTGATGTCGATCAGGTTCATGAAATTCGCCAGCAGCAGGACGGCTGCAGCCGCCCAGCGGCGTGCGGGCGAAAGTGGGGTCTTCTGGTCGGTCTCGGCCATTCGGGGTCCGTTCTCTCGGGGCTGTAACGCCAAGGGTAGCTAGCAGGGGGGCGAGGCTGGTCAATAGCACGCCCGAAGGCGAGCCCGCGCGGAACAACTTCTGGATGTGTCAAAATACATAGGGGGAAAGGCGCGCAAGCGGATGTATCGCGGGCGCAGAGATTCGGTCGCGGAGGGCCGGGATGGGGCTTTGGCTCACGCGACGGAGCTTGGCGTTCGTTGCAAATTTCAAGGGCGCCACGCAAGTTTCAGAAAGATTTCGCCGAGGTCCGAGAAATGCGCTCTCACATGGGTGTGAGCACCGTGACGTCAGACTTGCGCCGCGCCCCGATCCTGCCCTTGATGCCCCATCAACGAAAAATCGGGGCCCCGCGCTCACCCCTGCGTTGCGCGCGACCGGACCCCGGAAAACTGGAGGTATCCCTTGAAGTCGATTGCCGCGATTTCCGCTTTTGCCCTGATGCTGGGCAGCGCCGCACCCGTTCTCGCTCAGTCGAGCAAAGTGCCCGAAGGCACCAAGCTCGCCGCTGACCAGACCTTCACCTACTGGATGCAGGACGATCTGAAGACGCTCGATCCCGATCTGAGCACCTCGAAGGACGGCAACGACGTTCTTCAGCAGATGTTCGAAGGTCTCTACCAGCAGGACGATCACGGTAAACTCGTGCCCGCGCTCGCGACGAGCTACGAGGTGTCCGACGACAAGAAGACCTACACGTTCCACCTGCGCAACGAGAAGTGGTCGAACGGCGATCCCGTCACCGCGCAGGACTTCGTCTATGCCTGGCGCCGTCTCGCCGATCCGGCGACCGCCTCGCAATACTCGTGGTATATCGAGCTGATGCAGGTGAAGAACGCCCATGACGTGATCGCGGGCGACAAGAAGCCGAGCGAGCTGGGCGTGAAGGCGCTCGACGACCACACGCTGCAGGTGACGCTCGACAGCGCGATCCCCTATTTCCGCCAGATGCTGGTGCTGTCCTCGACCTTCCCGGTGCCGCAGAAGGTCGTCGAGGAATACGGTTCCGACTGGACCAAGCCCGAGAACATGGTCGTCAACGGTCCCTACAAGCTGAAAAGCTGGAAAATCGGCAACTCGATCGAGCTGACGAAGAACGACGCCTATTACGACGCCGCGAACGTCACGCTGACCGATCTGAAGTTCATCCCGATGCAGGATAACGACCAGGCGCTGACGCGCTACGAGGCGGGCGAGCTGGACTTCGTGCAGACCCCGGCCGGTCAATATCCGCGCCTGAAGAAGGAATACCCGGATGCGGCCCACGCTCCGCCGCGCTCCTGTGTCTATGCCTACCGCTTCAACGTCGGCCCGAACGGCCCCGAGGCGCTCAAGGACGTGAAGGTCCGCAAGGCGCTTTCCTATGCGATCAACCGCGACATCATCGTCGACAAGATCCTCAAGGGCGGCCAGAAACCGGCCTATACCTGGACCCACTGGGCGACCGCGAACTTCAAGGCGCCGGATGTCGCGTATGCCGACATGACGCAGCAGGAGCGTATGGACAAAGCCAAGGAGCTTCTGAAGGAAGCCGGCTACGGTCCCGATCATCCGCTGAACCTGCGGATCATGTACAACACCTCGGCCGACCACAAGAAAATCGCGATCGCGGTGCAGCAGTTCTGGAAGCAGATCGGCGTGCAATCGACCCTCGAGAACTTCGAGTGGAAGGTCTATCTCGACAAGCTCAACGGTCAGCATGACTTCGACGTGGCGCGCACCGCATGGTGTGCCGACTACAACGAGGCCTCGACCTATCTCGACGTGAACACCTCGTGGTCGGATCAGAACTCGGGTCAGTGGAAGAACGCTGACTACGACAAGCTGATGAAGGACTCGAAGACGGCGGCCGATCCGCAGGAGGACTACACCAAGGCGGAGAAGATCCTCGCCGAGGACATGCCGCTGGCGCCGATCTACGCCTACTCGCTGCCGATGCTGCTGAACCCGCAGATCAAGGGCTACCCGTTCGATAACGTCCAGCTGAACTGGTACGCGAAGAACATGTACAAGGTCGCGAAGTAAGCCGGCTGAAACGATAACGGGCGGGCCGCGCAATCGGCCCGCCCGACCTATTTCGGGACATTCTTATGATCGTCTACATTCTCAAGCGTCTCGCCATCGCGATCCCGACGCTTCTGGTGCTCATCATCGCGAGCTTCCTCTTGATGCACACGGCGCCTGGCGGGCCGTTCTCGTCGGAACGGGCCGTGCCGCCCGAGGTGCTCGCCAATCTCAACGCGAAATACGGGCTCGACCAGCCGCTATGGAAGCAGATCGCCACCTATCTGTGGAACGTGGTCGCCCATTTCGATTTCGGGCCTTCGTTCTCGTATAAGGACCGCTCGGTGAACGACATCATCGCGCAGGGCTTCCCGGTCACGCTGACCTATGGCTTCCTCAGCTTCATCGCCGCGGTCGTCGTGGGTGTGACCCTTGGCGTCACCGCCGCGATCAAGCGCAACTCGTGGCTCGACTATCTCGCCGTGGGTATCTCCATCGGCGCGCAGGTGCTGCCGAACTTCGTGATGGCGCCGATCCTCGTATTGATCTTCACGCTGTCGCTGCACTGGCTGCCCGGCGGTGGCTGGAGCTTCGACGATCCGCGCTTCTGGATCATGCCGGTGATCGCGCTCTCGACCTCCTACATGGCCTCGATCGCGCGGATCACGCGCTCGTCGATGCTGGAGACGCTGAGCTCGAACCACATCCGCACCGCCCGCGCCAAGGGCCTGCCGAAGCGCAAGATCATCATGCGCCACGCCCTGAAACCTGCACTGCTGCCGGTGATCTCCTATCTCGGTCCGGCGTTCGTTTCGATGATCACTGGCTCGGTGATCGTGGACGTGTATTTCACCACCGGTGGGATCGGCAAAAGCTTCGTGGATAGCGCGCTCAACCGCGACTACGCGGTGATGATGGGGATCACCATCCTGCTGGGCACGCTGACCATCCTGTTCAACCTTGTCGTCGATATCGTCTACGGATGGATCGACCCGAAAATCCGGTACTGACATGGTCATAGATGAATCCAAGATGACCTCGCTCGCCGAGGCAACGAGCCGCGAAGACGTGGCGGGCCGCTCGCTCTGGGCGGATGCGCGCCGGCGGTTCTTCAACAACAAGGCCGCGATCTTCGGGCTTGGGCTGCTGGCCTTCGTCGTGGCGTTCGCGCTGTTCGGCAACCTGATCGCAGCGTGGAACAATTCCGACATCGACTACAACGTGATGGGCGATGCCACGGCCTCTGCGCCGTCCTTCGCCAACGGTCACTATTTCGGTGCCGACGATCTGGGCCGCGACCTGTTCGCGCGCACCGTGCAGGGCACGCAGATCTCGCTGCTGGTGGGCGTGATCGGCACGCTGATCGCGGTTTCCGTGGGCACGGTCTACGGCGCGATCTCGGGCTATTTCGGGGGCCGCGTCGATGGCTTCATGATGCGCCTCGTCGATATCCTTCTGGCGATCCCTTACATGTTCGTGCTGATCCTGCTGCTGGTCATGTATGGCCGCTCCATCGGGATGCTCTTTGTGGGTGTCGGGCTGATCTCGTGGCTGGAGATGGCGCGGATCGTGCGGGGGCAGACATTGACCCTGAAGAATCGCGATTACGTGGAAGCCGCGCGTGCCATTGGTGTGCCTGCACCGACGATCATCCGCCGTCACATCCTGCCCAACCTCGTGGGCGTGGTGGTGGTCTTCGCGACGCTGCTGGTGCCGCTGATGATCCTGACGGAGAGCTTCATCTCCTTCCTCGGGCTAGGCGTGCAAGAGCCGCAGACCTCTCTGGGGGCTCTGATCTCGGAAGGGGCGGGGACGATGAGCTACGGCACGCTGTGGCAGCTGGCCTTCCCGCTGTTCTTCTTCGTCACCACCCTGTTCGGTTTCTATTTCGTAGGGGACGGGCTGCGTGACGCACTCGACCCGAAGGAGCGCTGATATGCCATTGTTGGAAGTCAACGACCTCAACGTCCGGTTCGCAACGCAGGAGGGCGAGGTCCACGCCGTCAACGGCGTCAGCTTCGCATTGGAACGCGGCGAGGCGCTCGGCATCGTGGGCGAGTCCGGTTCGGGCAAATCGCAGCTGAGCTTCTCGATCCTCGGGCTGCTGGCCGCGAATGGGAAAGCCTCGGGCTCGGTGAAATTCGAGGGAGGGAGATTTTGAACCTGCCCGAACCCGAGCTGAACAAGCTGCGCGCCGACCGGATCTCGATGGTCTTTCAGGACCCGATGACCGCGCTCAACCCCTATATGCGCATCTCGGACCAGATGGCCGAAGTGCTGATGCTGCATAAGGGGCTGAGCAAGCGCGCCGCCGTGGCCGAAGCTGCGCAAATGCTCGAACTGGTGAAGATCCCGGACGCGAAAAACCGCGTGCGCCTCTTTCCGCATGAATTCTCGGGCGGGATGCGCCAGCGCGTGATGATCGCGATGGCGCTTCTGTGCAAACCCGACGTGCTGATCGCGGACGAGCCGACCACCGCGCTCGACGTAACCGTGCAGGCGCAGATCATGGACCTGCTGGGCGAGCTGCGCCGCGAGTTGGGGATGGCGACCGTGCTGATCACCCACGACCTCGGCGTGGTCGCGGGCTTCTGCGAGCGCGCGATCGTCATGTATGGCGGTCAGGTGATGGAGCAGTCGCCCGTCGATCCCTTGTTCGCCAACCCGACCCATCCCTACACCAAGGGCTTGCTGGCCGCGTTGCCGCGTCTGGATGCGGATCGCGCGATGACCCCGATCCGGGGCAATCCGCCGAACATGACCGGCGCGCCGAAGGGCTGTCCGTTCTGCCCGCGCTGCGATTTCGTTGAAGAGGCCTGTGCCGACGTGATGCCGCCGCTGGCGGAGTTTGCGCCGGGCCGCGCCCGCGCCTGTCACCGTTCCATTGAAACGATCGAGGAGGCCGCCGCATGACGACCCCGCTGATCGAGGCCCGCGACGTTCGGGTCACTTTCGACATCCGCCGCGCCTCGGACCTGCCTTGGACCGAGCCGCCGAAGCTGCGCGCGGTGAATGGCGTGAGCTTCAAGCTGGAGCAGGGCAAGACGCTCGGCATCGTGGGCGAATCCGGCTGTGGCAAGTCCACGCTGGCCCGCGCGCTGATCCAGATGCTGCCCGCCGAGGGCGAGATCATCTGGCAGGGCAAGACGGACCTTCTGCCGCTCTCGCCGCGCCAGATGCTGAAATACCGCTCCGACATCCAGATGATCTTTCAGGACCCGCTGGCCTCGCTCGACCCGCGCATGACCGTGGGCGAGATCATCGCCGAGCCGCTGCGCACCCACCGCCCGAAGATGGGCCGCAAGGAGCGCAAGGAGAAGGTCCGCGAGGTGATGGAGAAGGTCGGCCTGTTGCCGAACCAGATCAACCGCTACCCGCATGAGTTCTCGGGCGGCCAGTGTCAGCGTATCGGCATCGCCCGCGCGCTGGTGGTGGAGCCGAAGCTGCTGATCTGCGACGAGCCGGTCTCGGCGCTCGACGTCTCGATTCAGGCGCAGGTGATCGCGCTTCTCGAAGACCTGCGCCGCGATCTCGGTCTCACGATCATCTTCATCGCCCATGACCTGAGCGTCGTGCGCCATGTCTGCGACGAGGTGATGGTGCTCTATCTGGGGCAGATGATGGAGGCGGGCGCGACCGAGAAGCTCTTTGCCGAGCCGCAGCACCCCTATACGCAGGCGCTTCTGTCGGCGGTGCCGATCCCCGATCCGGAGATCGAGCGCAACAAGGTGCTGATCGCGCTGGAAGGTGACCTGCCGAGCCCGCTCAACCCGCCATCGGGCTGCCCGCTGCGCACCCGCTGCCCGCGTGCGAGCGAGATCTGCGCCACGACCCCGCCCACCGAGGAGGTCGCCGGGCGGCAGGTCTTCTGCCACCATCCCGGCCCTGCCGCGGAAGTGCAGGCGGTGCTTTCGGAGAGCTGAATTCTTGTGCGGCGGGCGAGGTTTCCTCGCCCGCTCACGCCAATTTGTGCGAGCTTACGTCAAGGTATTTATCCGGACGGTCAAAGCACTGTTACGATCCTCGGATAGAGCGCTCCGGCAAGGAGCCAATTGTCTCGGAGGATCCCCCTTATGTCGCTTATTTCGCGTCGCCAATTCCTGATCACCACCACCGCTGCGGGCGGTCTCACGCTGGTCCACCCCTTCACCGCGCGCGCCGCCGAAGGGCAGGCCCACCTGCGCCTTCTGTGCACCACCGATATTCACTGCCACATCCGGCCCTATGACTATTACGCCGACAAGCCCGTCGACACGGTCGGCCTGTCGCGCACCGCGACGCTCATCCAAGGGGTGCGCGCGGAGGCCGCCAACACGATGATGTTCGACAATGGAGACTACATGCAGGGCAACCCGATGGCCGATTACATCGCCTATTCCAAGGGGATGAAGGAGGGCGACACCCACCCGGTCATCGCGGGTATGAACCTGCTGGACTATGATTGCGGCACGCTGGGCAATCACGAATTCAACTACGGGATGGACTTCCTGAAGAAGGTGAACGACCGCGCGAATTTCCCGATGGTCTGCGCGAACTTCGCCCATAAGCTCGGGGCGTCCGCGCGTGAGGATGACCTCTACCTGCCGCCCTACCTGATCCTCGATCGCGACCTGACCGACGGCGCGGGAAACAAGATGCCGATCCGGATCGGCGTGATCGGCTTCGTCCCGCCGCAGATCATGCAATGGGACCGCGCGCATCTCGAGGGCAACTACCAGACCCGCGACATCGTCGAGGCCGCGAAAGCCTGGGTGCCGCAGATCAAGGAAGAGGGCGCCGACCTCATCGTGGCGCTCGCCCATACCGGCATCGACAATGGCCCGCAAAGCGACGGGATGGAGAACGCGGCCTTCTACCTCGCAGGAGTGGACGGGATCGACGCGGTGATCACCGGGCACCAGCACCTGAACTTCCCCGGCAAGGATTTCTCCGGCCCCGGCATCGATAACGACAAGGGCACGCTGCAGGGCAAACCGGCAGTGCAGGCGGGCTTCTGGGGCAACCATATGGGCCTGATCGACCTGATGCTGAGCCGCGACGGCGGCAAGTGGAAGATCGACACTCATACCTCGGAAATTCGCCCGATCTTCGCACGCGGCGAGGATCGCTCGATCACGCCGCTGACCACCGATTACAAGCCGATCCTCGCCGCCACCGATCAGGTGCATGAAGAGACGCTGAAATATGTCCGCGCGAAGGTGGGCGAGACCGAGGCGCCGCTCTATTCCTACTTCGCGCTGGTGGCTGACGATCCGTCGGTGCAGATCGTCTCGAATGCGCAGCTTTGGTATGTGAAGAAGCTGCTGGAGGGCACGCCCGAAGGCAAACTGCCGCTTCTCTCGGCAGCGGCACCGTTCAAGGCGGGCGGTCGCGGCGGCCCGGATTACTTCACCGATGTTCCCAAAGGCCCGGTGGCGATCAAGAACGTCTCCGACCTCTACCTCTATCCGAACACGCTGCAGGCGGTGAAGGTCACCGGGGCGCAGGTGAAGGACTGGCTGGAGCGCTCGGCGGGCATGTTCAATCAGGTCGAGCCCGGCGCGAAGGATGCGACGCTACTGAACCCCGATTTCCCGTCCTACAATTTCGACGTAATCGACGGGGTAACCTACCAGATCGACATCACCCAGCCCGCCAAGTTCGACAAGGACGGCGCGGTGGTAAATGCCGATACGAACCGCATCGTCGAACTGAAATATGACGGCAAGCCGATCGACCCGAAGGCCGAGTTCGTGATCGCCACGAACAACTACCGCGCGTCGGGTGGCGGCAGCTTCCCCGGTGCGGATGGCTCGACGGTGATCTACCGTGCGCCCGACACCAACCGCGACGTGATCGTGCGCTACATCCACGACAAGGGCACGATCAACCCGAAGGCCGACGCCAACTGGTCCTTCGCGCCTGCGGGGGGCGCCACGGTGTTGTTCGAGACCGGGCCGAAAGCGCAGGACTATCTCGAAGACGTCAAATCGCGCGGGCTGGATATCGAGCCCGCAGGCGACGGCGAGGGGGGCTTCGCGCTCTACCGCATCACGCTGTGAGGTTCTGATCGGACCGGCCGAGATGGAAAAGGGGCGCTTCGGCGTCCCTTTTCAACATATGACACAGGCTCTCGCGCGAAAGAGAGGGTCCGTGAGCGAGACGTGAGTGGGCGAGTGTGAACTCTAGCTTAGGCTGAGATGAGTGCGGCGATATTTCGCACTGCATCATCACAACAGGGAGGAGAAATCACGATGGCATCGCTCAGGACAACCGCGCTCGCCGTGGCTGCAGGACTGGCGCTCACCGCGCCGATGGCACAGGCCCAGTCCAGCGATGGGCAAAGCTGGCAGGAGCTTTCGGGCTATACCGACCAGCCGACGACCTTCAACCGCTCAGCCAGCATCTTCGCGCCTTGGGACAATCCGCCTTCGGATGCGAAGAACTTCACGGTGCCGGAAGTGAACAATCTTCCCGACCTGCATGGCGATATCGTCGATCCGCAACTGGTGATCTATTTCGCGGGCAACCAATACATGGTGGTGCAGGACCTGATCGCTGCCTTCCAGCGCGCCTATCCGCAATACAAGCGTATCTTCTACGTCACCCTGCCGCCGGGCATCCTGCTCGACGCGGTGAAGAACCATGACGGGGCCTTCGCCATCGGCAATCTACGTATCGCGATGAAGCCCGATGTCCTGACCCGCGGCAAGGGCGCCATGGAGGCGATGCAGAAGGACGAGAAGGCCTTCTCCGATTTGCAGGACTATGCCGATAACGAACTGGCGCTGATGGTGGCGAAGGGCAATCCGCTGCATATCCAGAGCCTCGCCGATCTGGCCGATCCTGCGACCCGCGTCACGATGCCGAACCCCGATTGGGAGGGCATCGCGAAGGTGATCGAGAAAAGCTACGTAAAGGCAGGCGGGCAGGCGCTCGACGACAAGATCATGAAAGACAAGGTCCGGGACGGCTCGACCTACCTGACCCATATCCACCATCGCCAGTCGCCGATGCGGGTGATGGCGGGGCTCGCCGATGCCGCGCCGGTCTGGCTGACGGAGGCCGAATTCCACTCCAAGCGGGCGGATGAAGGCATCGATATGGTGAAGCTGCCCGATAGCGAGAATTCGACTCTGACCTATACGGCTGGCGTGCTGAAGACGGCGCCACATCCGGAAGCCGCGAAGGATTTCGTGACCTTCCTGACTTCGAGCGACGGGCAGAAGATCTACCACAAATACGGTTTCGCCTCGCCCGGTACGTTGAATTGAACGGCTCGGTGACATGCGCCCTGGGTCGCCTCATCGCGATATCGTGATATCCTCTTCAGGCGCCGGAACAGGTGGCTGAAGACGGTCTCGCGTGCGGATGAAATGCGTTCGGAAATCGGCTATTCCATTGAATAATAACAAGGATAAGCGATGCTTCGCTGCCCCTTGCTGCCGGTCCAGCCATGTGCAGGGCGCAAGTCCGCTCTCGCACACGTGGCGACAGAATGTCCGGAGCCTACCGTAGGAAAACCGAATTCCCCGGATCAAACGGGCTGCGGACAGGAGAACGACAGGAATGGGTTTAGGTAAGTGGACGTCGCGCGCGGCGGTGGGGACGCTGGTGGCCGTGGCCGTGGCAATTGCAACGGGCGCGCTGGCGCAGGGAATGCCGGGCGGCACTCAAGGCCCGACCGAGGTCGGCGTGAAGCAGGTCGAGACGCAATCGGTGCCTTACACAGTCACCCTGCCGGGCCGCGCGGTGGCTTTTGAGCAGACTGATATCCGCCCGCGCGTCGCGGGCACCATCGCCTCTATCGACTACGAGGCGGGCCACAAGGTCGCGACGGGCGACGCGCTGTTTCACATCGACGACGACACTTATCAGGCCGAACTGACCGCAGCCGAGGCCGAGAAGGCGAGCGCCGACGCCAATGTGCAGGCCGCGCAATCGCAAGTGGACCGCTATACCAAGCTCGAGAAGACCTCGATCTCGGTGAGCGATCTGGAGACGGCCAGGGTCACGCTGGCCCAAGCCAAGGCCTCAGCGTTGAGTGCCGAGGCCGATCTGCAGACCGCACAGCTCAATCTCGACCGCACGGTGATCCGCTCGCCCATCGACGGCTACCCGGATGTGGCGGCGGTCTCGGTGGGCTCGCTGGTCACGGCGAACCAGTCCGATGCGCTGACGACGGTGACGCGGCTCGATCCGATCTATGTCGATGTCTCGGAAAGTGCCGCGCGGATCATGCGGGTGCGTCAGCGAATTGACCAAGGCTCCTTGCAGCGCGGCGATCAGTTGAAGGTCTCGCTGCTGCTGGAGACGGGTGAGGAATATGACGGCACCGGCACGCTGGTCAGCCCTGGTGCGACTGTCTCCTCGACAACGGGCACGGTGGATTTCCGGTTCAAGTTCGACAATGCCGACCGAATGATCCTGCCGGGACAGTTCCTGCGCGCGAAGATCACGTTGGGCACGACGCAGGCGATCCTCGTGCCGCAGCGCGCGACCACGCGGGAAGGGGATGGGTCGCTCTCGGCCTTTATTGCCGCCGATGGCACGGCGAAGAAGGTGACGCTGACGACGGCGGGCACCTATCAGAACGCGTGGATCGTGACAGACGGCATCGAGAGCGGCGATCAGGTGATCCTCGACGGGCTGAAGAACCTGCGCGACGGGGCCGAGATCAAGACGGTGCCGGTGACGATCAACGCGCAGGGTGTGGTGAAGGATGCCACGGATAGCTCCGACAGTACCGCCGACGCCTCGAACGACACGGCGAAGGCGGAGTAAGCTCAACATGATCCGTTTCTTTATCCATCGCCCCGTCTTCGCGATCGTGCTTGCGTTGGTGACGATGCTCGCCGGCGGCTACGCGATCACCCAGCTGCCTGTCTCGCAATATCCGGAAGTCGCGCCGACCACGATCCGCATCTCGGCCAGCTATTCCGGGGCTACCGCGCAGGCGGTCGAGAACTCGGTGACGACGCCGATTGAGGACTCGCTGACCGGGCTCGACGGGTTGCTCTACATGGAGAGCTCGTCCAATCAGGGTTCGGCACGCCTGACACTGACCTTCGACGGCTCGGTCGATCCGATCGACGCCGAGAACGAGGTGCAGACAAAGATCCGCAAGGTCGAGAATTCGCTGCCCGATGCGGTGCAGTCGTCGGGGGTGAGCGTGTCGCGCTCCTCCTCCGACATCCTGATGGTAGGCGCGCTGGTCTCGACCGACGGGAAATATTCGACCGTCGAGCTGGGCAACATTCTGGACACCGAAGTGAAAGGCGCGATCGAGCGCACCTCGGGTGTGGGCGGGATCAACGTCTTCGGCTCGGGCTACGCGATGCGGGTCTGGCTCGATCCCTACAAGCTCGAGCAATATCAGCTGACGCCGACCGACGTGACCTCGGCGGTGCAGGCGCAGAACACCACAGTTTCGGTCGGTTCGCTCGGCGATCTGCCCACCACTGAGGGCCAGCAATTCACCGCGACCATCACCGCGCAGAGCCAGCTGACCTCGGTCGAGCAGTTCGAGAAGATCCTTCTAAAGACCGAGCCCGACGGCTCGGCGGTCTATCTGGGCGACGTGGCGCGGATCGAGATCGGGCAGGAGGATTACGGCAGCAACTCCAGGTTCAACGGGATGAATGCGGCGGGGTTCGGTGTGAACCTCGCGAACGGCGCGAATGCGGTGGATACGGCCTCGGCGGTGCGTGCGTCGCTGGACCGGATGTCGTCTTCGCTGCCCGAGGGCGTCGAATTCCAGATCGCCTACGATACCTCGCCCTTCGTGCAGCTCTCCATCGAGAAGGTCTATCACACGCTGGCCGAGGCGATCGTGCTGGTGCTGCTGGTGATCCTCGTCTTCTTGCAGAAATGGCGCGCGACATTGATCCCGATCGTCGCGGTTCCCGTGGTGCTGCTGGGCACATTCGCGGTGCTGCTGGTCGCGGGCTATTCGATCAACACGCTGACCATGTTCGCGATGGTGTTGGCGATTGGCCTGTTGGTCGATGACGCGATCGTCGTGGTGGAGAATGTCGAGCGCGTGATGGAAGAGGAGGGGCTCAGCCCCCTCAAGGCCACCGAGAAAAGCATGTCGCAGATCACCGGGGCGTTGATCGGGGTGGCGCTGGTGCTCTCGGCGGTGTTCCTGCCGATGGCGTTCTTCCCGGGCTCGACGGGGGTGATCTACCGACAGTTCTCGGTGACGATCATCACGGCGATGGTGCTCTCTGCCGTGGTCGCGCTGATCCTGACGCCTGCGCTGGCGGCAAAGCTGCTGCGGCCTTCGACGGGACGAGCGATTGCGCCTTCGCGCGCCTTCAACACGGGCTTCGCGAAGATGCAGGGCGGTTACGCCAGCGCGGTGGCCCGTATCGTGCGCAAACCTTTCCTGATGGCGCTGGTTCTCGTGCTGGTGCTCGCGGGCGCGTGGGGCGTGATGACCCGGCTGCCCTCGTCCTTCCTGCCGCAAGAGGATCAGGGCGTGCTGATGGCGATGGTGAATCTGTCCGAGGGGTCGACCACGGCGCAGACCTCGGATGTCGTCGATCAGATCACGCAATACCTGCTGACGCAGGAGAAATCCGACGTGTCCTCGGTCTTCGCGACGCTCGGGTTTTCCTTTGGCGGTGGCGGTCAGAACACTGCGATGGTCTTCGCCAAACTGAAGGATTTTGATGCACGCGGCGGGGACGATCAGACTGCGGCGGCCGTCTCTGCGCGAGCCAATGCGCATTTCGCGGGGCTGCGCGCCGGGCAGGTCTTCTTCCTGCAGCCGCCGGCAATCCACGGGCTTGGCAATTCGTCGGGTTTCCAGATGTATCTGGTGGATCAGGGCAATAACGGCACGTCGGCGCTTAAGGAGGCGGGCGAGCAGCTCGTGGCCGCGGCGAAATCCGACAGCCGCCTGACCAATGTCCGCGTCAGCGGCGACGAGAACAAGGCGGCGCTGCAGCTCGATATCGACCAGCAGAAGGCCGAAAGCTTCGGGCTGACGCTGAGCAATCTCAATTCGATGCTCTCGGTGATCTTCAGCGGCAGATCGGTGAACGACTTCGACCTTAACGGCAATCTGCGCCCGGTGATCGTGCAGGCCGATGCGCCTTACCGGATGCAGCCGGAGGATATCGACACTTGGTATGCGCGCAACGCCTCCGGTGAAATGGTGCCGTTCTCGTCTTTCGCGACGACGAAATGGGTCTCGGTCGCGCCGAGACTGTCGCGCTATGACGCGGCCAATGCGATCGAGATCTCGGGTCAGGCTTCGGACAGCGCAAGCTCCGGCGCGGCGATGGACGCGATGGAGCAGCTGGTCTCCGATCTGCCCGGCGGCTACGCGGTTGCCTGGACCGGGCTGAGCTATCAGGAACGCCAGTCCGGCGATCAGGCGCCCTACCTTTACGCGCTCTCGGTGCTGGTGGTCTTCCTCTGCCTTGCCGCGCTCTACGAGAGCTGGTCGATCCCGCTTTCGGTGATGCTCGCCGTACCGGTGGGGGTTCTGGGGGCGCTGGTCTCGGCCTGGGTCTTCGGGCAGTCGAATGACGTCTACTTCAAGGTGGGTATCCTCACGACCATCGGTCTGGCGGCGAAGAACGCGATCCTGATCGTGGAATTCGCGAAGAACCTGGAGGCCGAGGGCAAGGAGCTGATCCCCGCGACCATCGAGGCGGCACGGCTCCGCCTGCGCCCGATCCTGATGACCTCGCTTGCCTTCATGCTTGGCGTGGTGCCGCTGGCGATCGCGACCGGGGCAGGGGCGTCGGCGCAGAACGCGATCGGGATCGGCGTGCTGGGTGGCATGGCGGCGGCGACCTTCATCGGCGTCTTCATGGTGCCCGCCTTCTACGTCCTGATCCGCAAACTGACGCCGGGGCGCTGAGGCGAAGGCGCGTTCCCACTGTCAAAGCGGCCGCTCTACGCGCGCGACCGCCTCGGTGATCAATCACTTCCGCTTGAATCGGGGAAAACGGGGAACAAAGCGCTGAAGGCGCAAGTTTCCCTGCCAAGGAACGCCGGTAAGTGCCGGAAAAAACCGATAAAGGAGTGAAGTTATGCTGAGCATGATCGGGGGCCTCGTCGTCCTCATCCTCGATATCTGGGCCATCGTGTCGATCCTTGGCTCGGGCGAATCCACCGGCAAGAAAGTGTTGTGGATCCTGTTGATCGTCATCCTGCCGATTATCGGCTTCATCATCTGGCTGCTCGTCGGGCCGAAAGGCGCCAAGGCGACAATCTGAGCCACGCAGAGCCGGAGGGACGCCATGAACAGCATCATCCGCAACATCGTCCCCCTCGGCTCGCTCTTGGTATCTGTGCTGGCGCTCGCGCTGGCCGTCTGGATCAGCCCTTGGTGGCTGATCCTTTTGCTTGTGACGGTGCCGCTTCTGGCGCTCAGCCTTTATGACTATTTCCAGAAGGACTGGACGATCACGCGCAACTATCCGGGCGCGGCGCGCATCCGCTGGCTCGCCTACGATCTGCGGCCCTTCCTGCGCGCATATATCGTCGAGGGCGATCTGGAGGGCAAACCCTACCCCTACGAGGCGCGCAACCTCGTTCATGCCCGGGCCCGCGGGCAGACCGACACCCATCCCTTCGGCACGGAGCGCGACGTGGAAGGTGCCGAATACCAATGGGTGAACCATTCCATCGCGCCCGCCGAGCATCCCGACAAAAGCCCCCGCGTCACGGTCGGCAACGATCAATGCGCCAAGCCCTATTCGGCCTCGGTGCTCAATATCTCGGCCATGTCCTTTGGTGCGCTGTCGGCCAACGCGGTCGAGGCGCTGAACCTCGGCGCGAAACAGGGCGGGTTCTACCACGACACGGGCGAGGGCGGGTTCTCGCCCTATCATCAGAGCCACGGTGGCGACATCGTCTGGGAACTGGGCTCGGGCTATTTCGGGGCGCGCGACGACGAGGGGAATTTCGACCCGGAGCTGTTTGCCGAGCAGGCCAGCCGCGATCAGGTCAAGATGACCGAAATCAAGCTGAGCCAAGGCGCGAAGCCCGGTCATGGCGGCTTGCTGCCTGCGGCGAAAGTCACCGAGGAGATTGCCGAAACCCGCAAGGTGCCCGCGCATCAGGACTGCCTGTCTCCGCGCGGCCATAGGGCGTTTTCGACGCCCGCGCAGATGATGGAATTCGCGGCGAAGATGCGCGACCTCTCGGGCGGCAAACCGGTGGGCATCAAGCTGTGCATCGGTCAGCCGCATGAGGCCTTCGCGTTGGTGAAGGCGATGCAGAAGACCGGCATCTATCCGGATTTCGTCGTCGTCGACGGAGCCGAGGGCGGCACCGGGGCTGCGCCGCTGGAGCTGTCGGATCATGTGGGGATGCCGCTGATTGACGGGCTGGTGCTGATGCGCAACGCGCTTGTCGGCGCGGGCGTGAAGGACAAGGTGCGGCTGGCGGCGTCCGGCAAGGTCTATTCCGGCTATGGGCTGGCGCAGAACCTCGCGATCGGAGCGGATTGGTGCAATGCCGCGCGGGCCTTCATGTTCTCCATCGGCTGCATTCAGGCGCAGCGGTGCCACTTGGGCACCTGCCCGACCGGAGTGACGACACAGGACAAGAGCCGCCAACGCGGCCTCGTGCCCGAGGTGCAAGGGCCCCGCGCCGCGCGCTTTCATGCCAAGACGCTGGAGGCGCTTGCCGACATCGTCGCAGCCGCCGGACTGGAGCATCCGAGTGAGCTGCAGCCCCATCACATCGTGCACCGCACTGCCGTGCGCGAGGCCCGCACCATCGACAAGATCTATCCCTTTTTGCCCGCGAACATCCTCAACGACGATCCGGGCAGCACCGATTACGCGGACTGGTGGGAGGCGGCCGATGCGGACAGCTTCAAGCCGCGCATCGACCTCGATGCCAAGCGCACCAGCCTGCATCACAAAGCCGAATTGAAAGAGGCCTGACATGAGCAAGAGCGTATCCGACATCATCGCCGAAACCCTGGTCTCGGCGGGGGCGCAGCGCGTCTACGGGATCGTGGGCGACACCATCAATCACTTCACCGATGCGGTACGCCGGTCGGACCTGAACTGGGTGCATGTGCGCCATGAAGAGGTCGGCGCGCTCGCGGCAGGTGGCGAGAGCTACATGACCGGGGAGCTGTCGGTCTGCGCGGGAACCACCGGGCCCGGGAGCCTGCATTTCGTGAACGGCATTTTCGAGAGCCACCGCAACGGCGCTCCCGTGGTTCTGATCGCCTCGAATATCGAGCGCGCGGAGGAGGGCTTGGGCTTCCCGCAGGAGGTCGATCAGAAGAAGGTCTACGAGCAGGCTTCGGTGTTCTGCGAGCGGATCAGCCATCCCGATCAGACCCGCCGGATCACCGCGCAGGCGGCGCAGGCGGCGCTGACAAAGGGCGGCGTCGCGGTGGTGATCGTCAATGGCGACATGTTCCGTGAGACTACGAAGGACGATCTGCAATGGGCCGTGCATCGCCCGCAGCCGGTGATCCGCCCGTCGGAGGCAGAATTGGACGCGCTGGCGGGCATGATCGCCGAGGCCGAGCGGATCACGATCTATGCGGGCATCGGCGCGCGCGGAGCCGCCGCCCAGATCCGGGCACTGTCGGAGCGGCTCGCCGCACCGGTCGCGCATACCACGCGCGCGAAGGAATTCATCGAGCCGGACATGCCCAACAATGTCGGCATGACCGGGATCCTGGGCAATCGCGCGGGCATGGAGGCGATGGGCGATTGCGACCTGCTCCTCTGTCTGGGCAGCGATTTCGCCTATACGCAGTTCTATCCCGGAAAGGCCAAGATCGTGCAGCTCGACATCGATCCCACCCGGCTGGGACGGCGCGCGCCGATCCATCTGGGACTTGCGGGCGATGTCGGCGACACGATCGACGCGCTGCTGCCGCGCCTTGCCCCGCGCGAGCCCGGCAAGCATCTGGATCGGGCGCTGAAAGCCTATGCCGAGGACCTCAAGGGCTACCTCGATAGCGCGGAAGAACCCGACCCGAGCCTGATCCACCCGCAGCACCTGACCGAGTTGCTCGACCGGTTCGCGGCGAAGGATGCGATCTTCACCGCCGATGGCGGCTCGCCCATGGTCTGGCTGCTGCGTCACCTCAGTGCCAATGGCGAGCGGCGCTTCCTGACCTCGCTGCTGCACGGGACGATGGCCAATGCCTATCCGCAGGCGCTGGGTATTCAGGAAGCCTATCCCGAGCGTCAGGTGATCGCGATGTGCGGCGATGGCGGGATGACCATGCTGATGGGCGACCTGCTGACGCTGGTGCAGGAGAAACTGCCGGTTAAACTGCTCGTCTACAACAACGCCTCGCTCGGCTTCGTGGAGATGGAGCAGCGGGTGGAGGGGATGCTCGACGCCTTCACCGGGCTGCACAATCCCGACTTCGGCGCGATGGCGCGGGCGATCGGCATGGAAGGGATGCGGGTCGAGAGCGCGAGCGACCTCGACGGCGCGGTGCGCGACTGGCTCGCCGCACCGGGGCCTGCGCTGCTCGACGTGAAGGTGAACCGGATGGAACTTGTGATGCCACCGAAGATCGAACCGGCACAGGTGGGGTCTACCGCGCTCTTTGGCGTGAAGGCGGTGCTCAACGGGCGTGCCGATGAGGTGGTCTCGCTGATGCGCGACAACTTCCTGCGCTGACCGGGGCCAGGGCTAAACGCAGCCGCCGCAAGGGGTTCGCGGCGGCTGCTACCCGACGGAGACGAGTGTGGGGATATCTCCGTCAGGGTCTCGTGTTGCCCCCCGAGGGACAGAAACGGACAAATCCTCCGGCCCGAGCGCGCTGCACGCATTGTCTCGGCACGAAGGCGTCCAAAATGTCTATGCTGCACGAAGGACTGACCCGCCATGGGGAGGCTGATCGACGGCAACATTGGGCATTTGCACCGGATGGAACCCGTCACGCAACCGTAATCCTGTCGCACAGAGCGGATATTCGCCTGTGGTGCCGCAAGAAAAGGCAAACGACCGAAAACAGGAGGGCGACATGGACGAAACGGCGCGGATATTGGCAGAGGCCGCGCGCCTGCTGGAAATCACGCCGCGACGGGCCGAGCCGCTGGCGGGCGGCGATCTGAGCCTAGTGCTGGCGCTGGACCTGCCGACCGGAGAGCGGGTGATCGCCAAGGGCGGGCCACGCCCCGAAATCGAGGCGAGGATGCTGCGGGCGCTGGCCGAGGCGGGCGCACGGGTGCCGAAGGTGATCGCGGCCTCTCGGGGCTGCCTCGTGATGGAGGCTTTGCCGCAGAGCGGTGGGCTGCGGGGCGCGGGGTGGCTGGAACTGGGCGAGATGCTTCGGCGCCAGCACCGCGCGGCTGGGGCACCGGATGAGGCGCCCTACGGCTGGCCCGACGATTACGCCTTCGGCCCGGTGCCGATCCCGAACGCAGCGCGCCCGACATGGCCCGAGTTCTGGGCCGAGGCACGGCTGCGCCCGTCGCTGCCCGAACTGCCTGCGCCGCTTGCGCGCCGTGTCGAGACGCTCGCCGCGCAGATCGACGAGCATCTGCCGCCGCGCCCGTTCCCGTCCCTGCTGCATGGCGATCTCTGGGCGGGCAATGTGCTGGCCGATCGGGGGCATCTGAGCGGGCTGATCGACCCGGCCTGCTATTACGGTGACGGCGAGGTCGATCTCGCGATGCTCCATCTCTTCGGCGCGCCCGGGCCGGAATTCGCCGCTGGCTACGGCGCGCTCGAACCCGGCTGGCAGGCGCGGCGGGCGATCTATCAGCTCTGGCCCGCACTGGTGCATCTGCGCCTGTTAGGTTCGGGCTATCACGGAATGGTGGCGGGGCTTCTGGACCGGATCGGCGTCTAGCGGGGAACCAGCGCGTCGGTAAGGCGCTTTGCCTGCATCGAAAGGAGACACGGTGTCGCTGTCCGATATCTCAATCTCACAGCTTTCCAAGCTGAACTGGTCGCGCGGCTTGCCCGCGGCGCTTGCGCTGAGCGGGCTGGTCGCGATCGTGCTGTCGCTCGATCTGCCGCGGGGGCAGGAACTCGCGGCGCTTGGCGCGGGCTTCGCCACCTCGACAGGGCAGGGCAAGTCGATCCGTAATCGGCGCTGGCCGGTCACCTTCCTCGACATTGCGGGCAAACTGGTCGGGATCTTCGCCGGCATGATCGCCGCGAAGGTCATGATCGGCGGCGTCGCGCTGAGCGTGCCGGGGATGCTGCTTGGCGCGTTCGCCGTTGGCCTGCTCTCGCGTCGCGATATGAGCCTGTGGTGGCTGTTTCTGCAAAGCTGGCTGTTCTTCTCGCTCTCGACCTTTCTCGTGCAGTTCATCCCGTCGCCCGGGCCGGTGCTGCTTGCTGTCGGCGGCGCGATGGTCTGGGTCCTGGCGGTGGAAGAGGCGGTTCGGGTGATCTGGAAACACTTCGCACCGAAGACGGGGCCGAAGCTCGATGGGCAAGTGCCGCCCGATGGCGTCGCGCCGCTCAACTCGCTGATCGGGCAGGGGCTGCAGGCGATGGGGGCGGTGGGCTTGTCCTACGGGATCGCAGTGGCTTTCTCGATCAATCACCCCTACTGGGCGCCACTCTCGGCGCTGTTGATGCTGCGCCCGCGTCCCGGCATGACATGGGACCGGGTGCTGGTGCGCAGCCTCGCAACCCTCGCAGGCGGGCTGGGGGCGAGCCTGCTTGTGCTGTGGCTGGGGCCAGACAGTTTCGTGATGCCGGGGCTCTATGTGATCTTCGGCGTGACTGCGATCCTGTTCGCGCCGCCCGCGCATTACCCGACCTTCGTGGCCTTCCTGACCGCGCTGATCGTCGTGATGGTCTCGATGGGCAATGATGCACCTTTGTCGAACGCTTGGGGTCGGTTCGCGGGCACGGTCCTGGGCGGGGCCTCGGCCCTGGCGATGAGCTATCTCGCCCATGCGATCCGCAAGCGGCTCGGTTGGGAAGAAAGCCTGCCCGAAAGCGATGCCGCCTGAATGAAAACGGCCGCCCCGAGAGGCGGCCGTTCCAATTCGCGTTAGGGTGCGATCACTCGGGCAGGATGCGCACGCCACCCTTCGCCGCCGAGCTGGCCAGCAGCGCATAGGCCTTGAGCGCGGTCGAGACAGCGCGCTTGCGCGGCTCTGCCGGTTTCCACGGCAGCGGCCCCATCGCCTCACGCCGCGCGGCCAGAACATTGTCGGCCACGGCAAGGTTGATCGTGCGGTTCGGGATGTCGATCTCGATGATATCGCCGGTCTCGACGAGGCCGATCGTGCCGCCTTCTTCCGCTTCCGGGCTGACATGGCCGATGGACAGCCCCGAGGTGCCGCCCGAGAACCGTCCGTCGGTCAGCAGCGCGCATTTCGCGCCGAGGCCCTTCGATTTGAGGTAGGAGGTCGGGTAGAGCATTTCCTGCATCCCCGGACCGCCGCGCGGGCCCTCGTAGCGGATGATGACCACCTCGCCCTCGACGACCTTGCCGGTCAGGATGCCCGACACCGCGTCGTCCTGGCTCTCGTAGACTTTTGCGGGGCCCGAGAATTTCAGGATCGAGTCGTCGACGCCTGCGGTTTTCACGATGCAGCCCTGTTCGGCGATATTGCCGTACAGAACCGCCAGACCGCCATCTTGCGAGAACGCATGTTCCGCGGTGCGGATCACGCCGTTTTCGCGGTCGCGGTCGAGCTCTTTGTAGCGGTTCTCAGTCGAGAAGGCCTGCGTGGTGCGCACGCCGCCCGGCGCCGCGCGGTAAAACTGATCCGTGGCATCGTCATTGGCGACCATCACGTCCCATTTCGACAGCGCTTCGGCCATCGTCTCCGAATGCACGGTGCGCACGTCCTGATGGATCAGACCGGCGCGGTTCATCTCGCCAAGGATGCCCATGATGCCGCCCGCGCGGTGGACGTCTTCCATGTGGACGTCCTGCTTCGCCGGTGCGACCTTGCAGAACACCGGAACCTTGCGGCTGAGCCGGTCGATGTCTTCCATCGTGAAGTCGACCTTGCCCTCATGCGCGATCGCCAGCAGGTGGAGCACGGTGTTGGTGGACCCGCCCATCGCGATATCGAGGCTCATCGCGTTCTCGAAGGCTTCAAACGTCGCGATCTCGCGCGGCAGCAGGCCCTTGTCTTCCAGCTCGTAATGGCGGCGCGTGATCTCGACGATCTTGCGGCCCGCCTCGAGGAACAGCTCTTTGCGGTCGGCATGCGTCGCCAGCATCGAACCGTTGCCCGGCAGCGCCAGACCCAGTGCCTCGGCCAGACAGTTCATCGAGTTCGCGGTGAACATGCCCGAGCACGACCCGCAGGTCGGGCAGGCGGCCTTCTCGATCGCGAGCACGTCCTCGTCGGAATATTTGTCGTCGGCCGCAGCCACCATCGCATCGACCAGATCGAGGTCGTGACCGATGATTTCCGCGCCTTCCTTGCCGGCTTCCATCGGGCCGCCGGAGACGAAGATCACCGGGATGTTCAGGCGCATCGCGGCCATCATCATGCCGGGGGTGATCTTGTCGCAGTTCGAGATGCAGACCATCGCATCGGCGCAATGCGCGTTGACCATGTATTCCACGGAGTCCGCGATCACTTCGCGCGAGGGCAGCGAATAGAGCATCCCGTCATGGCCCATCGCGATCCCGTCATCGACCGCGATGGTGTTGAATTCCTTCGCGACACCGCCCGCGCTCTCGATCTCGCGCGCGACCATCTGGCCGAGGTCCTTGAGGTGGACGTGGCCGGGAACGAATTGGGTGAAGGAGTTCACGACCGCGATGATCGGCTTGCCGAAGTCGTCATCGGTCATGCCGGTGGCGCGCCACAGACCGCGCGCACCTGCCATGTTGCGGCCATGGGTGGATCTACGGGAACGATAAAAGGCCATAAGTTTTCCGTTTCTGTCGCGCCCGAGGGGACTCGGGCAATTTCCTGTCGCGGGCCTGAATATAACATGGATCGCCCGATGAACAGTGGCGAGATCGCGCGGGTAGGCTGTGCGATGGTGCGAGATGTTGGGGGAGGGGGGCGTCTCGGAAGGCTTCCAGGGAAAGCTTTCAGCGGCGAGCGCGCCGCGCGTCGCGGCGCAGGGACTCATTGCTTTAGAGACGGGCAGGCGCGGCTCAGGCTGGCCGCCCGCGCCAAGACGTGCCGCAAAGCTTGCGCATCCGCTCCTCACGCCTACCTTTCACGCGATGCCCGACACCGCCGCCACGCCCCTCCTGCCGCAACGCTTCGCCGACTGGTTCGCCAGCCGCGGCTGGCAGCCGCACAGGCATCAGCTCGACGTGCTGTCGGCGCGCGAAGATACGCTGCTGATCGCGCCGACCGGGGGCGGCAAGACGTTGGCGGGGTTTCTGCCGTCGCTCGTCGATCTGGCCGCGGGATACGAGGGGCTGCACACGCTCTATGTCTCGCCGCTCAAGGCGCTTTCCAAGGACATCGCACGCAACCTGCGCGCGCCAGTGGACGAGATCGGGCTGGACCTGCGGATCGAGGATCGCACCGGCGACACATCGGCCACGCAGCGCCGCCGTCAGCGGGTCGATCCACCGCAGATCCTGCTGACGACGCCGGAGAGCCTCGCGCTGATGCTGTCCTACCCGGAAGCTCCGAAAATCTTCGCGGGGGTGAAGCGGGTGGTGCTGGACGAGATCCACGCGTTGGCCGAAAGCAAGCGGGGCGACCAGTTGATGCTGGGCGTCGCGCGGCTGCGCAGCGTGTCGCCGGACCTGACCGTCACAGGGCTCTCGGCCACGGTCGAGGCTCCGCAGGCGCTGGCCGATTTCATGGGCGGCGCGCGGGTGATCATGGCCGATCCCGGCCCGCCCCCCGATATCGAGATGCTGCCGACCGAGCGCCCCGCACCTTGGGCTGGCGGCGGCGGACGGCATGCCGCGCGCGATGTGATGGCGGCGATCGAGAACGCACGTCTCAGCCTCGTCTTTCTCAACACCCGGGCGCAGGCGGAGCTGTTCTTCCAGGCGCTCTGGGAGGTGAACGACAACGCCCTGCCGATCGGGCTGCATCACGGCTCGCTGTCGCGCGAGGCGCGCCACAAGGTCGAGGAAGCGATGGCCAGCGGCGAGCTGCGCGCGGTGGTCTGCACCGGCTCACTCGATCTGGGGCTCGACTGGGGCGATGTCGATCTGGTCCTGCAGGTCGGCGCGCCGAAGAACGTCAAGCGCCTCGTGCAACGGATCGGGCGCGCCAATCACCGCTATGACGAGCCTTCGCGCGCGCGGATCGTACCCGCCAATCGCTTCGAGATCGTCGAATGCGCCGCCGCCTTGGAGGCCGTGCGCGAGAACGATCTGGACGGCGGCGGGCGGCGCTGGCGGGGGCCGCTCGACGTGCTGTGTCAGCATATCCTGCTGACTGCCTGCGCCGGACCGTTCGAGGCGGATGCGCTTTATACGGAGGTGCTGCGGGCGGGGCCCTACGCGAATTTGCCACGTGCCGATTTCGATGCCTGTCTCGAGTTCTGCGCGACGGGCGGTTACGCGCTGCGGGCCTATGACCGCTGGCAGCGCCTGTTGCAGCGCGACGGCAAATGGCAGCTCCGCGATCCCCGCGCGACCCGCGATCTGCGGATGAATATCGGCACGATCACCGAGACCGAGAAGCTGAAAGTTCGCCGCAAATCCCGGCGCGGCGGCACGCCCTTGGGCGAGGTGGAGGAAGGGTTCGCCTCGTCTCTCACCCCCGGCGACACGTTCCTGATCGGCGGGCAGGTGGTGCGCTACGAAGGCCTGCGCGAGATGGTCGTTGAGGTGACGAACGCCGCCACGCGCGAGCCGAAGATCGCCGTCTTCTCGGGGCTGAAGATGGCGACCTCACTGGAGCTGTCGCAAAGAGTCCAACGCCTGATCGCCACGCCCAGGGACTGGGAGCAGCTGCCGCCCGACACGCGCGACTGGCTGGCGCTGCAGCGCGAGATTTCCATGCTGCCCGCCCCCGGCACGCTGACTTGCGAGACCTTCCTGCGCGGCGGGCGGGCGTTCTTCTGTCTCTACGGTTTCGCCGGGCGCAACGCACATCAGACCCTCGCGCTGCTGCTGACCCACCGGATGGAGCAGGCGGGGCTCGGACCGCTCGGGTTCGTGGCCACCGATTATGCGCTGCTGATCTGGTCGATCGATCCGGTCGAAGACCCCGCCCCGCTGCTCTCAGTCGAAGGGCTGCGCGAAGGTCTCCGCGACTGGCTGGAGAGCAACGCGGTGATGAAGCGCGCCTTCCGCTCCATTGCCACGATCGCGGGCCTCATCCAGCGCAATCTGCCGGGGCAGCGCAAATCGGGCAAACAGGCGACGTTTTCGTCCGACATCCTTTACGATACCTTGCGCCGCTACGATCCCGACCACCTTCTGCTGCGCATCACCCGCGAGGAGGCGAGCCGCGGTCTCGTCGATTTCGAGCGGATCGAGGAGATGCTGGCCCAAGGCAAAAGAATCGTGCATATCCGCGCCCCGCATGTGACGCCGCTGGCCGCGCCGTTGTTGTTGGAGCATGGGCAGGTCGGCATTCGGGGCGGCACGGGCGAAGCGCGGCTGATGGAAGAAGAGGCGCAGGCAATGATGCGCGAGGCGGGGCTGGAATGAGAGAGATCACCTTCGCGGGGCAGCGGCTCATCGCGCAACCGTCGGGCGCGCTCTATTGGCCCGAGGAAGACTCGCTGATCGTGGCCGATCTGCACTTGGGCAAGTCCGAGCGGATGGCGCGGCGTGGCGGTGCGCTGTTGCCGCCTTTCGAGAGCCTCGACACGGTGATCCGGCTGGAGGCCGAGGTGCTGCGCCTCCGGCCTTCGCGGCTGATCAGCCTAGGCGATGCGTTCGACGACGATGCGGCGGCGGGAGAGATCGCGCCCGAGATCGCCGGGCGTCTAACACGGATCGCGGCCCAGACCGAACTGCTATGGATCGCGGGAAACCATGATCCGATCGGCTTGGGCCGGACCGTGGAAGAGACGCAAATCGGCCCGCTCACCCTGCGCCATATCGCAGGCGCGGGGCCGGACCTCTCGGGCCATTACCATCCCAAAGCGACGATCGCGCGGCGGTCGCATCGGGCGTTTCTGGTGGGGCGCGATCACCTGATCCTGCCCGCTTTCGGCACCTATACCGGGGGGTTGGATTGCGACGGGCCGGAGCTGTCGTCTCTGGTCGGGGCAGGCATCGCCGTGCTGACCGGGCCGGGCATGCCTGTGCGCCCGATCGGTCAGAGCGCCGCGCGCCAGTCTCTATAGCCCGCGCGGACCAACGCTTCGCGGGCGGCGATGAATCCGGGGCGGTCGGGCTCGGGGTCGGGGATCGGCGTGACGTCCGCCAGATCGTCCAGGCCCAGCCCGTGCTCGCGCCGCCCCGCCCGGATCAGCGCGAGATACCATTCGAACGGCGCGATCCCGTCCTGTCGCTGTAGCGCGCGATAGGTGAAGGCGCGCTGGCCATCCTCGAGCGTGAGCGCGATCTTCTCGTAGTGCAGCCCCGCGCCCTCTGCGGCATCGAGCGCGGGGATGTCGGTCTCCGTGATCTCGAACAGCACACCTTGGGTGCGCGCGTCGCTTTCGGTGATCGTAGCCTTCGCGCTCCCGTCGCGCCCGCGTTTCGAGAAATCGAGCGCATGTCCGGGAGCCTCCGCCAACCCGAGCACGCGGGCCGAAGGGCAGCGCGCGGCAAGCCGCGAGGTCAGCAGGTTGGAGCCATAGGCGAGGTAGGGGATCATCCGCTCACCGCCAAGGTCATCGCGAATGTCTCCTGTGCGCCGGGGGCCAAGATCATGCTGTCGGGCCGCGCGGCCAGTTCCGGCCCGGCCCCTTCCGCGGCAGGCAGCCCATGCCACGGCTCGATGCAGATATAGGGCGCGCCGGGTTTCTGCCACAGCGCGAGATTGGGCAGGTTGGAGAAGCGGAAATCGAGCACCGGCGCCCCGTCGGCGTGGTAGCGTAGCCCGTCGCCCGCGCCTTCGGGGAAGATCATCGCATCGTCCTCATACTGCGCCGGATCGAGGGTCAGCGCGCCCGCCGTGAAGGGCGAGGGCATCCGCGCGCGCCCCAGCATCCCATCCGTCAGACGTGCCAAGGCAGGCTCCGCCCCGTTGCGCAGCTCGATCCGATGCGGGCCGGTCGCGCCGGGCAGCGGCCAGCGGAACGCGGGGTGAAAGCCGAAGGAAAACGGCATCTCTCGATCACCCGCATTGCTGACCGTGGCGGTGACGCTCAGCTCCGACCCCACGACCTCGTGGACGATCTCGAGGCGGAAATCGAACGGATAGGCCGCGGTCTCCTGCGAGGGTTCGAGCAGGTGGCAGCAGCGGCTTTGCGTCAGCTCGGTCACGCGGAAGGGCAGGTCGCGGGCGAAGCCGTGCTTGGAGATCGCGTGGGGCGTGCCGTCGATCGTCACCCCGTCGGGGGCGGGAAGGCCGACGATGGGAAACAGGATCGGAGCTTGCCCACTCCACCAGGCCGGGTCGCCCTCCCAGAGCAGCTCCTGCCCCTGATAGCTCAGCCCCTGCATCTCGGCGCCCAGATCGGCGATGGTGACGCTGAGGCTTTGGGAAGAAATCTGGGGCATGTGTCGGGATCCGGAGGTTGTGACGTATCGCGCCTTGGTATCGCGCAGCCGGCAATGATCCAAGCCCGTGTCCGTTTCGTGCTCAGCGAAGGGGGCAGCGCCAGGCTTTGGATAGGCGCTTATGATGAGTGCGAAGGGGAGCGCCCGACCCTTGGGTGGGCGAGTCGCCGTCGATTGGTTCGAGCGGTTTATCTCGCAAGCCCGGAGGACGCTTATGCCCGCGCTGGCATTGCCAATGCGCCCTCCCGGGGGGAGGGTCGGGCGCTGCCCGGGCTGGACGCCCGGGCGATTTGGTTTGGAAATCAAGGGTGATCACCCCATCATTCCACTGATTTTCAACGAAGGAAGCACAAGACATGAATACCATTCGTGGCGATCTTGATATTTTGGAGACTGACTTTTTCTGGTTCAAAGCGCGTGCGGAAATCCTCTTGACGCTTTTCGCCTCGCATCAAGAACGTGTCACGCTGATGAACAATGTCTCGGGACATTTCTTCGGCATCGTGCAGCAAGCACTGATTTCTGAACTCATCCAAGGTGCTTTTCGGATCGCTGGGTCGGCAAAATCAGGGCGTGGGTGCGGAGAGAAGTTAAATCTTACATTGCTCAGCTTGGCGGACACCAATCGATATGCAGACTGGGAGGGACGGGAAGAGTTTGAGAACTTGGCAAACGCGGCAAAAAAGACGCTACAGCCGCTTGAAGCCCAACGTAACAAGTTCATCGCACACCGAGATTGGGATGCAGTCCGCAATCAAGAAGCCGTAGTCGGGCCAACGTTGAAACAGATCAATGCCGTGATGACAGGCATAGAGGCCGCACTATCATTTGCTCATAGGCAGTTGTGTAACTCCGATTTCATATGGTCGCTTCAGGATGACAGGGATGAAACCCTAAGTGTATTGAATACTCTGCGGATCGGCATGGAGGCGCGTCAACATGCCGAAGACAAGTATTATCAAACGCTTAAGGCTGGCGGCTCCCCGTCGTCTCGTTGGTTTGTTGATTGGCCCCATTGGTTAAGGCTCGACGCTTGATTCTCCGAGCCGACCTTCCTCAAACATCCAGCTCCTCCACGAACTGCGCGTTCTCCTGAATATACTGGAACCGCAGTTCGGGCTTTTTGCCCATCAGACGCTCCACCAGATCGCCGGTCTCGTTCGGCTCGTCGTCGTGGATCGTGACCCGGATCAGCTTGCGCGTGTCGGGGTGCATCGTGGTTTCTTTCAGGTCCTTCGCGTCCATCTCGCCCAGACCCTTGAAGCGCTGCACGTCGATCTTGCCTTTGCCGCCCAGACCCTTCTCCAGCATCGCGTCCTTCTCGGCGTCATCGGCCACATAGACGCGCTTGGCCCCTTGGGTCAGACGATAGAGCGGCGGGCAGGCCAGATAGAGGTGCCCCTGGTCGATCATCGGGCGCATCTGGGTGAAGAAGAAGGTCATCAGGAGCGAGGCGATGTGCGCGCCGTCGACATCCGCATCGGTCATGATGATGATCTTGTCGTAGCGCAGATCGTCGACGTTGAACTTGGTGCCGAGCCCCACGCCGAGCGCCTGCGTCAGATCGTTGATCTCCTGGTTCGAGCCGAGCTTGGAGCTTGCCGCGCCGAGCACGTTGAGGATCTTGCCGCGGAGCGGCAGCAGCGCCTGGTTCTTGCGGTCGCGCGCCATCTTGGCCGAGCCGCCTGCCGAGTCGCCCTCGACGATGAACAGCTCCGTGCCCGAACGGTTCGTGGCCGAGCAGTCGACCAGCTTGCCGGGCAGACGCAGCCGCTTGGTGGCCGATTTGCGCTGAGTCTCTTTCTCCTGCCGGCGCTTGAGGCGTTCTTCGGCGCGCAGCACGAGGAAATCGAGGATCGCACCTGCGGATTTCGTGTCCGAGGCCAGCCAGTTGTCGAAGTGGTCGCGCACCGCGCCCTCGACCAGTCGCTGCGCCTCGACGGTGGCGAGTCGGTCCTTGGTCTGGCCCACGAATTCCGGCTCGCGGATGAAGCACGAGACCAGCGCGCAGCCGCCGGTGATCAGGTCGTCGCGGGTGATCTGCGCAGCCTTCTTGTTGTTCACCAGCTCGCCATAGGCGCGGATACCCTTGAGGATCGCCGACCAGAAGCCCGCCTCGTGGGTGCCGCCCTCGGGCGTCGGCACGGTGTTACAGTAGGACTGGATGAAACCGTCTCGCGACGGCGTCCAGTTGATCGCCCATTCGACCGAGCCCGGCACGTTGAACTTTTCGCGGAACTCGACCTTGCCCGAGAAGGGGCGGTCGGCATAGGTGCTTGCGCCGCTCAGCGTCTCGGTCAGGTAATCGGCGAGGCCGCCGGGGAAGTGGAAGGTCGCCTCGGTCGGGGTCTCGCCATCGTCGACCTCGGATTTCCAGCGAATCTCCACGCCCGAGAAGAGATACGCCTTCGAGCGCACCATCTTCAGCAGACGTGCGGGCTTGAACCGGTGATGGCCGAAAATCTGCTCGTCGGCATGGAAGGTGACGGTGGTGCCGCGACGGTTCGGGGCCGAGCCGATCTTCTCGACCGGACCTTCGGGGATGCCGCGCGAGAAGCGCTGTTCATACAGCTCCTTGTTCTTGGCGACCTGAACGACCATCAGGTCCGACAGCGCGTTGACCACCGAGGCGCCCACCCCGTGCAGACCACCCGAGGTTTCGTAGGCGTCGCCCGAGAACTTGCCGCCCGCGTGCAGCGTGCAAAGGATGACTTCCAGCGCGGATTTGCCGGGGAATTTCGGGTGCGGGTCGATCGGGATGCCGCGCCCGTTGTCGCGGATGACGACGGAATGATCGGCGAGCAGTTCGACCTCGATGCGGTTGGCGTGACCGGCCACCGCTTCGTCCATCGAGTTGTCGAGCACCTCTGCCACCATGTGATGAAGCGCGCGCTCATCGGTGCCGCCGATATACATGCCGGGGCGTTTTCGCACGGGTTCGAGACCTTCGAGCACCTCGATCGAGGAGGCGTCATAGGAATCGGTCTGGGGCGTCAGAAGATCGTCGGCCATGCTGCTCGCTTTCTCTTGTAGTTTTCTAAACAAGAGATACCGCAGGTTGGGGCGGAGGAGCAAGAAGACCCCACCGCCCCGATCCGCTTCGAAAGCCCCACACCCCGAAAACGTCCGGCTCTTACGCGACGCGCGCCATGAGCAGCATCGACCCCACCGCCATCGCGATACCGAAGACTTCCCGCAAGGCGAGTTTTTCACCGAACAGGACGACTCCCATCGTCACCAGAGCCATCAATGTGAAAAGCGCCGAGGCCACGCCCGTTTGTGCCAGCGACACATGCCGCATAGCCAGAAACCAACCTGCTGCCGAAGCGGCGTAAAGCACGCAACCTAGGAAGACAGACGGCGAATGCAGCGCGTGACCTTTATCAACGGCGGATTTCAGAACGAAATCTCCCGCGATCACGATCAGCGTCGCACCCAAACACAGGCTGTATCCAAGCAAAGCAGACATGGTTACCTCGAACCCTCTTCACCCCGACAAAATGACGTAAGGGAAGCTGCATTGCTAAGAGGAATTCACCCCGCTGCGGAAAACCCGACCACTTGGTCAGGGAGACCTGACTGAAAGGCGAAGTTGGGCTGAGCGCCTGCCCATCGCTTGAGCAGAGCGCGTATCCGCGCCGTCTTCGCATACACCTTTCGAACTATGCGCGGCGCGGGGTTCGCCGAATCAAACCGCCTCGGCCTCGCGCTTCTCCCACATCGCGCGGAAGGCTTTGCGGCTCTGGCACAGTTTGATCCAGCTTTGCAGGCGCGGGTAGGGGGCGAGGAAATCCGGGTGGTCCTGTCCGTAGCGCAGTACCTCCGCGAGATTGAGGTCGGTCACGGTGAACCGGCCGCCCACGATATGGCTATGCGTCTCCAGATGGGTCTCGAGCGTGGTCAGGGGCCGTGCGAGCTTCGAGCAGAGAGACGCGATCTCGGCCTTGCCCTCGGGCGTGTCCTGCTCCTTGCGGCGATAGACGAAGCTGAGCGCCAGCGCGTCGGTCTCGATCCAGGTCGCGGCGAAGAGCGCCCATTGCTCCATTTGCGACAGTTCGCGCTCGTGCGCCGGGGCGAGCGGGCCACCCGCCTTGCGCGCGAGATGCAGGTTGATCGCGAGCGACTCCGTCAAGATAAGCCCGTCTTCCTCCAGCACCGGGATCGCGCCCATCGGCGAGAGCTTGCGAAATTCGGGCGAGCGGGTGTTGAGCGGAACCTCCGGCGCGAGCGGATCCTTGAAACGGTTCGCCTGCACGACTCGGCGCAGACGGAACGGCAGGCCCAACTCCTCGAGCAACCACAGCGCCCGGCTCGCCCGCGAATGATAGTTGCCGTAGATCGTGATCATGTCCGTTCCTTCGTTTCGCTCGATTTTTGTGGCGTTTTTGCCGCCGGAGGCCCAGCAGACACGGGTTTTTGATGCGTATCAAGGCACATCACGCGGGATTGCGCGATGCTCTGCAAGGTTCAGCCAACGGAGGGATACGCATGAAAGATCAGTTCATGAGCGACGCGACGAAACCGGCCAAGGCCGCAGCCGGGAAGGCAGAGGCTGTCGTCAAGCCGATCGATCCCTCCGAGGCGCATCCCGCGATCACCCCGCCCGAGCCGAAGGCGACCGGCCCGAAGAGCTTCCCGCGCGTCGATCCCAGTGCGGTGCGGCTGGCTTTCGAGACCGGGAAATACCCCTACAAGCGCAAGATGGCGCGCGCCGCCTATGAGAAAGAAAAGGCGGAGCTTCAGGCCGAGTTGCTGAAGGTCCAGAAATGGGCGCAGGAGAGCGGCGAGAAATTCGTGATCCTCTTCGAGGGCCGCGATGCGGCGGGCAAGGGCGGTACGATCAAGCGCTTCACCGAACATCTCAACCCGCGCTTTGCCCGGGTCGTCGCACTCAACAAGCCCTCGGAAGAGGAACTCGGTCAGTGGTATTTCCAACGCTATGTCGAGCATCTGCCGACCGCGGGCGAGATGACCTTCTATGATCGCAGCTGGTATAACCGCGCGGGTGTGGAGCGCGTGATGGGCTTCTGCAAACCCAACGATTACCTCGAATTCATGCGCCAGACCCCGGAGTTGGAGCGGATGTTCGTGCGCTCGGGGGTTCGGCTTTACAAGTACTGGTTCTCGGTCACCCGCGAGGAGCAGCGCCGCCGCTTCCAATCGCGCGAAACCGATCCGCTCAAGCGCTGGAAGCTGTCGCCGATCGATCTGGCGAGCCTCGATCGCTGGGACGATTACACCGAGGCGAAAGAGGCGATGTTCTTCTACACCGACACCGCCGATGCGCCATGGACCATCGTGAAGTCGAACGACAAGAAGCGCGCGCGGCTGAACTGCATGAAGCATTTCCTGTCGACGCTGGACTATCCCGACAAGGATCCCACGATCGCAACGCCGCCCGATCCGCTGATCGTGGGCCATGCGAGCCATGTCGTGCATTCGTCTGAGCATATTCTTGGCGCATCTCTTCATCCCGATCAGCGCCGCGTGACCAAATCCTGAGCATGTGATCGCCGATGGCGATTTCGGTGACCGGTGGGGCTTGTCCCTCCGCCGGTTGCATTCCATGTGAAAGGTAACAACCGGAGGAGAGCATGGGCTGGAACGAAAGATTCGCCGGAGAAGATTATCTCTATGGCACGACCCCGGCGGATTTCGTGGCGCGTCAGGCGTGGCGTCTCGCTCCGGGGGCGCGGCTGTTGAGCATCGCTGACGGCGAAGGCCGCAACGGCACCTATCTCGCCAGCCTCGGAGTGCAGGTCACGGCCCTCGAGCCGTCGGAGAACGCGCGCCGCAAGGCCGCTGAACTGGCGCGGGAGCGGGGCGTGTCGATGCAGACGATCGACGCCGATCTGCGCGGCTATGACTGGCCACGCGGCGAATATGACGCCGTTCTCGCCTGTTTCATCCAATTCGCCGATACCGCGTTTCGGGCGGAGATTTTTGACGGCATCGCGACCGCGCTCAAACCGGGCGGGCTCGCGTTGATCCACGGCTTCGCGCGCCGCCAGCCGCGCTACGGCACGGGCGGGCCGGGGGTCGTGGAGCAGCTCTACGATCTCGATCTCCTGCGCGACGCCTTCCCGCGCTGGGAGGTGCTGCATCAGGCCGATTACGATGCCGTTCTCGACGAGGGCGCGGGCCATTCCGGTCGCGCCGCCCTGATCGATTTCGTCGCCCGCAAACCCGCGCGCTGATTCCGCAGATTTCGGCATAAAGTCAGGATTTCGCGCGGCTTATACGCGGGGTGCCTGACGTTCCGTCGCAACTTAAGTGCGATTTCTAGGCGACTTGCGCGTTCGATCGGCAATAGGCCGGAACCTGCCTAAGACCCGGTGCCTCCCTATCGTCCCGGTAGGGGAAATGTGTGCCTGCGCACATAGGAGTGTCTTCGGATTGACACGAATGCGTGTAACCTCAAACCTGTACGTTTCTTGCCATCGCAGATTGGAGTTCCACATGCGTAAGCCTCTCCTCGCCCTGACCTTCACCCTCGCCGCCAGCGCCGCTTTCGCGCAGTCGCCCAAAGACGCTGTCGAAGCGCGCCAGGGTTTCTTCGATTTGCTCGGCGCCCAGATGGCCGTGCTCGCGCCGATGGCGCAGGGCAAGATGGACTTCGATGCCGCCAAGGCACAGACCGCCGCCAACAATATCGCGGCGCTCGCGAAGGTCGACATCTCGCCGCTCTTCGTCGAAGGCACCTCGGTCGACGACATGATGGAGACCCACGCGAAGTCGGAAATCTGGTCGAACATGGACCTGTTCATGGAAAAGGCGGACGCCCTCCATCAAGCCGCGGCTGAGATGCCCGATGCGGCAGGCAGCCTCGAGACGCTGCAGCCGGCGGTCGGCAAGCTCGGCGGCACGTGCAAGAGCTGCCACGACGAGTTCCGTTCGAAGTAACGCAGAATGAAAGACACCGCCGCCTCCCCCGCGAAGAAAACCGTCACGGTCTGGGACCCTGTCGTGCGTCTGTTCCACTGGCTTCTGGTGGCGGCTTTTGCTGCCGCTTGGGGTCTCGGGGAATGGGGGCCGAACCAGATGACGCGGCATTTCTATGCCGGCTACGCGATCGCGGGGCTGCTGGCGGTGCGTCTTATCTGGGGGTTCGTGGGATCGCGCACGGCGCGGTTCTCGCAGTTCCTTTATGGACCCAAGGCGGTGGCGGATTATCTTCGCCACCTGCCATCCAAGGAAAGCTCCGGCCATGTCGGGCATAATCCGCTGGGCGGCTGGTCGGTTCTCGTGATGCTCGCGCTGCTGATCGTGCAGGTCGTGACCGGGCTGACCTCCGATCCGCAGGATTACATCAACGTCGGCCCCCTTGCGGGCTCCGTGCCCGAGAGCATCAGCACGAGCTGGGCGCCGAAAATCCATGAATTCGTGGCGACCCTGCTGCTGATCGTCGTGGGCATCCACATCGCGGCCATCGTCTATTACCGGACGTGGAAAGGTGTGAACCTCGTGAAGCCGATGATCACGGGTAAGAAAGAAGTGGGCGAGTAACCGCTCTCTTGACCGCCGCGTCGGGCGGGGCTAGCGCTCGCCCATGACGAGCACCGACCCCCATCAGAGCGCGCCACCGCCTCAGCCGCAAAACCAAGCGATGCCTCTCGCCCGCCACGTGCGGGCGATCTTCACTTTGGGTCTGCCGCTGATCGGCTCCAACCTCGCGCAGATGCTGCTCAACGTGACCGATACGGTGATGGTGGGCTGGTATGGCGTCGAGGCGCTGGCGGCGCTGGTGCTGGGCACCTCCTATTTCTTCTCGATCTTCATGCTGGGCAACGGGATCGCGTTGGCGGTGATGGGGCGCGTCTCGGCAAGCTTGGGCGCGGATGACGAGGTGCAGGCGCGGCGCGACACCCGGATGGGGATATGGCTGTCGATCCTGTTCGGGCTCGCGATGCTGCCGGTCTTCTGGAATTCCGGCGCGGTGCTGGAGATGCTGGGCCAAAAGCCCGAGATCGCGGCGCTCGCACAGGATTACCTGCGCATCCTCGGCTTCGCACTGGCACCAGGCCTCGCGATGATGGTGATCCGCTCGTATTTGTCCGCGCAGGAGCGCACGGCGGTGCTGCTCTGGATCACGTTGGGGGCTGTCCTGCTGAACGCGGGCGTCAACTGGATCCTGATCTTCGGCAATTGGGGCGCGCCGGAACTGGGTGTGCGCGGCGCGGCCATCGCTTCGCTGAGCGCGATGGTGCTGAACCTCGTGGCGCAGGCGATCTATGCCGCGCGTGCGCCGGGCCTGACCCATATCCGGCTGTTCCAGCGTTTCTGGCGGCCCGATTGGGAGGCGTTCTGGATCGTCGCGAAAATGGGTCTGCCGGTGGGGCTGACCTCGGTGGCGGAAGGCTCGATGTTTCAGGCCTCGGCGCTGATGATGGGCTGGATCGGCACGATCGAACTCGCCGCGCACGGGATCGCGCTGCAGGTCTCCTCGATCACCTTCATGGTGCATGTCGGCCTGTCGAACGCGGCCACCGTGCGGGCAGGGCGGGCGCATGGGAAACGTGACCCGCGCCTTCTGCGTGACGGGGCGCGGGTGGTGACAGGGCTCTCCGTGGGCTTCGGTCTGCTGACGGTGGCGGTCTTCGTCTTCGCCGGTCCTTGGCTCACGCGGCTGTTTCTCGATGCCGACAATCCGGCCACGCCGGAGATCGTCCTCTATGGCGTGCGCTTCCTGATGGTTGCGGCGATTTTCCAGCTCTTCGACTTGATGCAGGTGATGGCGCTGGGCCTGCTGCGCGGCGTGCAGGACACGCGCGTGCCGATGTGGATGGCGGTGGCGAGCTATTGGCTGATCGGTATCCCGGCCAGCTACTTTCTCGCCTTCACGCTGGATTTCGGCGGCGTCGGGCTATGGCTCGGCCTCGTCCTCGGTCTCGCCTCGGCGGGGGCGATGATGATGCGGCGGTTCTGGCGCGGGCCGTGGTTGCAGCCGCGCCAGTCAGTCGCTTAACGCACGCCAAGCCCCGCCTTCATCAGCGTCTTGCGCACCGGCCCGAGCGAATAGAGCGCGCCCAGAACGCCTGCGCGCAGATCGCGCAGCGGCTGGGATTCCACCATCGAGGCGCGGTTGAGCAGGTCGATCCCCACTTCGCGCGCCTTCACCTCCGGCCAGCGGCGGCGGTGATAGGCGTCGAGCATCTTCGCCTCGCCCAGATGCACCGGGTCTTCCTCGGCCAGTTTCAGAAGGCAGGCGAGATCGGCGAGGCTCATATTCAGCCCCTGCGCGCCGATCGGCGGAATGACATGGGCGGCCTCGGCAATCAGGGCCACGCGCTGGCCCGAGAACCGATCCGCGATCTGCGTCATCATCGGCCAGACCGCGCGGCGGGTCTCCAGCTTCAGCGGCCCGAGAAGCCCGGTCGAGCGTTCCATGATCGCCGCTTCGAATTCCTCCGTGGGCAGCGTGGCGAGGCGCTCAGCCTCGGCGGCGCGCTCCATCCAGACGATCGCGGAAGAGGGTTTGCAGTCACGATCAGGCAGCGGCACCAGCGTGAACGGCCCGCCCGAGCGGTGAATCTCGGTCGAGACATTGTCATGCGGGATCGGGTGGGTGACCGCGAAGGCCAGCGCCTTCTGGCCATAGCGGATCGTCTTGACGCCAAGCCCCGCCGCTTCGCGCACGAAGGAATTGCGGCCATCGGCCCCGATGACGAGACGGGCGCGCACATGGGTGCCGTCGGACAGCGTCACCTCGGCACCGCTTTCGCGGGTCACGAGGCCGATCGTCGCAACGCCGGGGCGGAAATCGACGAGCGGGTTATCGGCCAGCGCGGCCACCAGCTCGCGGCGCAGCAGCCAGTTCGGGAAGTTCCAGCCGAAGGGCTCGTCGGACAGGTCGGCCGCGTCAAAATCGCGGGTCAGGCGTGCGGTCGGGCTTTCGCCGCCCGCATCCACGATCCGCATGATCTGCAGCGGCGCGGCATAGGGCAGGAGCCGATCCCAGATCCCAGCTGCCTGCAGCACCTCGCGCGACGGGCGCAGGAACGCGGTCGAGCGCATATCCGCGCCCTCTGCCGCCTCTTCCGTGACCGGCGGCGTGGGATCGACGCAGATCGTGGTGAAGCCCGCCTGCCCGAAGGCCGCGGCTGCCGTCAGACCGGCGACGCCGCCGCCGGAGATCAGGATATCGGTGTCGATGGGTGTGCGGGTTTCGGCCATGGGGCGCCTCCGTCAATGTCCGTGCCACTTTGCCCTCCGGCGCGGGCAGGTGCAATGATCCGCCGCCGGGATGCGACGCGGCGACACAGCGAAACGCAAGCCGGGGGTGTGCAGGTCCCGCAACGCGCGGCGCAAAAAGAAACAGCCCGGATCACGCGGATCCGGGCCGTGTTCGCCAAGGGCGAGAATTCTACTAGTGCGACGTCAGCCGCCTGCGGTCATCACAACGATGAGGCCGAGCATGATCCAGGTGGCGCCCACGGCCCAGAGGATCAGGCCGCCAAGGCCCATGATCGCGACCATGCCCGCGGCCAGAGCCACGACGACAAGCGCGAGGGTGAACATGAAAGCCGGCGAAATCTGCTTGTGCTCGGTTTCGGAATGATCGGCCACATAGGCCGAAACGCCGGAATCGGCGGTCGTCATGGTCATAATCGATTCTCCCGTTTGCTGTCTCCCTGACAGGCCACCGTGATTTAAAGATGCATCTCGTTTCGATAAAGATGCGAAGCCGTGCCATATTGTCGCAGCGCCGTCACTTTCCCTTCATGCGCGCGTGATTTTGCGCAGGAACCCGGCGAGATCGGCTGTGTGATAGTGGATGTGATCCTCCGGCGCGGGGGCAGGGGCGACATGCACGGTCTTCATCCCGATCGCATGGGGATGGCGCAGGTTGCGGGCGTCGTCTTCGAACATCGCACCGCGGTCGGGCGCGATCCCGGCCTGCGCGAAGACCCGGTCGAAAGCTTCGGCGCGGGGCTTGGGGTGAAACTCGGCATGTTCGACGCCATAGATCCCGTCGAACAGCCCCGTCAGCCCGCGCGCCGCGATCACCCGCGTCGCATAGGGGGCCGAGCCGTTCGTATAGACGATCTTGCGCCCCGGCAGGGCTTCGATGCCTGCGCGCAGTGCCTCATCCACCACCAGATGGTCGAGCGAGATCTCGTGCACCTCGTGCAGATAGGGGGCAGGATCCACGTCGTGCTCGTGCATCAGACCCGCCAGCGTGGTGCCGTAAAGCTGCCAATAGTGGTTGCGCAGATGGTCGGCCCGCGCGCGATCGACGCCCAGCGAGCGCATCACGAAATCGGTCATCTTCACTTCGATCTGGTCGAAGAGACGCGCCTCTGGCGGGTAGAGCGTGTTGTCGAGATCGAACACCCAGGCGTCGACATGCGCGAAATCGGCAGCGAGATCGCGGTCGGCAGGGGTGGCGGAGGCGGGGGCAGGCGCGGAGCTGTCTGTCATGGGCTGCAAGCTAGGTCGCGGGGCGCGCAGGTGCAATCTGCTTGTCACCGGGGGCGGCCCGCGCCTAATCTCTGGCAGAACGCGAAAGCAGGTTGCATGCAAAAAGACGCCTACACTCTCATACTCGACGCCATCGACGAAGGCGTTTACCGCCCCGGGGACCGTTTGGTCGAATCCGAATTGGCGGAGCGGTTCGGAGTGTCACGCACCCCGGTACGCGAGGCGCTGCAACGGCTGGAAACCCAGCAAATGCTGGCCCGCGACGGGCGGTCGCTGATCGTGGCCTCGCTCGATCACAACCAGCTGGCGGAGCTCTATATCGTGCGCGCCGAACTGGAGGCGCTGGCCGCGCAGCTGGCGGCGAAACATGCGGCGCCCGAAGAGGTCCGCGTGCTGCAGAACATGATCGACGAGGATCGCGGGCAACTGGACGATCCCGAGGCGTTGAGCCGGGCCAATCGCCGGTTCCACCACCAAATTCACCTCGCCTCGCATAATCGTTACCTTGTCCAGCAGCTCGACCTCGTGCACCGCTCGATGGCGCTTCTCGCGACGACCTCGCTTGCGGTGAAGGGCCGGGGCGAAGCTGCGCTCGACGAGCATCAGGCGATTGTCGATGCGATCCGCGAAGGCAATGGCGATGCGGCGGCCTCGGCGCTGCGCGCCCATATCTCGCGGGCCTTCGAGACGCGTCTCACGCTCGACGCGGCGCATCACGGCACGGCGGGCCACTGGGCCGAGGCGCTCTGATCACCCGATAAGCGGCGCATGCGCCAGACGCTGCGGTCCGGGCTTTGCCCCGGCCTGTGCGGCTGCGATTTCCTCGAGAAGCCTGTGCTGCGCGCTGTCCGGCGCTGTGGCTCCATTGGCATCGAAAATGCCGTGGCTGGTTTTGTCCCAGTAGAAGGGCCGTGCGACCAACTCATACAGCGCCTTCCAGCCCGCCAGTGCGCCCAGCGGATAATAGAGATGCAGCGTCGGCACCCATTTGATCAGATGGCGATGTTCCGCACCGCGGCAGGCCCAGGCCGAGGTCGTGATCGCGATCAGCTCGGACAGGATGAAAGTGCCCATGACGATGGCAAAGACCGGGCCGGGCAGGGCGCTCGCAATCGGATGCCAGACTCCGAACAGCGCGAGCCAGAAACTCCACAGTACCGGGGCCAGAACATATTGCGAGAGCGATCCGAGGATCAGGATCTGCACCCCGATGAAGCGTTTCGTTCCGAGATCGCGCCAGAGCTGCACCGGATCGCGCATATGGACCGCCCAGGTCATCGCGTAGCCCTTCAGCCAGCGTGAGCGTTGTTTGACCCATGGCACAGCACGGCAGTTGGCTTCCTCGTGGGTGACCGCCGGGATCAACTCGGTGCGGTACCCATGCCGCGCGAGCCGCACGCCCAGATCGGCATCTTCGGTCACGTTATGGGCGTCCCAGCCGCCCAGCTTCTCCAGTGCGTCGCGGCGGAAGAACAGAGTAGTGCCGCCCAGAGGCACGACGAAACCGAGCCGCGCGAGCCCCGGCAGGAACATCCGAAACCAGGTCGCATATTCCACGGTGAAGCAGCGGGCGAGCCAGTTGCTGCGCGGGTTGTAATAATCGAGGATGCCTTGCAGGCAGGCGGTCTCGGGGGGCGCTGCGAGAAAGCGTTGAGCGGCGATCTGCAGCTGATCCGGTTCGGGCGCGTCTTCGGCATCCCAGATTCCGATCACCGATCCGCGGCAGAAGTTCAGCGCGTAGTTCAGCGCGCGCGGCTTGGTCTTGATCGGCCCGTCGGGCACCGTGACCACCCGCATCCAACGCGGCAGATCGGCACCGGAAAGGGCTGCCAGAGTCATCGCGTCGGTTTGCTCGACGACGAGGATCACGTCGAGCAATTCGCGCGGATAGCGCAGCTTGCCGAGCCGTTCGACCAACCGCGCGGCGATGTCTGTTTCGCGAAAAAGCGGTACCATCATCGAGATGATCGGCAAACGTCCTCTTGGCGCGCCACGGTCGCACGGGTCAGGGGCGGGACGGCGGCAGGCGATGAGTTCGCTCGCGAAAGCGGCGAGCTTGAGCGCCATGGAACCCACGAGTGTCAGCATCACCCATGCGAAAAGGATGCCGATCAGGAGAGAAGGTGCGAGCCACAGGCCGAGACCCGTCACCACGAGAAACCCCGCCGCAATCCGGCTTGCACGCTGTTCGTTATGGTCGCGGCAGCTCTCGGCCGGGTCGACCTTGATCTCGGCGCGGCGGATCAGGGCGGTCTGGCGCCGGGCCAGCAAGCTCTCGTGGATGCAGCGTTCCGGCGCAAGCACCAGCCTGTAGGGGGCGTGGCGCGCGGGCAGGGCGTCGCGCAGCGCTTCGAAATCCTCGGGCCGTGCGGTCGCGATCAGGGTAACACCGCCAACGCGCCGCCACGGCACCATCGCATGTCTCAGGCACAGTTCCGCCCCGACAGCGTCGATCAGACGTGGATCGGGCGGGCAGGCCTGCAGATCGACGACCGAGGCGTGCCATTGCTCGGCCAAGGCCGCTAGCAGATCGGCCTCGCGCACCCAGCCATTCGCAAGGAGGATGTCGCCCAGCCGCACATCTTCGCGTTGCCGCAATGCGAGTGCTTTCAGGAGGTCGCCGGGGTCGATTGCGCCTCGGTCCAGCAGGATTTGCCCCAAGGGCGGTCGGTCGGCACGGCTGGGTTTGCGGTCGGGCGTGCCCAGCGGATCACGCTTGGATCGCACCAGCGCGCCAGACGAATTCGCCGGTGACGCGCGCTGCGCGCGTTCCGCCGGTTCTGCTATCGCCGCCGGTATTTCGAGAAGCTGTCGCCGCGCGCCGCCCATGCCAATCCTCGCATCTGTCCCGCAGGGCAGAATGCGAACGCTTGGTTAACATGGTGTTAACGCCCGCCGGGGCCGGTTAGGCATCACGGCGAGCGATTGGTCGGAGTGCAGCTTACGCCTTGCGCGCGCGCATCGCGGTCGCGAAGCGCTCGAACAGGTAATAGCTGTCCTGCGGGCCCGGGCTCGCCTCGGGGTGATACTGCACCGAGAAGACCGGGCGATCGGATATGGCGATCCCGCAGTTCGAGCCGTCGAAGAGCGACACGTGGGTTTCGGAGACACCCTTGGGCAGGGTCTGACTGTCGACCGCGAAGCCGTGGTTCATCGAGGTGATCTCGACCTTGCCGGTGGTCAGGTCCTTCACCGGGTGGTTCGCCCCGTGGTGGCCGTGATTCATCTTGATCGTCTTCGCGCCGAGCGCGAGCGCCAGCATCTGGTGGCCGAGGCAGATGCCGAAGACCGGCAGCTCGGTTTCCAGAATGCCCTTGATCATCGGCACGGCATATTCCCCGGTGGCCGCCGGATCGCCCGGACCGTTCGACAGGAAGACCCCATCGGGCTCAAGCGCGAGCACGTCCTCGGTCGTGGCAGTCGCGGGCAGCACGGTCACGTCGCAGCCAGCCGAAGCGAGGCAGCGCAGGATGTTACGCTTCGCGCCGTAGTCGATGGCGACCACTTTCAGATCGTTGCCTTCGGCTTTCTTGTAGCCCTCGGGCCAGGCCCACCGCATCTCGTCCCAGCGGTAGCTTTGCGAGCAGGTCACGTCCTTCGCGAGGTCGAGTCCTTCGAGCCCGGACCATTCACGCGCCTTGCGCACCAGCGCCTCGATGTCGAAGACGCCATCGGGGTTGTAGGCAAGCGCGACATGCGGCGCACCCTGCTGGCGGATCGCGCGGGTCAGGCGGCGGGTGTCGATGCCGCCGATGCCGATCCGGCCGCGCTTCTCAAGCCACTCGACCAGCGTCTCGGCCGCGCGCCAGTTCGACGGCTCGGTCGGGTCCCACTTCACCACCATGCCAGCGGCGACGGGGTCGTTCGTCTCGTCATCTTCCGGGTTCACGCCGGTGTTGCCGATATGGGGGAAGGTGAAGGTCACCACCTGACCCGCATAGGAGGGGTCGGTCATGATTTCCTGATAGCCGGTCATCGAGGTGTTGAAGACCAGTTCGGCCACTGTCTCGCCCGGGCGGCCGAAACCCTTCCCGTAAAACAGCGATCCATCAGCGAGCGCGATCAACGCAGTGGGCTTTTCCGATGCGGACTGGCTTGCAGGCATGGCGCGACTCCCCGATGTCAAAATTCGCCGGAACCTAGACGCGCTGAACGCGGGGGTCAAGAGGCCATGAAATAATTGCGAATTGCTTATTTATCAATGACTTGCGGATGTTGTGCGCGTTTCGCAATGCCGCTATTCTGGCGCCTTCACTGAAGTAGGGACACGATGTGATGCAAATGCGCGATAAGATCGCCGCCGCGTTGAAAGCGGCGATGAAGGAAAAGGATCAGGAGCGGCTCTCGACGCTGCGACTGGTCAACGCCGCCATCAAGGACCGCGAGATCGCGATGCGCGCCGAAGGCGAGGGCGAGGGCACTGTCGGCGACGCCGAAGTGCTTGCGATCATGGGAAAGATGGTGAAGCAACGTCAGGAAAGCGCACGCGCCTATGAAGAGGGCGGTCGGCTGGAGCTGGCCGAGAAGGAGCAGGCCGAGATCCGCGTGATCGAGGACTTCCTGCCGCGTCAGCTGAGCGAAGATGAGGTGAATGCCGCCATCGAAGCCGCTATCTCGAAACTCGGTGCGGAGTCGATTCGCGACATGGGGCGCGTGATGGGCGAGCTGAAGGGCCAATATACCGGACAGATGGATTTCTCGAAGGCGGGCCCGATGGTGAAAGATCGTCTCGCCTCCTGATCTGACTTGGGTCTCTCGAGACTGGGAACAGCGCCCCCTTGTGGGGCGTTTTCTTTTGCGAGTTTCTAAAAGGAGGCAGCGATGCCGGCGCAATCGAAAGCACAGCAGAAAGCAGCGGGCGCGGCGCTCGCAGCCAAGCGCGGCGAGACCAAGGTCGGCGATCTTCAGGGCGCGTCGAAGGAGATGTATGACAGCATGTCCGAAAGCGAGCTTGAGGATATCGCGAGCACGAAGCGCAAGGATCTCCCTGAGAGCAAGGACGACTGAGAGGCGCGGTTGCGGCCGTGCCTGATGACGAGTGACGAGTGATGTGTTTGGAGAAGTGGATGGGGCGTCTTCCGGGGTTGGCGGTGATTGGGACTGTTGTCGGTCTATCGGGATGTGTCCCGGAACCGGGCCTGCAGGATCTGAAGCGAAGCTATCCCGACCGCACGCTTTATCATTTCAATTCCTCTGCCTTGGGTGGCGAGGTGAGTTATCTCTGCGCGGCGGGCAGCACGCCGAGGGCTACCAAAGCCCGCGCGCGCAAGGCCCATGCCGCCTATGAGGTCGAAATACAAAGCTACGGTGGCAGGTTCGCCGAGACGCTGGTCTCCGCTCTGGAGGCCGGAACCGGGGCGAGTTCCGCCGCGCAAGAGGTCAATCGCGACAGCGACGCCTGGGCGCGCGAAGCGGCGTTGAAGATCGAAGAGCAGTATGAATGCCTGCCCGTGGCCGCGCCGGGGGTCGGTATCTCGAAGTGATCAGGGCGTAATGGGCGCGCGCGAGGCTGCAAGGCGGATCACGAGTTCGCGGTGCAGCTGGCGGCGCTCTTCCGGGGTGAGAAAGGCGCCGATCTCCACTTCGCGCGGACCGCCGCGCAGTGTCAGATAGGCTTCGACCGGCCCGCCCTTTCCATGCAGATCAGCCTGCACCCAATGCGGATTGGCCGCCCAGTCGCGCGAGGGTTTGCCCGGTTCGTGGCGGATCAGGTGCAATTGGGGCCCGTTGAAGGTCAGGATCTCGAGCACCTCTCCGGTGCGATAGCTATGTGAGATCGCCCACCACACGCCTGCAATGGCGAGCGCGATGAAGGGCAGCAGCCCCCACAGTTCGACATGGCCCAGCAGCGACAGCAGCGGCAGGCTGACCATGACCACCGTAGCCGCGATGAAGAAGACGAAGCCTTTGCGCGGCAGGGAACGGTAGGGCCACAGGTGCAGCTGATCGGGCAGGGGCGCAGCCTCGGAGCGGGGCGCCTCCATGGTTTGGCCTTCGGTATCTGTCCAGCGATAGGGCATGATCCGCCCGGTCCTTCCTGCAACCTCTCGCCCTTTTGCAAACGGCCCCGGATCGCTCCGGGGCCGTTCTCGTTATCAGGAGATGTAGATCACTAGTGCGCGTGGGCGTGATCCCAATCCTCGCGCTTCGGGAGCTCCTCGAAAGTGTGCTCCGGCGGCGGGGAGGGCAGGGTCCACTCCAGCGTGTCGGCATACTCGTTCCAGTAGTTGTTCTCGGTGACGCGCTTACCCTTGAAGAGGGTGTAGAACACGATGCCGATGAAGAACACGAAGCTGGCGAACGAGATGAACGCACCGATCGAGCTGATGTAGTTCCAGGTGGCGAAGGCCTCCGGATAGTCGATGTAGCGGCGCGGCATGCCCTGACGGCCGAGGAAGTGCTGCGGGAAGAAGATCAGGTTCGAACCGATGAACATCATCCAGAAGTGCAGCTTGCCGGCCCATTCCGGGTACTGGCGGCCCGACATCTTGCCGATCCAGAAGTAGACGCCCGCGAAGATCGCGAACACCGCCCCCAGCGACATAACGTAGTGGAAGTGCGCCACGACGTAGTAGGTGTCGTGATAGACGCGGTCGAGCGGCGCCTGCGACAGCACCACGCCGGTCACGCCGCCGATGGTGAACAGGAACAGGAAGCCGATCGCCCAGAGCATCGGCGTCTTGAACTCGATCGAGCCGCCCCACATCGTCGCGATCCAGCTGAACACCTTCACGCCCGTTGGCACCGCGATAACCATCGTCGCCACCATGAAGTAGCTTTGCTGGGTCAGCGACAGGCCCACCGTGTACATGTGGTGCGCCCAGACGACGAAGCCCAGCACGCCGATCGCCACCATTGCATAGACCATCGGCAGGTAGCCGAAGACCGGCTTCTTGGAGAAGGTCGCGATGACGTGGCTGATGATGCCGAAGCCCGGCAGGATGATGATGTAGACCTCGGGGTGTCCGAAGAACCACAAGATGTGCTGGTAGAGGATCGGATCGCCGCCACCCGACGGATCGAAGAAGGTGGTGCCGAAGTTACGGTCCATCAGCAGCATGGTGATCGCGCCCGCCAGAACCGGCAGCGACAGCAGGATCAGCCAGGAGGTCACGAAGATCGACCAGGCAAACAGCGGCACCTTGTGCAGGGTCATGCCCGGCGTCCGCATGTTGAGGAAGGTCGTGATCATGTTGATCGCGCCGAGGATCGAGCTGGCGCCCGAGACGTGCACGGCGAAGATCGCGAGATCCATCGAATAGCCGCCCTCGTTCACGGATAACGGCGGGTAGAGCACCCAGCCCACGCCCGAGCCTGCGCCGCCACCGCCACCGGGGGCGAGCAGCGAAGCGATCCCGAGCGAGGTGCCCGCGACATAGAGCCAGTAGCTTAGGTTGTTCATCCGCGGGAACGCCATGTCCGGCGCGCCGATCTGGAGCGGCATGAAGTAGTTGCCGAAGCCCCCGAACAGCGCCGGAATGACAACGAAGAACATCATCAGGACGCCATGATAGGTGATCATCACGTTCCAGAGGTGCCCGTCGGGGGTGCATTCCTCAGCCGAAGCGATGAAGCGCGCGCCCTCGGCGCACATGTATTGCACGCCCGGCTCCATCAGCTCGAGGCGCATGTAAACTGTGAACAGGACCGAGATCAGCCCCACCGCACCTGCGGTGAAGAGATACAAGATCCCGATATCCTTGTGATTGGTCGACATGAACCAACGGGTAAAGAACCCGCGCGTGTCATGTGCGCCCTCGCCGTGAACGGCTGCGTCCGCCATAGTGATCTCCCATTTCTCCCGTCAGACCCGGGTCTCCCGTCCCTTTGGGCCTGAATGAACGGAGGTTATGAATATTTCGATGGCAGGGCAAGAATTCTGCACACGCAGCCGTGAAAAAATGTCGCAGCTCTGTCAGGTGTGAGTGATCCGTGATCTCGCGCCCTTGGCTGGCTGTGCGAGCGTCGGGGTTGCGCCAGACAGGCGTTGCTAATCCGCGACGCTGGCACAAAAAAAGCGGACCCTCGAAAGGGTCCGCCAACGAACGCGTGATGCGTTTATATCGCGATCAGGACGCGGGCGCGTCGGGCGACACTTCTGCCGAACCGAGGTAAGCGGCGATGTCTGCCTGGTCCTTGCGCTGTTTGTAGGCCATGCCCGATTTCGCCTTGGGATCGCCGGTCTGCTCCTCGAGGAACTTCGACGGATCGGTGATGTATTCGGCGAGCAGCTCTTCGGTCCAGACGGCGCCGGTATCGGCGTATTCCTTGATCCCGTCCTTGTATTTATAGCCATCCACGGATGCGACCTTGCGGCCGATCACGTTGTAGAGGTTCGGGCCGACCTTGCCGCCTTTGTAGATCGCAGTGCCATCGGGGGCGACGATCGAGTGACAGGCCTTGCACCGCTTGAATTCGTTTTTGCCTTTCTCGACGTCCTGCGCAAGCGCGGGGCTCGCAACGGTGACGGCGGTGATCATGGCAATAAGGCTGAGTTTCATCGCGTCTTCCTTGTTCATTTTGAGACGAAGCTCGGGCCCTCCCGACCCGGCTTTCACAGGGCAGTCACGCTGCCTTGAAGGGCGTTCTAACATGCATGATTGCCTATGTGTCCACTAAACTTCTGAGGTCGCATTTAGTTTACTCACAAAAATGCGACAGAATGTCGCACGTAGCGCGAGATCAAGATCGGCCATTTCGACCGGCAGGCCGAGATCGACGAGGCTCGTCACCCCGTGTTCGCGAATCCCGCATGGCACGATTCCCTCGAAATGCGACAGGTCCGGCTCCACGTTGATCGAGATGCCGTGGAAGCTGACCCATTTGCGCAGCTTCACCCCGATCGCGGCGATCTTGTCTTCGCGCAGGCTGCCATCCGCCGCTTTCGGCTTGTCGGGACGCTGGACCCAGACGCCGACGCGGCCGTCGCGAATCTCGCCCTTCACGTTGAATTCGTCGAGCGCGGCGATCACCCAATCCTCTAGCTGGCGCACGAAGCAGCGCACGTCGCGCCCGCGCTTGTTCAGATCGAGCATCACATAGGCGACGCGCTGGCCGGGGCCGTGATAGGTGTATTGGCCGCCGCGCCCGGCCTCGAAGACGGGAAAACGGTCGGGATCGACGAGATCCTCGCGCTTCGCCGAGGTTCCCGCCGTGTAGAGCGGCGGGTGCTCGAGAAGCCAGATCATCTCCTCGGCCTCGCCCGCGGCGATCTTGGCCACGCGGTCTTCCATGAAGGCCAGCGCCTCATGATAGGGGACCGGGCTGTCACTTACGCGCCATTCGACCATTTCTTAACCTCACCCGCCGGAATTCCTCACCCGGCGTCAATATTCCTTGCCACATCACCGATTCGGAGCGCAAACTTGACCTATTGGTAAGGTCGCGCACCCCCCGCGCCGGTCACATTCCGACCGGTCCTGTCGTGCAGAAACATGGAATTTGCGGGGCAACAGGCAAGACCGGAAGTTATTTGATTGGAGGGTTCAGGGATGAAACACAAGTTCGTTCTGGCGGGTCTTGCGCTCGCTGTCGCTACGGGCGGACCGGCAGGGTCGGCGCTGGCGGGCGGCTCGGATATCGTGGGTGGGGTGATCGGAGGGATCATCGGCGGCGCGATCGTGAACGAGGCCAACCGCCAGCCGCGGACGGTTACGAAGCGCACCTACTACAAGAAGCCGACCATGTCGTCGGCGCAGCGCGAGGCCAATCGCGAAGTGCAGGTCTCGCTCAATCACTTCGGATGGAATGTCGGTACGCCGGACGGGGTGCTGGGGCGCAACTCGCGCGCGGGCATCTCGCAATATCAGGCATTCATGGATTTCCCGATCACGGGCAAGCTGACCGATCTGGAGCGCACCATCCTGACCACGTCGTATCAGAAGGCGAGCCTGGGCGGCGCTGCTGTCACGCAGACGATCTCGACCCATCCGCAGGGGATGCGCGGGCTTCTCTTGCAGACACGCGAGCAGATGCTGGGCACGGGGAAATCGACCTACGCTGGCAATTCGATCGGGGGCTTGCCGCCTCAGATTTCCGAGGCCGTGTTCGAGATCGCGCGCAGCTCCAATGTCGAGCCGCAGCAGCTGATGGCGCGGTCTGGATTCGTGCAGCTGGCCGATCTGAATAACGACGGGCGCACCGATTATCTGCTCGACACGTCGGTTCTGGGGCCGGGCTTCTGGTGCAACGACAAGAGCTGTGCGGTGCGGGTCTTCGCCTCGACGCCGAGTGGTTTCTCGCGCAACGACTTCCAAGCCTATAACGCGACGCCTGCGATGTTCACCTGTCAGGCGGGTACGTGCCAGAAGACCGGCGCGAGCGCCCAGAGCAACGCGCCGGTAACGGCTGCCGCGCGAGCGCCTGCTCCGGCACCAGCCGCGCCGTCCTTCGCGACGCAGATGGCCTCGCAGCCGGCGCCCGCGATGCCGTCCTTCGTGGCGCCCGCGCCGGTGGCCGAACCGGTGCCGGTGTCGCTTGCGTCTTTCTGCGCGAAGACCAGTCTCGTCACCTCGTCCAATGGTGGCTTCGTCACCGAGGCCTCGCTGACCGATCCGGGGCAGGCCTTGGGCGAGCAGTTCTGCCTCGCGCGCGGCTATGCCTTGGACGAAGGTGCGGAGCTCGAGGCCAATATCGGGGGCTTCACACCCGAGCAGATCGCCGCGCAATGCCGCGATTTCGGCGCCCTTCTCTCCGAGCAAGTGGCTGCCGTCGGCACCACCCCGCGCGACGCCACGCTTGCCAAGGTGAAAAGCTTTATCGACGGCTCGGGGATGAGCCCGGCGCAGCTCTCGGGCACCGCGAAGGTCTGCCTGTCGGTCGGCTACCGCACCGACGACATGGATGTGGCGCTGGGCTCGGCGCTGGTTCTGGGCGGTCTGGGCGAGGGCGCCTATGACGAATTGGTCGGCCATCACCTGATGCAGGGAATCGGCACGGCCGAGCGCGCCGACCTCGCGATGGGCTGGTATGAGAACGCGCTTTCGGCGCAGCCGGTCTTCGCGCCCGCGCAGCCCGAACGCAGCGGTCTGATCCGCAAGGCGGCCCTGATGATGAACGGTCGCGCCGACGCCGCAACGGCGCCGAAGCCTGTGATGGCGCTGCCGAGCTTTGCGGCGAAGGCGGCGGAGCTCGTGGAAACCGCGGCGCCGCAATAAACTGCACCCTGCACAGGCCGGGACAGCCCGGCCTGTCGCAACGGCAAGAGCGCGAATGCGAAAAATTCTCGCCAATCCCGAAATACCCCCTTTTCATCCCCCAAGCCTTTGGCTAATACGCGCCACACCAAGCCTAGACAGTGCGGTCGTGGCGGAATTGGTAGACGCGCAGCGTTGAGGTCGCTGTGGGGTAACTCCCGTGGAAGTTCGAGTCTTCTCGACCGCACCATTTCTCTCCTGAAGAGAAAGCTGACAGACCCGAGGCGGGTATTCCCTAAATCGAAAATCTCACGTTGCACCGTAGATGTGCGCGCAGGTTTGTGTGTCTCCTGATTTGGCGGATTTCCTTTATTTTCAAAGGCCTGATGGCCTCGGGCAAGCTCCGTGCGCTCGGTTCAAGGCTCGGTAGGGCCTCTTGCTGATCCTATCCCTCGACAGCGGCTTACCCTGAGCGAGGATCGCATGACCTGCCACATCACCGGAATAGTCACATCCCCAGACGGGATCATCTGCGCCAATTGCACCGTCAGCTTCGAGCGGCTGGGCGGAATCGTCTCGACCGTCGAGCAAGGCGGCGTCACGGTGCGCGTGCCGCGGATCGTCTCTGCGCAGACCGACGCGGAAGGCGTGCTCGCGATCGACCTGCCTGCGGGCGACTATCACGGCACCTGTTTCGGTGACGCGTGGGAGTTGCATTGGGAGTTTCTGGCGCGGGTGCCCGATGCGCCAAGCGAGAGTTTTGCCAATTGTATCGCGACTGCCCCCGAGGAAGCGCCCGCAGATACGCCGCCCTCGGAGGCGAGCGCGGTATATGTCGCGCTGGCGCAGGCTTGGGCGGAAGGCATGGCCCCGGGCGGGCCGGGCACGCAAAGCGCGCAGGCCTGGGCGGAGGCTGCGCAGGTCGCGGCGCAATCGGCGAGCGCAGAGGCGACCGCGGCTGCGGTGGCCGGCGCGGCGGCTGCGGAGAGCCGGACGGCGGCGGAACTGGCGCGCGATGCCGCGTTGCTGAGCGGCGGAGTTTATGCGAGCGTTGCCGACGGGCTCGGGGCCACCGCGGAAGGCGCGCATTTCAGTGTGGCGGGCGAGGGCGCGCGTTTCGCGACGCTCTACCGTCATGCGGCTGGAGGCATCGCCGAGGAGGTCGCGAGCTACCCGTCAACCGAGGCGCTAGCGGCGCGGAATTTTACCGGTTTGCGCTCGGTCTTCGGCGGCAACGACTTTCGCGACGGTGCTGCTGGATGGGCCATCTCGGGGGCGGATACTGTAAGCTGGGCCCCCGAAGGCGCGGAGGTCGCGCGCAGCCTGTCGGGGCAAAGCTTCGGCGCGATGCTGATCTACAAAGACGTCCCCGGCGCGGGCGTTGATCTGGTCGCGGGGCATCGCTACGCGCTTTACGCCGATTTCGACGCGGAGGGCGATGTGGCTGCAAGCGGCATCCACACGCTCGGCTGGCGTCCCTTCGTGCTGCAATCGACGCCGGGATCGGCGATGGGCGCGCTGCGCGTGCAGGTGGGCGAGAGCGGTGCGCCGATCCGCCACCGTGTCGCGCGGTGCTTCACCGCCGAGGCGAGCGCGACGCGCGGCAATCCCTATATCGAATTCGCGAGCCCGCGCGACGGGAGCGATCAGAACCTCCTGACCCTGTCGCTCAAACTCACGCTGCGCTGCTTCATGCTGGTCGATCTGGGCATGGCCGGCGAACCCGCTTTCGACCTCAGTGAGGCAGAAGTGGCCGAAGCGCTGGCGCGGCTGGGCGCCCCTATCACCCGCTGCCCGAGACCGCGCAGGCAATCAGCTTCGACGCGGTGCGCGCGGTCCAGACGGGCTACGCCCAGCAGGCGGGGCAGGCGGCCCGCGCCGATCTGGCTGATATGGCGGAGGCGCTGCGCTCCCCTTGGGCGGGTAAGCGGGTCATCACTTTGGGCCATTCGCTGGTTTCGCAGGTCATGTGGCAACCGCCTCTGCGCGAGATGCTGTCACTCGAGGGGCACTCGGTGCGCGGGATCTCGGGTGGCACCTTGCAGCCCAAGCCGGGCGAGGGAGTGGCGGGTATGTTCTCACGCGACTATATGGCGGGGCTCGCGAACGACCTGATCAATTTCAGCGATGCGACCGCAGGAAACGCGACGACGCTGGGCCTGAGCGCGGGTGTCCGGGACCGGAGTGCGGCGACGATCTTCTGGCTCGGCGCGAATGACGGGGTGACGGATCTCGCGAATGCCGGGTATCAAACCCTCGCGCTCGATGGGGCGCAGATCGCGGGGCTGGCGGCGAAGGCGGCGGCGCTCTCCGTCGGGCATTTCGCAGGCCCCGCAGAGGGGCTCGCGGCGACGCAAGCCGGGGCCTATTTCAGGGCCCCCGGCACGCAGCCCGGCTTCGATATCCTCTATGAGCATCGCAATACCGGCAGCGCCGAGGCGCGCGCGATCTATCACGTTCCCCAGCCCGGTACCCCCTATAGCTGCGATCGGATCATGACCGAGGCCGAGCAGGACGAGTTCGAGGCGCGCAACGCCGCGGATGGCGCGGCGGCCTTTCTGTCTGCGCCGCTGAGCACCGGGCATATCGTGACCTATGAGGGGCTGTGGCACACGATGATCGCCAATTATCTTGCGGCGAGCGGCTTCGACGGGGTGCCCGATCATCGGCTGTTCATCGTGCGTGAGCCGCAGGCCTTCTGGTCCTTCGATGGGACGCTCGACTGGCCGCAGGGCCATTTCGAGCGCAACGCGGTGCATGCGCGTGTGGCCGATCGCTGGGGGATCCCGTTGATCGATCTGTGGGGCGAGAGCGGCATCAACCTAGCGACGCGCGGCTGGTATCTCGCGGTCGAGGCTGGGGGCGATCTGCTCGTCCATCTCAACGACCGTGGCGGACGCCTCTGCGCAAACCGGGTCGCGACGCGGATGGCGCAGTTTCCGCCGCTCGATCCGTCGGGGGCATCGGATGGTACGGCGCTGGCGCTGGACGCGTCCGGGCTCGCGCCGTGGCAACCCGACAACACGGTCGCGCCGGGCTGAACCCCGACCGATTTATCTCAAATCGCGTGAACTCTCTCGCGCGCGTTAACTCTGCCTTGGGAGGCGCGCGCGATGATCGCCCCTGGGTGAAACCGTGTGTGGGGCTGATCGGGCGGTCGGGCGATGGCGAGTTACGTCTTTCATGGCTATTTCCGATCGGATTTCCTGATCGAGGGCGGCGGCTCGACCGTCGTCACCGGCAGCCGTCTCATGATCGACCCGAGCTGGGACGTCGATACGAGCGGACGTATCTTCACCTTCACCGACGACGGCTCGACTCTCTCCGGCGACACACTTCTCGACGAGATCGGCAACGACCTCACGCAATCCGTCTCGGTGACCGATGCATATGGCGCGCCGATTGCGTCCGGTCAGGTCTATATCGAGAATGAGTTCACGCTGCTCGCCCCGGACGGCACGACGATCACAATCTATATCCTTGAGATCGGCGGAACGATCGTCGGCGAGGTCGCCGATCAACCGCTGCAGCCCGGTGTCACCTATGAGGTCACATCCGTCAGCGACGTCTCGACCGGCCCCGCCTATACCGAGCTCTTCAACGCAACCTACGACCCCGACGACGCCAACGCGATCCAGGGCGGCAGTCTGGATGACTCGCTTCAAGGGGGCGCGTCGAGCGACCTGATCGATGGGGGCGCTGGCGCCGACACCATCGACGGTGGCGCGGGCGACGACACGATTTACTACGGTACCGGCGGCGGCACGTTGGCCGAGGGCGATCTGGTCTACGGCGGCGATGGCAACGATCTGATCGACGACATTTCGGGCACTTTCTACGACTATGACGACACCATCTATGGCGGCGCCGGAAGTGATACGGTCTGGGCCGGGGGCGGCGCGGATTATGTCGAGGGCGGGAACGATGACGACGTCGTTCATGGCGAGGCCGGGGATGACACGATCCTTGGTGGCGCGGGGAACGACTATCTCTATGGCGAAGAGGGCAACGACTCGATTCTGGGCGAGGCGGGCTCGGATACCATCCTCGGCGGGACGGGGGACGACACGATCTCGGGCGGGGACGGGGCCGATCACCTCGCGGGGAGGCCGGGAGCGACCTCCTCTACGGCGATGCCGATGCCGACACGGTCTACCTGAGCGACGGCTGGGGTAGCGATACGATCTTCGGCGGCGAGACTGTCACCACGGGCAGCGATTTCGACCAGCTCAACTTCACCTATTACACGGCGAGCGGCGTGGCCGTCACCTTCTCCGGATCGGAGAGCGGAACGGCCAGCGCCGGTGGAAACGCGGCGACCTTCAGTGAGATCGAAGGGATTGTCGGGTCGCAGCAGGGCGACGTGATCGACGCCACCAATGATGCCAGCGGCGTCTTGATCGACGGTGGCGGCGGCGCCGACACGATCACCGGCGGATCGGGCGCGGACACGCTTTCGGGCGGAGACGGCAACGACACGATCTGGGCGCTGGGCGGCGACGACCTGATCTCGGGAGGGGCGGGCGACGATACGCTACAGGGCGTGGGCGGTAGCGATACGCTCACCGGCGGGGCAGGGGCTGACGAGCTGCATGGCGGCGACGATGCCGACACTTTCCTGCTTTATGCCGGGGACGGGGCTGAGACGATCTTCGGCGGCGAAGGCGGCACCGATTGGGACGTGATCGAGCTTGGTCCGGGTGAGGCCGTCGTCCTCTGGACGGGTTGGGAAACCGGCGCGATCAGTTATGACGGCGGCATTACCGTCACCTATTTCTGGGAGGTCGAGGAGGTTCTGGGCTCCGCCGACGCAGAGGCATTCGATGCCTCCGCCGCGGGGAATGCCGTCTCGATCGCAGCAGGCGACGGGGCTGATACGCTGACTGGCTCGGCGCTGGGCGACACGCTCGATGCGGGCGCTGGCGATGACGTCATCGATGCGGGTGCCGGGGTCGATACGGTAACCACCGGGCTTGGGGCCGATACGCTCCGCTTCAGCGATGGCGACGGGCAGGACATCGTCACCGATTTCGATCTGACGGATGGTGGGACGGGCTTCACGCTCGATCAGCTCGACGTCTCTGACCTGACCGATGGCACCGGAAATCCGGTCAACGCCTGGGACGTCGCGGTCAGCGACGATGGCGCGGGCAATGCGGTTCTCAGCTTTCCCAATGGTGAGAGCCTGACGCTTACCGGTATCGCGCCCGCGCAGGTGGCGGGGGCGCCGCAGCTCTATGCGATGGGGATCCCCTGTTTCACCGAAGGCACGCGGCTGGCTACGCCGCGCGGGCCGCGCCGGGTGGAAACCCTGAAACCGGGCGATCTGGTCACGACGTTGGGTGATGCGCCACAGCCGGTGCTGTGGCATGCGCATCGCCGGTTCGGCGCGGCGGCGCTGGCCGCCGATCCGCGGCTTTGTCCGGTGCGACTGCGGCCTGGGGCGTTCGGTAATAGCGAGGCGCTGGTTCTCTCCGGGCAACATTGCATCTGGGTGCCGGAGGGGCAGGGCGCCCTCGCGCGCGCGCGCCACTTAGCGGCAACGGGGTGGGGCGGGGCGCGGGTGATGCGGGGCTGCCGGAGGGTGATCTATCACCACCTGCTGCTGCCGCGTCACGCGTTGGTCAATGCCGGGGGTGCCTGGGTCGAGAGTTTCTGGCCCGGACCGCAGGCGCTGCGCGCGCTCACCGCGTCCGATCTGGCCGCTCTGCTGCGCGCGCGTCCCGCCTTGGCGGAGGTCCATTTCCTCGGCGCGGCGCCGGAAGCGGTCTACGGTCCACGAGTTCGTCCGTCGCTGACGTTGCGGAAGCTAGATCGTTCCAAATGCAAGTCGTGGTCGCTCCTTGCGCGACAAGCGACGCAAAACGGCAATTTTTCAGGCGAAACCGTGCTGTGATGCGTCGGTGACGTGGGTTTTTGATTTCCGGGTTGAAAAACGCAAATGCCCTTGCTTTAGTCACATGCACGGGAATTGACCAACGACAAAAAACAACGGGGAGCCCGCTTTGAACAACGCAGCTAGCGACGATGGATTCGTCGTATTCGACCGCGTGCAGAAGAGCTATGACGGCGAAACGCTCGTCGTGAAGGATCTCAATCTCTCGATCGGTAAGGGCGAGTTTCTGACGATGCTCGGACCGTCCGGTTCAGGGAAAACCACCTGCCTGATGATGCTTGCAGGTTTCGAAACCGCCACCAACGGCGAGATCCGCCTCGACGGCCAGAACATCAACATGGTGCCTCCGCACAAGCGCGGCATCGGGATGGTGTTCCAGAACTATGCACTCTTTCCACATATGACCGTGGGCGAGAACCTCGCCTTCCCGCTCGAAGTGCGGGGCATGGGCAAGGATGAACGCGAAACCAAGGTTAAGCGCGCGCTGGACATGGTGCAGATGGGGAGCTTCATCCATCGCCGTCCGGCGCAGCTTTCGGGCGGTCAGCAACAGCGGATCGCACTGGCCCGCGCGCTGGTCTTCGACCCCGAGCTGGTCCTGATGGACGAACCGCTCGGCGCGCTCGACAAACAGCTTCGCGAACATATGCAGTTCGAGATCAAGCACCTGCACGAAAGCCTCGGGATCACCGTGGTCTACGTGACCCACGATCAGGGTGAGGCGCTGACCATGTCGGACCGTGTGGCCGTGTTCAACGACGGCCGCATTCAGCAACTCGCGCCGCCGGACGAGCTTTATGAACGTCCGCAGAACAGCTTCGTCGCGCAGTTCATCGGTGAGAACAACAAGCTTCCGGGTCGCGTCGAGACGCTGACCGGCGACACCTGCACGGTGCGCCTGGAAACCGGTGAGATCATCGACGCGACGGCGGTGAACATCCGCGAGGCGGGACAGGAGACGCTGGTCTCGATCCGTCCCGAGCGGGTCGAATTCAAGCCCGAGATGATGCCTTCGGGCGCCCATACGATCAACGCCGACGTGCTCGAAGTGATCTATATGGGGGACATCCTGCGCACCCGTATGAAGGTTGCCGGGTCGCCGGAATTCGTCATGAAATCGCGCAATACGCTCGATCAGGTGCGGCTGACGGAAGGCCAGACGGTCAAGATCGGCTGGCACCCGCAGGACGCGCGCGCACTCGATCTCTAAAGAATGCGGAACGTGCGGTCCAAGCTCCGCACGCTCCGAACTGCCGCAAAAAGCGGCCAAGCGGCGAAAACGTCGCGAAACCACAAAAGCTCAACCAACTGGGAGTAAAACCAAGATGAAAAAAGCAATGATCCTGAGCACCGCGCTCGTCGGCCTCGTGGCCGGTGCGGCGCAGGCCGAGGAAGTCACTGTCCTTTCCTGGGGCGGCGCTTACGAAAAAAGCCAGGTCGAAGCCTATAACAAGCCCTTCGCGGAAGCGACCGGCATCGACGTGAACATGGAAGCCGCCGACAACCCGGCGACGCCGATCAAGGCACAGGTCGAGGCGAACAACGTGTCGGTCGACGTGGCCGATGTTGAGAAGTCCGACGCGATCCGGCTGTGCGACGAAGGTCTGCTCGAGCCGATCGACCCCGACACCGATCTGGCCGCGTCGCCCGACGGCACCCCGGCGAGCGAAGACTTCATCGATGGCTCCTTCACCGATTGTGGTGTGGCGAACATCGTGTGGTCGACGGTGATGTCCTACAACGCTGACAAAGTGGACGGCACCCCGAGCTCGATCGCCGACTTCTTCGACACCGAGAAGTTCCCGGGCAAGCGCGGTCTGCGTAAGTCGGCCAAAGGCACGCTGGAATTCGCGCTGATGGGCGCAGGCGTTCCGGCTGCGGACGTCTACAAGGAACTCGGCACCCCCGAGGGCGTCGACAAGGCCTTCGCCGAGCTCGACAAGATCAAGGGCGACGTCGTCTGGTGGGATGCCGGTGCGCAGCCGCCGCAGCTTCTCGCCGATGGGGAAGTCGTGATGTCGACCGCCTATAACGGCCGTATCTTCAACGCTGAAGTCGCCGAGGGTCAGCCCTTCAAGATCGTCTGGGACGGCCAGCTGATGGACTTCGACTTCTTCGTGATCCCGAAGGGCGCGCCCCATATGGAAGCCGCGAAGAAATATCTGAAGTTCGCGACCGAGACCCAGCAGCTCGCCAACCAGGCGAAGTGGATCTCCTACGGTCCGGCACGTAAGTCGTCGGCTCCGATGGTCGGTATGTATCAGGACGGCAAAACCGAGATGGGCCCGCACATGCCCACCGCGGAAAACAACATGCAGAACGCCCTGGTCAACGACTCGGAGTTCTGGGCTGACCACGACACCGAACTGAGCGAGCGTTTCAACGCTTGGCTCGCTGGCTAAAGCCACAAGGGCCGCGCGGCATTCACCTGTCGCGCGGCTCGACCTGTTCGATGTCAGGAGCCCCGCGGATGTCAGCTTTCCGGTCGTCACTGGCCTGTTTGTGCATCGGTCTTTGCCTGTCGTTGCCCGCTGCCTTGCACGCTCAGGCGCAAGACGATGCGGTCGTTGGATACGAGACCAGCGATACGAAGATGAACGCGGCGATCGGTCAAGCCCGCGCGACCTATGAAAGTGTCTTCATTCCTGCGGTGCGCGCCCGGTCCGGCTCGCAATTCATGCTCAAGGCGGGGATCGACACGCCCGCCGATGGCCTCGAACATATCTGGATCGCGCCGATTTCGATCTCCGCGCAGAAAATCACCGGCACGCTGATGAACGAGCCCGTGCATTTCAAAGCGCATGCGGGGGACGAGATTACCTTCGCGCCGAACCAGATTTCCGACTGGAGCTTTCGCCGCGATGGCAAGCTTCACGGCAATTACACGACGCGGGTGATGCTGCCCGATATTCCCGCCGAGCAAGCCGCGAATTTGCGCGCGCAGCTCGCCCCGCTGCCCTGAGGGGCCAAGGAGACACGATGAGCGACGCAACGATGGATGCGAGCCTGAACGGCCCCGAACCAACACAGTTGAAGACCGCCGATGGGCTGCCGCTGAAGGCCGCCCTTGCGAAATCGCAACTCCGCGCAAAACGCCGCGCCTTCCTTCTGGTCGCGCCGCTGTTCCTCTTCGTTCTGATTACCTTCGTCGTTCCGATCGGGCAGATGCTGCTGCAATCGGTCTATAACGACGGGTTCTCGAAGAACGCGCCGGCGCTGGGGCAATGGTTCAACGAACACCCCCTTGGGTCGCCGATCGACGAGAGCGCCTATACCGCGCTCGCCTCGGACCTCAAGCAGATGAAGGAAAACCGCACGCAGGGCGAGGCGGGGACCCGGATCAACTATGACGTGGCGGGCACGCGCTCGCTGTTCACCTCCACCGCGCGCAAGATCGAACGTCTCGAGCCGCCGTGGAAAGAAGCGATCCTGGGCGTGAACGAGGATTGGAGCGACCCGAACCTCTGGCGTGCGATGCGCTCCGCATCGAGCCCCTACACGGTGGATTTCTACCTCGCCGCGACCGACCACACCCGCGACAAGGACAACAATATCGTGCCCGTCGATCCGCAACGCGCGATCTACGGCAAGCTGTTCATCCGCACCGCGATCCTGTCGCTGGTGATCACCGTGCTCTGCATGTTCCTCGCCTTCCCGATCGCGCATCTGCTGGCCTCGCTGCCACTGGCGAAATCGAACCTTCTGATGATCTTCGTGCTGCTACCGTTCTGGACCTCGCTGCTGGTGCGGACGACCTCGTGGATGGTGCTGTTGCAGCAGCAGGGCGTGATCAACGATCTGCTCGTCTGGTCGGGTCTGATCGGCAACGATAACCGGCTGGAGATGATGTATAACCAGACCGGCACGATCGTCGCGATGACACATATCCTGCTGCCCTTCATGGTGTTGCCGCTCTATTCAGTGATGCGGACCATCCCGCCGAGCTATGTTCGCGCGGCTCGCAGCCTTGGCGCGACCTCGTGGACCGCCTTCCGCCGCATCTACCTGCCGCAGACGCTGCCGGGGATCGGGGCAGGGGCGCTTCTCGTGTTCATCCTTTCGGTCGGCTACTACATCACCCCCGCCCTTGTCGGTGGTGCGGACGGTCAGCTGATCTCGAACATGATCGCCTTCCACATGCAGAAATCGCTCAACTGGTCGCTCGCGGCAGCACTCGCCTCGATGCTGCTGGGCGGCGTCATCATCCTCTACTGGCTCTATGACCGGCTGGTGGGCATCGACAACATGAAGCTGGGCTGAGGAGAAACACAGATGGCCGTTCCCGCATATGCAAGCCCGCTCGAGAGAACTTGGCACTACGCCTATCTCGTGATCTGTGGCCTGATCTTCTTCTTTCTGATCGCGCCGATCGTGGTGATCATTCCGCTGTCCTTCAACGCGGAACCCTATTTCACCTTCACCGAGAAGATGCTCGCCTTCGACCCCTCCGGCTATTCGATGCGCTGGTATGACCTGCTGCTGACCTTCGGGATGCAGGAGCCGCAGGTGGAGCGTGGCTGGTCGTGGTGGATGGATGCCTGGCAGCATTCGACCTGGATCGACGTGGCGAAGAACTCGGTGATCATCGGCTTCTTCTCGACGATCCTCGCGACGGTGCTGGGCACGCTGGCAGCCCTCGGCCTGTCGCGCCCCGAGATGCCGTTCCGCCGCGCCATCATGGCGGTGCTTATCTCGCCGATGATCGTGCCGATCATCATCACCGCGACGGGGCTGTTCTTCTTCTACTCGAAAACCGGGCTGGCGCATTCCTATCCTGGCATCATCATGGCCCACGCGACCTTGGGCATTCCCTTCGTGATCATCACCGTGACCGCGACGCTGGTGGGCTTCGATCACTCGCTGACCCGCGCGGCGCAGAACCTCGGGGCGGATCCGCGCACGACCTTCTTCAAGATCGTGATGCCGCTGATCCTGCCGGGCGTGGTCTCGGGCGCGCTGTTCGCCTTCGTCACCTCCTTCGACGAAGTCGTCGTGGTGCTCTTTGTGGCAGGCTATGACCAGCAGACGATCCCGCGCCAGATGTGGAACGGTATCCGCGAGCAGATCAGCCCCGCGATCCTTGCGGTGGCGACGATCCTCGTCTTCGTGTCGATCGCGCTTCTGACCACGGTCGAGCTGCTGCGCCGCCGCTCCGAGCGCCTGCGCGGGATGTCACCCGGCTAAGGCGTCAAGCGTCAGCGGGCAGCGCTCGCCCTCATAAAACGTCTCAAGGAGCCGGGTGAACACCGGCTCCTTTTTCTTTGAGGCAGCCTCGAACAGCGTCGCGCAAGAGCGCAGCTTCAGCGCATCGACCGGCCCCATGATCTCCTCGATGGGCGTGCCCGCATGGGCGAGCACCGCCTCGGAGGCCTCCACCAGACGCGCCCGCAACACGGGATCGGCGAGATAGGCCCGCGCCTCGGCCAGATCCGCGATCCCATACTCTCGCGCGCGCGGAGAGCGGCCGAGCGAGGCCAGTTGCGGGAAGATCCACCAGATCCAATGGCTGGTCTTGCGCCCTTGGCGGAGCTCCGCGAGGGCGGTCGGATAGTCGCGGTCTTGGGGGGCGTGGAAGCGTTGGGTCATGGGGTGAGCCTAACACGCTCTGGACATCGCGAGGAGGGCCGCGACCGATCCGAGGGTGGGCGCAATCGCGCCCGCCTTGGGGGACGGCTTTGGTTAGCGCTCGACTAAATCTCTACTCGGAACTTCACTCAAAGATATTGAGAAGTTGTCAGAACTATTTTTTCCCGCGATTGGTCGTTTTCCCTGAGCCAGTAGGCCGGGTTTGTCCCGAGCCATTGCTGGAATTGTTCATTCCACCCTTGTGGACGTTGGAATGTTTCGGGGGCTTTGGGGGGGTATTAGTTGGTTTCTTTGTCATTTTCTTAGAATATAAATAGGAGCCACGCAGGAACGAGCATTACTGAGCATGATATCGAGAAAGTCAGGTTTTGATGTGCTCTGTCTAGTACTTTCTCATTATTGTCGAAAAAACCTTCAGCTTCCCGCGATAGTTTTCGATACAAATCCTCGACAGAAGCGCTTTCCCGCTGTTGCTCGAAAATGATTGCGGCAGAGTGGTCAAAAGTGCAAGCCTCGCGGGAAACCAATACGCGCGCGGAAAAGAACAAAGCGAAGAAGAATAACCCCGCAACCAACCATATCGCAAAATTCATTCCAAGGATATGAGGAGGGAGATTGTAGCCCGCTAAGCCTACGTCGCCTAATGCGTTCGCTCCGGTGGCCGCAACTAGGCCAGTAATTGCACTTGATATCGCGGCTTGATTTCGGAGATTGCGCAAGTCTTCCTTTTGCGAAGCTAACTGCCTTGATGCTAGGTCAAAGACTTCTTTTGAAAAAGGTGTCCCTGTCCTCATCCCTTACCCCCAAACCTCACAAAACTCCCGCCACTCGCCTTTGCTCATGCCCGACGTCTCCTGCGTGATCTCCTCGCCCGCCAGACGGCGCTTCAGCAGCTCCACCGCTTTGCCTGACAGGTTCACCCCGCCCAGACGATAATCCTCGAAGGCCGAATAGGCCGCGGGCACCCAGTCACGCACGATGTCGCACATGGTCTCGGCATAGACGCGGATCTCGTATTGGGCGTGGCTGTCGGCGCGCAGGCGCAGGAAGTGGAAGAGGTTGTGCAGGTCCACCTTCCAATACCATTGCGTGTAGATATTGGTGGGCAGGTTCATCCGCGCCAGTTCCCGGGCGAGGCCCTGTTTGCCCGCGTCCTCGTCGGGCGTCAGCATGTCCTCGTAATGGTCATAGGCGCGCATCGCGTCGTCGCGCAGGATGTCGAGCACGCGGGCGGCCTCGGCACCCTCCAGCACCTGACCGCGGCCCTGATGGTTCTGGCTCGATTGCGCGGCGAGCTGGCTGGCCTCGGGGATGTAGAATTCGCGGTCGAGGATCGAGTAGCGCGCGGAGTATTCGTTGACGTTCGCGGTGCGGTGGCGGATCCACTGGCGCGCGACGAAGACCGGAAGTTTGACGTGGAACTTGACCTCGCACATCTCGAACGGGGTCGAATGCCAGTGCCGCATCAGGTAGCGGATCAGGCCCGCGTCGCTGTTCACCGTCTTGGTGCCCCGGCCATAGGAGACCCGCGCCGCCTGCACGATCGCGTTGTCGTCGCCCATATAGTCGATGACCCGGACCACCCCGTGATCGAGCACTTCATGGGCGGTATAGAGGCGCTTCTCCATCCCCGGCGAGACCGCCCGTGCGGTCATTTGCGTCTCGGCGCGCTGTGCGTCGATCTCGGCTTGTTGTTCGGGGGTGAGCGCCATGATGTCCTCCGGATGTCTCGAATCGATCTCCACTATATATGCGATGGGCGGCTCTAGGAACCGCCATATCCTGTGGATAAGCCGGGGTGCTTGCCGCGGCTGCCTCAAGGGCTATCCTCCGGTTAACCGCAATCAGTTCCAAGGAAGCCTGTTCATGAAAATCGAATATCTGCACACGATGGTCCGCGTGCTCGACCTCGAGAAATCGAAAGCCTTCTACGAGCTTCTGGGCCTCAAGGAGCGCCGCCGCATCGAAAACGACAAGGGCCGCTTCACGCTGGTCTTCATGTGCCCGCCCGAGCAGGACGACGGCACGGCGGATGTGGAGCTGACGTGGAACTGGGACGGCGATAGCGGGCTGCCCTCGGACAGCCGCCATTTCGGCCACCTCGCTTACCGCGTCGAAAACATCTACGAGATGTGCCAGCACCTGATGGATAATGGCGTGACGATCAACCGCCCACCGCGCGACGGTCACATGGCCTTCGTGCGCTCGCCCGACAATATCTCGATCGAACTGCTGCAGATGGGCGAGCCGCTGCCGATCCAGGAGCCGTGGTCGAGCATGGAGAACACCGGCAGCTGGTGATCACTTACGGAAGTGATCCTTAAGCTTGTCGAAGGGGCTGCGGGTTTCCGTGGCCTCTTTCTTTTGCGGTGCGGGCTGCGGAGTGTCTTGCGGGACAGAGGTGTTGGCTTTCGCGGGTGCCTTGGTTCCGGTCGAAGAGCGCGGCGGCGCGACCCGTAGGCTCACCGCATTGAGGAATTTCGACCCGTCGCCCGCCGCCAGGGCAGGCGCCCCATCTGAGATCCCGCGCAGCAGGTCGTCGAGCATCTCCTGCTCGGCCTTCGGGAAATCGTTGAGCACATAGCCCGCCACTCGGTCCTTGTGCCCCGGATGACCGATGCCCAGCCGCACCCGCGCGTAGTCGGGGCTCATATGCTGATGAATCGAGCGCAGCCCATTATGCCCCGCATGACCGCCACCCTGCTTGAGGCGGCACTTACCGGGGGCCAGGTCCAGCTCGTCATGGAAGACGGTGATGTCGGAGACATCGACCTTGTAGAAATCGGCCGCCGCGCGCACGGACTGGCCGGACAGGTTCATGAAGGTCTCGGGTTTCAGCAGCACAACGCGGGTCGAGCCGAAGCGGCCCTCACTCACCTGACCCTGAAACTTGCCGCGCCACGGGGCGAAGCCGTGATCCTCGGCGATCCGGTCGAGCGCCATGAAGCCGATATTGTGACGGTTGTTCGCGTATTTCGCGCCCGGATTTCCCAGGCCCACCCAAAGCTGCATGCGTCTCCCCTTTCGAACGCCGGTGTCGAGGCTCTGCTCACCGAGGGATATGTGAGCGGGCGCGCAGGGGAAAGGGGGCGTCGCGCTTAAGCCGCGCGGTATTCGACATAAGTCGGGCGTCCCGACTCGCCTACGATGATCGGGCGCTCTTGCGGTTCGGGCAGGGCGAATTCATCGAAGAGGCGCTCGCTGGTCTCGTCGATATCGCATTTCGCAATTTCTTCATACCCGTTGCGCGGGAGTCGTCTCGACGCGAAGCGGTAGAACGGGCGCAGGACCGGACGCAGCACGGCATAAACGGCGCGACCAATTGCGCTGAGCATTCTAGGCGGTAGCACCACGAATGCTGCAAGAACGAGTGCGATAAGCTCCAGCATGTGACTAGCCTTTAGGTTGTATTACCTTCGAAGCTATCGCGTTTTGGAAAAAAGGCGAGAAATTTTTTGTTCACATAAATGTGAGCATGTCCGGCCGGAGGTTTGCCGTGCAGCCGGCAATTGCGGCTTTGGGCAAAGAAAAACGGGGCCCCGAAAGGCCCCGTCTCGAAAATCTCATCGGAAGAAGAATTACTCTTCGGTCGCTTCTTCGCTGGCTTCTTCGCCTTCGTCCTCGTCGGAGGAACCACCACCGAAGCCTTTCGGCGGAGCGACGTTCGCGATCACGAAGTCACGCTCGATGGTCGGCTTGGCGCCTTTCGGCAGGTCCACGTCGGAGATGTGGATGGTGTCGCCGATCTGCTTGCCTTCGAGGTCGACCACGATCTGCTCGGGGATATCACCGGCGAGAACGTTGAGTTCGACTTCCGGGCGCACTGCGACGAGGGTGCCGCCGCGCTTCAGGCCGGGCGCCTTCTCGTGGTTGATGAACTCGACATGCACGAAGAGCGAGATGCGCGAGTTGCGGTGGGTGCGCATGAAGTCGACGTGGGTCGGCAGGTCCTTGACGACGTCTTTCTGAACGCCGCGGCAGATCACGCGGACATCTTCCTGGCCGTCCATCTTCAGGTTGAAGAGGGTGGACATGAAGCGGCCTTTGCGCAGGCGGGTGATCAGGCGGTTGTAGTCGAGGTTGATTGCAACCGGGTCCTTGCCGTCGCCGTAGACGATACCGGGCACGAGGCCCTCACGACGCGCTTGCCGAGCGGCCCCCTTGCCCGTCCCCGTACGCGCCACGGCTTCGATCGTTTCGATCTCTTTTGCCATAACTGGTCTCCAATTTGTCAAAGTGATGGGCCGCCTCCAAGGGTGTCGGGCCCATGAAGCCGCGCGGATACTCGGGATTGGCCGAGTTGGCAAGGGGAAACCGACGGTGCGGCGGAATCCGGGTTGCTATAGAAGGATATCTGACTAATGTCAGAAAGTATCTCGGACACAGGTCAGGTATTCCCATGGACGCACTCGCACATATACGCCGGTTCAACCGGGCCGTCACCCGGCAGGTGGGCGCGCTGAACTCCTCCTTCCTCGATCGCGGGCGGCCTTTGGGCTCTGCACGGGTGCTCAATGCGATCGGGCGCGGGCAGGGCGATGTCGCGAAGCTGCGTCAGGCGTTGGCGCTCGATTCCGGGTTGATGAGCCGTCTGTTGCGCGGGCTGGAGGCTGAGGGGCTGGTGGTCGTGGAGGACGATCCCGAAGACGGGCGACGCCGCATCGCGTGTCTGACCGAGGCGGGGCAGGCGGAATTCGCGGAATATGAACGGCTCTCCGATGCGCAGGCGGCGGATATCCTCTCGCGTCATCCCGACCAGAGCGCGCTCTTGGCGGCGATGGACCTGATCGCGACGGCGCTGACCCGCGCCGAGATCGAGATCGTGCCCTGCGATCCGCGCGATCCGCGGGCGCGGGATTGTCTTGCGCAGTATTACGCGGAGCTTGCCGCCCGGTTCGAAGGCGGCTTCGATGTGAACCTGTCGAAAGACCCCGAGGCCGACGATATGCGCCCTCCTCGCGGCACCTTCCTGATCGCACTATCCGACGGGGTGCCGGTTGGTTGCGCGGCGCTGAAGGGCGGCGCGGATTATGCCGAGGTGAAGCGCGTCTGGATCGCACCTGCCGCGCGCGGCCTCGGGTTGGCGCGGCAGTTGATGGAGGCGGTTGAGGCGGCGGCGCGCGACTTGGGCCAGCTGCATCTGCGGCTCGATACCAATTCCGCACTGCCCGAAGCGGTCGCCATGTATCACCGCTTCGGCTGGGATGAGATCGATCGCTTCAACGACGATCCCTATCCCGACCGGTTCTTTGAAAAGCGCCTAAGACCTTAGGGCCTGCCCTCAGGAATAGGTGTCGAAGAAGCCGTTGGGGATCAGCAGATCGTCCCGGCCCAGATCTTCGATCCGACGCTCGCCACACAGCGCCATGGAGGTGTCGAGCTCCTTCTGGATGACCTCCAGCGCCTTTGTCACGCCCGGCTCGCCCATCGCGCCCAGACCGTAGACATAGGCGCGCCCGATCATCACGCCCTTCGCGCCAAGCGCCAGCGCCTTGAGCACGTCCTGCCCCGAGCGGATACCGCTGTCGAGCCAGACCTCGGTCTTGTCGCCGACCGCGTTGACGATCTTCGGCAGCATCCGGATCGAGCTCAGCGCCCCGTCCAGCTGTCGCCCGCCATGGTTCGAGACCACGATCGCATCGGCTCCGGTCGCGGCGGCCATCTCGGCGTCTTCCTCGCTGAGGATCCCCTTCAGGATCACCTTGCCGCCCCACATATCCATGAGCTGCTTGATCCGATCCCAGTTCAGCGACTGGTCGAACTTCTCCGCAGTCCATGACGACAGCGAGGCCGGGTCAGCGGCGCTGTCCACATGGCCCACGATATTGCCGAAGAAACGCCGCTTGGTCTGCAGCATCTCAATGCCCCAGCGCCATTTCGTCGCCAGATCCGCCAGCACGGCGGGGGTGAATTTCGGCGGCGCGGTGAGGCCGTTCTTCAGATCCTTGTGCCGCTGGCCCAGCAGCTGCAGATCGACCGTGATCACCAGCGCCGAACAGCCTGCTGCCCGTGCCCGCTCCAGCACGCGCTTGTTATAGTCGTCATCGGTCAGCGTGTAGATCTGGAACCAGAAGGGCTGGCTGACATTCTCGGCGACGTCCTCGATCGAGCAGATCGACATGGTCGAGAGCGTATAAGGCACGCCGAATTTCTCCGCCGCCTTCGCCGCCTTGATCTCGCCATCGGCGCGCTGCATCCCGGTCAGCCCCACGGGCGCCAGCGCCACCGGCATCGCGACCTCCTGATCCAGCATCGTCGATTTCGTCGTGCGGCCCGTCATGTCCCGCGCGATACGCTGGTTGAGGCGGATCTGCGCGAAGTCCTCGGTGTTCTCGCGGAAGGTCTGCTCGGTGTACGAGCCGCTTTCCGCGTAATCGTAGAACATCTTCGGCGTGCGGCGCTTATGCAGACGTTTCAGATCGGCGATGGAGGTGATGACGGGCATGGGTGTTCCTCTCTCCGTGGTTAAGTTTCCTTACCAATCCCTCGAAATTTGCGCAATCACCCATCGCAAGGCTTGCAATCATGCGCGATCCGTTCCCATCTCGCCGGGCGAACACGAAAAGGAGAGCGGCGTGAACGAGATTTGGCTCGGCCTTATGGGCGGCATGGTGGCGGGCGTCGCAACGGCTGCCGGGGCGATCCCGGCGCTGCTCGGGCGCTCCATGAGCCAGCGCACCGCCGATACGATGCTGGGCTTCGCGGCGGGCGTGATGCTCTCGGCCTCGTATTTCTCGCTGATCCTGCCGGGCATCGACGTGGCCGAGACCATGTTCGGCTCGGTCTGGGTCGCCGCTGCCATCGCCGCAATCGGCATCGCCATCGGCGCGGGCTTCGTGGCCTGGCTGAACGCGACGCTGCCGCACGAGCATTTCACCTCCGGGCGCGAAGGGGCGGATGCGGCGCAACTGGCGCGGATCTGGCTTTTCGTGATCGCGATCACGATCCACAACTTCCCCGAAGGCCTGTCGATCGGCGTCGCTTTCGGCGCGGGCAACGAGAATGGCTTCTCGGTGATGACCGGCATCTCGCTTCAGGACATCCCCGAGGGGCTGGCCGTGGCCGTTGCGCTGATCGGGCAGGGCTACACCCGCCGCAAAGCCTTCTTCGTCACCGCGATGACCGGGGCGGTCGAACCCGTGGGCGCGCTCGTCGGCGCGGCGGCGGTCTCGGTCTCCGGCGCGTTGCTGCCATGGGGGCTGACCTTCGCGGCGGGCGCCATGCTCTACATCATCAGCCACGAGATCCTGCCCGAGACCCACCGCAACGGGCACCAGAACCGCGCGACCGCGGGGCTGCTTTTCGGGTTGATCCTGATGATGTTCCTCGACGTGACGCTTGGCTGAACCCTCTTTACTTCCGCGCTGCCCCGGCGTAAGCGCAAACGCATGATCGCACGGACCGCATATATCACCCGTCCCCGACGTCGCCGCTGAAGCGCCTGACGTCCGATCTGCCGTGGCCCGCCGCCACACCCTATCCCAAATCGCTGACCTTAGGCCCCTGAATGTTGACAGACCCCCGGGACTGTTGCACGCATTTGCCTTCTCTTACTGGAGTTTGACCCGATGATCCCCTCCGTTTTGCCGACCTATAATCGCGCACCGCTCGCCTTCGTGAAGGGCGAGGGCTCCTGGCTGGAGACGGCGGACGGGACCCGATATCTCGACATGGGCGCGGGGATCGCGGTGAATGCGCTGGGTCATGCCGCCCCCGAACTGGTGCAGGCGCTGACCGAGCAGGCGAGCAAGCTGTGGCATGTCTCGAACCTCTACCAGATTCCGCAGCAGCAGGCGCTGGCCGACGCGCTGGTCGAGAAGACCTTCGCCGATACGGTCTTCTTCACCAATTCCGGCACCGAGGCTGCGGAACTCGCGATCAAGATGGCGCGGAAATACTGGTCCGCGAAAGGCGAGGACCGGGTGGAGATAATCACCTTCGAGGGCGCCTTCCACGGCCGCTCCACCGGTGCGATCTCGGCCACGCCGAATTCGGAAAAGATGGTGAAGGGCTTCGGCCCGCTGCTGCCCGGTTTCACCCAGCTTCCCTGGGGCGATCACGAGGCGCTGAAGGCCGCCGTCACCGACAAGATCGCCGCAATCCTGATCGAGCCGATCCAGGGCGAGGGCGGGATCCGCCCGGTGCCCGATCAATGTCTGAAAGGGCTGCGCGATCTCTGCGACGAGACCGGCGCGCTCCTGATCTTCGACGAGGTGCAATGCGGCGTGGGCCGCTCGGGTCGGCTCTTCGCGCATGAATGGGCAGGCATCACCCCCGATATCATGATGGTCGCGAAGGGCATCGGCGGGGGCTTCCCGCTGGGTGCTGTGCTGGCTACAGAAGACGCCGCCTCCGGCATGGTCGCGGGCACGCATGGCTCGACCTATGGCGGCAACCCGCTGGGCTGCGCTGTCGGCGCCAAGGTGATGGAGATCGTCTCCGAGCCCGCCTTCCTCGATCAGGTGAACGCGCGCGCTGGCTTCCTGCGTCAGAAGCTCGAAGGGCTGATCGCCGCGCATCCCGACACGTTCGAGAGCGTACGCGGCACCGGTCTGATGCTCGGGCTCAAATGCAAGCGCGCGCCGACCGATCTCGTCGCCGCCGCCTATGATCAGCACCTGCTGACCGTGCCCGCTGCCGACAATGTGCTGCGCCTTCTGCCCGCGCTGAACATTTCCGAGGCCGATCTGGCCGAGGCCGTGACCCGGCTCGATGCCGCCGCGTCGCAACTCGAAAAGGCCGCCTGACTTCCTCTTGGCGTAAATATCCTCGGGGGCTGCGCGGGAGCGCAGCGGGGCGGACAGCCCCTCAGGCCCCTCCACGAAAGACAAACCGATGAACCATTTCCTCGATATCCACAAAACCGACCCCGCCGCGCTGCGGTCCATGATCGACCAAGGCATCGCGATGAAGCAGGCCCGCAACGGTCGCCCGAAAGGCGCGCCCGATGACGAGCAGCCGCTCGCCGGTCACATGGTCGCGCTGATCTTCGAGAAGCCCTCGACCCGGACCCGCGTCAGCTTCGATGTCGGCGTGCGTCAGATGGGCGGCCAGTCGATGGTGCTCTCGGGCGCGGATATGCAGCTGGGCCATGGCGAGACCATCGCCGACACCGCCCGCGTTCTGTCGCGCTATGTCGATCTGATCATGATCCGGACCTTCGAGGAGGAAACCCTGCTCGAGATGGCGGAATATGCTTCGGTGCCGGTGATCAACGGTCTCACCGACCGCACCCACCCGTGTCAGATCATGGCCGATGTGATGACCTATGAAGAGCAGCGCGGGCCGATCGCGGGCAAGAAGGTGGTCTGGTCGGGCGACGGCAACAACGTCTTCGCGAGCTTCGCCCATGCCGCCGCGCAGTTCGGCTTCGATCTGACCTTCACCGGGCCCGAGACGCTCGACCCCGAGCGCGCCTGGCTGGACGTGGCCGAGAAAGCGGGCCATCCGATCACCATCGAGCGGGATCCGGTCAAGGCGGTCGAAGGCGCCGATCTGATCGTCACCGACACTTGGGTGTCGATGCATGACCCGGAATCCGCGAAGGAGCGCCGCCACAACCAGCTGCGGCCCTATCAGGTCAACGAGGAGCTGATGAGCCACGCCAAGCCCGACGCGCTCTTCATGCATTGCCTGCCCGCGCATCGCAATGACGAGGCGACGAGCGGCGTCATGGACGGCCCGGCTTCGGTGATCTTCGACGAGGCCGAGAACCGTCTGCACGCGCAAAAGGCGGTGATGCGCTACTGCCTCGGCAAGTAACGACAGCAGCCGGGCAGGGGGTTACTCCAGCCCGGCGATGATCGCGCGCAGCGTCTCGATCCCGTCGCCCTTCTCGGACGAGGTCAGCACGATCTCGGGGAAGGCGGCCGGGTGCTTCGTCAGCGCCTTGCGCACCTGATCCAGCACCTTCTCGCAATCCTTTGCGCTGACCTTGTCCGCCTTCGTCATCACGACCTGGAAGGGGACGGCAGCACGGTCGAGCAGCGTCAGGATTTCCTCGTCCACCGCTTTCACGCCGTGACGCGTGTCGATCAGCACGAAGGCGCGGCGCAGCGTGGCGCGGCCCGACAGGTAATCCTTCAGCAGCGCCTGCCATTTCGCGACCACCGCGACGGGGGCCTGCGCGAACCCATAGCCCGGAAGGTCGACCAGATAGGGACCGTCCTGCGTGGTGAAATAGTTGATCTCCTGCGTCCGGCCCGGCGTGTTCGACGCCCGCGCAAGGTTGCGACGGTTCGTGAGCGCGTTGATCAGGCTCGACTTGCCGACATTGGAGCGGCCCGCGAAGCAGACCTCGATCCGGTCGGCAGGCGGCAGCCCCTTCATTGCGACGACGCCCTTGAGGAACTCGACGGGCGCGGCGAAGAGCTTGCGACCGCGCTCACGCGAAAAATCGTCGGGGGCCTCGGCCAGCGGGAAATTTAACTCCATCAGAGTACCTCGATCTTGTCGCCGCGCGCGATGCGGCCCTGTTTGGTGACGAGACAGAAGACGCCAAGGTCGGTATGCCCGTAGTGGCGTTCCAGCTCTGCCAGCATGTCGATATCGCGTTCGCCCGTCTCGAGATTGGCGTCCGTCGCACGGCAACGCCCGATACAGGCGCGCAGTTGCAGTTCCGCCTCGCCAACGCGCACCGTCTTGCCGATCAGGTCCATCTCCGCGAAGGGCTCCCAGCCCTCGACCCAGAGATTGGCGCGGAAGCGGCGGCGGTCGATCGGTTTTCCCACTCGTGCCGAGAGATCATCAAGCGAGGCTTGCCCGATCAGCGAAACATAGGGCAGGGGATCGTCGGTGAAGGCCCGGTCGGGGCCGCGCACCAGCGCGGTCGGGCGCGGCGCACTGTCCGGCCAGAAGGTGCGCAGCCATTCGAATAGCTTGCGCTGGTCGGCTTCGCGCTCGGGGTCGATCTCGAGATGCCATTGCTCGGGATGCTCCAGCAGGATGTGCCCGTTATCGAGCATCCGCGACGTCACCCCCATCAGCCCCGGCGCGGAGCGCCCGATCACGAAGTTGATCTTCTGCCCCCAGCTATCGGCACGTCCCTCCGCGCCGACACCTACCTTGGAGCGCTCGTGCAGCACCGCCCATTGCCGGTCGCAAGGCAAGACGCGCCCCTCTTCAAGGGACGCGTCCTTCAGTTCCTCTACCCCGATCGACTTGATCGGATGTCGGTAGATGCGAGAGAGCGTTGCGCTCATTTCTTCTCTTCGGCGGGTTTCTTCCGCTGGAAGCTCTCTTTGATATTGCCGAACAGATCCGGGCGTTTCCCGTGCATCGACATGATCGTGTACTGCTGGAGGAACGTGATCGTGTTGTTCGTGATCCAGTACAGCACGAGCCCCGAGGCGAAGCTGCCCAGCATGAACATGAAGACCCACGGCATCCACGCGAAGATCATAGCCTGCGTCTTGTCCGTCGGCGCCGGGTTCAGGCGCTGCTGGAACCACATCGACACACCGAGCAGGATCGGCAGGATGCCGAGCGACAGGATGAAGAGCGGCGAGCCCGGATCGGGCGCTGCGAAGGGCAGCAGGCCGAACAGGTTCAGGATCGAGGTCGGATCGGGCGCCGAGAGGTCATGGATCCAGCCGATCCACGGCGCGTGATACAGCTCGATCGTGACGTAGATCACCTTATAGAGCGAGAAGAAGATCGGGATCTGGATCAGAAGCGGCAGACAGCCCGCCGCGGGGTTCACCTTGTGCTTCTTGTAGAGCTCCATCATGCCCTGCTGCATCTTCTGGCGGTCGTCGCCAGCGGCTTCCTTCATCTTCTCCATCTCGGGCTGCAGCTCTTTCATGCGCGCCATCGAGATGTAGGACTTCCGTGCCAGCGGGAAGACGATCAGCTTGATGATGAAGGTCAGTGCGATGATCGCCCAGCCCATGTTGCCGATCGCGCCGTGCAGGAAGTGCAGCAGGCGGAACATCGGCTTGGTGAGGAAGTAGAACCAGCCCCAGTCGAGCGAGTCGACGAATTTCGGGATCGGGACATTGTCCTGATAGTCGCGCAGGGTTTCCCATTCCTTCGCACCGGCGAAGAGGTGGGTCTGCGCGTCGCCCTTGGCGCCGGGCGCCACGTCGATCACGGGCAGGCGGGTCTCGGTCTGGTAGATGTCGGACTTCTCGCCCGAATATTTCACGACAGAGGTGAACGGGCCCGAAATCGGCGCCAGAACGGTCTGCCAGTATTTGTCGGTGAAGCCCGTCCAGCCGGCGTCCTGCACCTGCTTGATCTCGGCCTGACCCTCTGCGCCCTTGTTGTCGAGCTTGGTGATGTTCTTGTATTTGATCTCTTCGAGATTGCCGTCATCCATCGCCACGAGGCCTTCGTGGAGCACGTAGACGCGGCGCTCCTGCGGGATGCCGTGACGCGCGATGATGCCGTAGGGGGCAAGCTTCACGGCGGCGTCGGTGCCGTTCTGCACCGACTGCTTGATCGTGAAGAGATACTTGTCGTCGACCGAGATCTCGCGCTGGAAGGTCAGGCCGTGGCCGTTGTCCCATTGCAGCGTGACCGGGGTGTCGGGCGTGAGCTTGCCGTTGCCGACCTGCCTCCAGACCGTGTTCGGACCGGGCACCTGATCGCCGGGCAGACCGCCTGCGGGCAGCCAGCCATAGACGACGTAATAGGGCAGGGTCGAATTGCCGGTATCGCCGCTGATCGGCGACAGAAGACGCACGTCGGGCGAATCCTCGTCCAGCGTTTCCTTGTATTTCTTGAGCGAGAGGTCGTCGAAACGCCCGCCGAGAGTCGAGATCGAGCCCTCGACCGCGGGGGTGTCGATCTCGATCCGCGCGGCGCTCTGGGACTGGGCGCTCGCGGCTTGGGACATCGTCGCCGTATCGACCGGTGCGCCCGTGGAGTCGGCGGCGGTCTTCGGTGCGATATCAGTGCCTTCGGGCGTAGCGCTCTGCTCCGCGACCGGTTGGCTCGGTGCCGTTGTCGTGTCTTCCGTGGGCGGGAAGAAGTAGGTCCAGACGCCCAGCACGAGCGCGGAAAGCACCACCGCGAGAATGAGATTCTTGTTTTGGTTGTCCATGAAACCCTAATTCCACAAGCCTGTCGAAAACTTGCTTGGGTTCAACAGAAGGGGCAGCCAAAGGTCAAGCCATTTTCCCTTGAAACAGTGGATCGGGCAGGGTTTGCCATCACGCTTTTGGCCCGGATCCGGGGTCCGCAGCCGCAAAGCCCGGTTTGCGACTCGCTCTGCGGCCCGGGCTTTGGGGTGCTTCAACGCCTGCCGATTTGCGGCGTCGCGTCGAGCTTGGTGCGATGGCGTTCCGCCCATTCGAGGAATTCGCTGATCGGCATCGGCGCGGCAATCGCCGGGCCCTGCACCGCCGAGCAGCCCAACTGGCACAGCATCGCGTGTTCGGCGATCCCCGGCACCCCTTCGGCGAGCGTCTCCAGCCCCAGCCCCTCGGCCATCGACACGATCGCGGCGGTCAGGCGCTGATGTTCGGTGTTGTGGTCGATCTCTGCCGTGAGCGAGCGATGGATGCGAAGCCGCTGCGGCCCGATCTGGCGGATCGTCTCCGCCGAGACGGGGCCGGAGCCGAATCCCGCCAGTTCGATCAGGCAGCCGAGGCGCTTGATCGCGTGCAGCGTATGGCTGCAGACCGGATCGTCGAGCCGTGCCACCATCGCCTGCGGGACGATCAGCCGCAGCCGGGTCGGGGCGATCTCGAAGCGGTCGAATTCCCAGGCCAACCGCTCGGCCAGCTTCGGGTCGCCCATCTGTCCGGGCAGGAAGGGAAGCGAGGCCGGGCCGAAATCGCTGCCATCGCGGGCGATGTCGCGCAGCGCGCCGAAGGCCGCGTAAAGCATCACCTCGGAGAAGCGCGCGCCCAACCCTGCCGCCTCGATCGCGGGGAGTATCTCGCTTTCGGTCAGGATCCCGCGTTGCGCATGAAGCCAGCGCGGAATCGCCTGAAACCCGCTGATATCGCCTGTGTCGGTGGAAATCTGCGGCAGGAAAAACGCCTTGATATGGCCCGCTTCGAGCGCCTCTCCGACACTGGCGGACAGCGGATGCGGGCCCGGGTCTTTCGTGGCGATCTTGTCCGAGCGGGAGGAGCGGATCGCCCCCGGGCCGGACTGCATCGCGCGGATGGCCGCGGTCTCGGCGCGCGAGAGCGCCGCCTCCGCCTCTGTGTTGGCGCGCGCGTCGGCCTTGGCCTGCGTGGCCGCGTCGTCGCGATAGGCCGGGGCCGCGGCACTTCGGCCCACGAGGTGAAACCCGATATGCATGGTGATCTCCTGCGTCTGCTCGGCGATCACGTAAGGCTCGCTCACCGCTTCCTGAAGGCGACCGCAAAGCTGGATCATCCCTTCGAGGCCAAGCCGCGGCGTCGGGCGCAGCAGCACCGCGAAACGCGCGCCGTCCCAGCGCGTGACCACATCGCCGCTGCGCAACTGCGCCTGCAGCCGTTCGCCGATCCGGCGCAGCAGAAGATCGAATTCCTTCGGGTGCAGCCGCCGCAGCACCTGATCGGGAGCGTCGAGCCCGAGGATAAGGCATCCGGTCGGGCGATTGCGCCGCTGCGAATCCTGCAAGGAGGCGGCCATCTCGGCAATCGCGGCACTCGGCGGCAGGAGGCCCGTCGCGGGGTCGCATCCTTCCTCGTCGATCTCGGGCGGAACGGGCAGGGGGCGGGTCATCCAGCCCACCAGAATCGCGGTCAGACCGATCAGCACCATCGCCTCCGGCCCGACCCAAAGCAGGGCGAGCCCGCAGGCCGGCAAAAAGGCGATCATCTCGCGTCGGAGCAGAACCGGACCCGGCTTGCCCTGATATCTTGCGCGCAGCTCTGATTTGCGGGCGGCGCGCTTGCCCCCGTCATTTCCCATGACACCTACCCCCGTGGCACATGCGGGCCCCTAAAGGCCCCCTTCGCCAGCAAGGCTAGACGTCATTGGTGTTCAGCCGGTTAATCGCGCTCGCGCAAAACCGGGACGTTTTCGTTAAAATCCGCTTCACCCTCCGCGCGGCGCTCGAGCCCCGCGAAATCGAAGATCGAGGGGTCGCACAGATGCGAGGGGCGCGCGTTCATCAGCGCCTTGAACATCTTGTTGCGGCGGCCGGGAGCGTTCTTCTCCCATCCGTCGAGCATCATCTTCACCTGCTGGCGCTGCAGCCCGTCCTGAGAGCCGCAGAGGTCGCAGGGGATGATCGGATAGTCCATCGCGCGGGCGAATTTCTCGCAATCGGCCTCGGAGACGAAGGCGAGCGGGCGATAGACGAAGAGATCGCCTTCCTCGTTCAGCAGTTTCGGCGGCATCGTCGCAAGGCGCGAGCCGTGGAACAGGTTCATGAAGAAGGTTTCCAAGATGTCATCGCGGTGATGGCCCAGCACGACCGCCGAGCAGCCTTCCTCGCGCGCGATGCGATAGAGGTTGCCGCGCCGCAGCCGCGAGCACAGCGCGCAATAGGTGCGGCCCTGCGGGACCTTGTCCATCACGATCGAATAGGTGTCCTGATATTCGATCCGATGCGGCACGCCCATCTTCTCGAGGAATTCCGGCAGCACGGTTGCAGGGAACCCCGGCTGGCCCTGATCGAGATTGCAGGCCAGCAACTCCACCGGCAGCAGCCCGCGCCACTGCAGCTCGTGCAGCACGGCCAGCAGCGTGTAGCTGTCCTTGCCGCCCGAGAGGCAGACCAGCCAGCGTTGTCCGCGTTCGATCATCCCGTATTTCTCGATCGCCTCGCGGGTCTCGCGCACGATGCGCTTGCGCAGCTTCTTGAACTCGGTCGTCGAGGGTGCGCCTGCGAAAAGCGGATGGATCGGGCTGTCTTCGTCATCAAGCATCTGGAGTGTCCTTCGCGTCATGCGCATGGGCGCAACGATGGGCGGCGTCATGGTCGGGATCGGCCCCGGGCACCGGGTCGTAGCCATGCCCGCCCCAGGGGTGGCAGCTCAGGAGCCGCTTCCCGGCCAGCCAGCCACCCTTCACCGCACCATGCCGTTCAAGCGCTTCGAGCGCATAGGACGAACAGGTCGGCTGGTAGCGGCAGCCATGCCCCATCCAGGGGCTCAGCAGCAAGCGATAGGCATGAACCGGCAGGGCGAGGATTCGGGCGAGGGGGCTCATTTGCGTTTGCTCCCCTTGGGTTTGCGCGGCCGCGGCGGGGAGATCGGCAAATCGTGAATGATCGTGAGCACGGTCTCGAATTCGGCCAGCATGGCGGCGAAGTCGCGGGTGGCGGTCGCCTCGGGGCGCCCGACCAGCACGTAATCCCAACCCGGTCGTCCCGCCTTGGGCAGAACGGCGCGGGCGATCTCGCGCAGACGCCGTTTCGCGCGATTGCGCGCCACCGCGTTGCCGAGCTTCTTCGAGCAGGTGAAGCCCACGCGGATCAGATCGGGGGCGACGGGCTCGCCCTCGCGGCGCTTGCGCGCCTGCAGCAGAAAGCCGGGCATCCCCTTACGCTGCGCCGAGGCCGCTTTCAGAAAATCCGCCCGCTGCCGCAGAACCGCGGTCGGACGAGTCGGATCATCTGAGCGTATGGCGGCCATCAGGCAACCTCCGGCGAATAAACGACGCGCAAAATAGCGAAGCCGCCGGTCTTTTCACCGATCCGACCCGAGGGCCCGACCTGCGAAAAGCATCCGGCGGCGTCAAAAGCCAGTCGCGGCTGTAACGGCCTTAAGCCGACAGACGCTTACGGCCCTTCGCGCGACGGGCGTTGAGAACCCGGCGTCCACCCTTCGTGGCCATGCGGCTGCGGAAGCCGTGGCGACGGGCGCGAACGAGGTTCGACGGCTGGAACGTGCGTTTCATCGTTTTCACTCCGGTTCGGGCCCAGAAACAGGATTCGAGGGCCAGATAGCATTTCGAATGCCGCTCTTTAGTGACCTCTCCCCAGCAAGTCAATTCGCGAAAGCGGGTTTTTTCCGGCTTTTCCGGTCGCTTCGCACGGATCGTGACCGCTCACGGGGTTTTGCCTTCTGCGCGAGCCGCCTATCTTGTGCGCAAAGCGCGGCTGACGCAGGGGACGGTATCCTTGCATCCTGACCGGCGGTGCATCAAGAGTGACATTGAAGGGGACGGGCCGATCCTTCGGGACGGCCTTGCGTTTGATAGGCGATGAAAGTGAACACTCTTTCAGGGCGGTTTCTGATCCTGACCACGGTTTTCGTGGTGCTCGCCGAGGCGTTGATCCTTTTGCCGGGTTTGGCGAATTTTCGCGAAGACTATCTTCTTACGCGACTTGAGCGTGCGCAGATCGCCTCGCTTGCGCTTCTGACCACCGACACCACTATAGCGCCCGATCTGGAAAAAGAGCTTCTGTCCAATGCGGGCGTCTTCAACGTGGTGCTGCGCAGGGATGCGGCGCGGCAGCTGGTGCTGTCTTCGCCGATTCCCTCTCCGGTGACCGAAACCTACGACCTGCGCGATTCGACGGAATGGACGCGGATTCGCGACGCGGTCCACGCGCTCTTCGATTCCGGGGATCGGGTGATCCGGGTGCTGGGCCAGCCGGTGCAGAAGGGCGGTATCGTGATCGAGGTGACGCTCGCGACCGAACCGATGCGGATCGCGATGGTGGAATACGGGCTGCGGCTCTTGTCGATCTCGGCGGTCTTCTCGGTGATCACCGCCGTTTTGCTGTTCCTTCTCGTGCGTCGCCTGATGGTCGTGCCGATCAAGCGGCTGGTCGCGCATATGTCTTCTTATGCGGACGCGCCCGAGGATGCGCGGCGCATCATAACTCCGCAGGCCAGCGTCGAGGAGCTGCGCGTGGCCGAAGAGGCGCTGGCCTCGATGCAACAGCAGCTCACCGCGTCGCTGCGCCAGAAGGAGCGTCTCGCGCAGCTCGGGCAGGCGGTCGCTAAGATCAGCCACGACCTGCGCAACATCCTCACCACGGCGCAGCTCTTTGCCGACCGGATGGAAAGCTCCGACGATCCCGGCGTGAAGCGCGCGGCGCCCAAGCTGACCGGCTCGATCGAGCGCGCGATCAATCTGTGCGAAACGACGCTCGCCTTCGGCAAGGCCAAGGAGCCGCCGCCGACTCTGTCGCGCTTCATGTTCGGAGAACTGGCGCAAGAGGTTCTGGAGAACGAAGAGCATCCGAGCGAAGGCCCGCTCGTCGATTTCGTCACCGACATGCCGCCGAATTTGGTGATCCGCGCCGACCGCGAGCAGCTGTATCGTGTGCTCAACAACCTCGTGCGCAACGCCCGACAGGCGATCGAAGCGACCGGCCAGAACGGCACGGTGGAGATCGGCGCAGGCGAGAATGCCGATGGCTGGTGGATCCGCGTCCAAGATAGCGGCCCCGGCCTGCCGGAGACTGCGCGCGAACACCTCTTCAAGCCCTTCACGGGCGGCACGCGCGCGGGCGGGACAGGCCTTGGCCTCGCCATCGCCGCAGAGTTGATTCGTGGCCATGGCGGGCGTCTGGACCTGGTTCGGACCGACGGCAACGGCACCGAGTTCCGAATATTCCTGCCCTCGGACATCGCGCTCGATTGCGCCTCCGAGAAGGGCGCGGGCGCAATTTCCTGAGCCTGCGTAGGGTTACGTTCCGGGAGGTGCGTGCCGATCTTCAGGGCTTCCGCGAGGGCATCCAAGAATTTTGACGGTTTTCCAAAATTGCCTCGAATTTGCTCTTGCATCGCTCCGACGTGGCCGTTACATCGCCCCACATAAGCGGACCCGTAGCTCAGCTGGATAGAGCACTTGACTACGAATCAAGGGGTCGGGCGTTCGAATCGTCCCGGGTCCGCCATTTCCCCCTACTCCTGAAAATCAATGCCTCGCAGGCCATGCCTGTCGTTCGCGCCGTTGTCTGCTGCGGTCTGCGCGCTCTCGCGATCGTGCATGTTGAGCCGCGGGTCCTCCGGTCGTCCTTAGGGACGTCTCATCGGACAAGCTCTCGCTGCGCTGCGAGAGAGGCTCCGGGCCGCGCATGGGTGTGGGGTGCCGCGGAGGTGTTCGAAGGGTGGCTGCGCGCTGATCGAGGCTCTGCGTCCTCTCCGGGCGGGATCCAAGGGCAGGGCGCGTGGCGGCCCTCTCGGGCCCCTCTCACGCGTCTGTCTGAAGCGGCGAGAGGCTCAGCTGCTTTCAGAAAAACAATGCCCCCGGAAACGCGAAACCCCGCCACGAAGGGCGGGGTTTTCGGCGTGTCGAAGTTTGTTTGGTGGAGCCAAGGGGAGACCCCGCAAGTTCCACAACTACTTGATCTTAAACGATAGTGCGGTGTCGTGTTTCGTTGTGTGTCACACTGTAATGTCACACCTGCTTCGTTGGCAAGTTCGGGTTTGCCCGGCGGGTTTGTGCGCTCAGTTCTGTCTCAGAAGGAGGTCAGCCCGGAAGGGGTAAGTGATGCCTTTAACTGTTATAACTAACTGAAAAACAATAGATGTTGCCCTTGAGGCTAATCCGGGAGTGCTTATGCCGAAGTTAACCTATTGATACTACAAAGTTATGTATCCGGGTCGTATGCTGCGTCGTATGCTGCAGTTATTCTAACTATCTGTAAGATTGATATAATCTAGGCTATAGCAACCTATTCTGGTCCGTGGGCTAATGCTAAATTATTGAACTCAGGTAACAACCTAGGCTGAAACAGATACCGGCCCTCTGTGTCTATGGAATGAGGGAATAAGCCAGCCTGTCTCTACGAAATAGCAGGTTAGCCAACCGAGCCTCGCCGTCCGAGACAGAGTGCCCCGGGTGAGCAATCCCGGTTGAAGTAGCTATCGGGTCTATGTCTATGGAATGGAGGAGCTAGGGTTGCCCGAACCGGGCACCGCCGGACCCGAACCAAAGAAAACAGATGCGCTGGCCAACCTAAGCCGCCCACAGAGCCACGGAGCGGATCTCTGAGGCCCTATCTCGCCTTCAGCCGATCTAGCACGCGCTTCACCTGAGATGCCTGCCAGCGCCCGCCTCTGGCGGTTTGGACGCCAGCCCGGTTCAAGTGATCTGCGATCTCCCGTAGCGGCTTCCCGGCATCCCGCAGTGGTAGCACGATCCCAGCAACTTTCTCGGCGCGCGCGGTGGCGTTCGCCTGTATCGCCGCGTTGCGCTGCATGGTTTTGTCCCGAAGCCCGCCAAGCCGAGTACCCCGCGCTTTGGCCTCTGCCAGAGCCGCCTTAGTGCGGGCCGAAATGAACTCCCGCTCCTGCTCAGCCAGCGCAGCGTAGATGTGTAGCTGAAAGTTGTCGGCATAGGGCATCTGGGCCACGCGGAAGCTAACGCGCTTGTCCTCCATGAGTGTTGCAATGGCGGAGACCTTGCGTGAAAGCCTGTCCAGCTTGCTGACCAAGAGCGTTGCCCCGGACTTTCGACAGAGGTCAAGGGCTGCGGACAGTTCCGGCCTGTCGCCATCTGCTCCGCTGAGCACGTCCGTAAAGGTAGCCAGAACCCGATAGGGCACCTCACTGAAGCGCTCAAGAAACAGGGCAATGTCCCGGTCCTGAGCGTCCAAACCAAGGCCGCTGCGTCCTTGCTCCTTGGTGCTCACTCGCCTGTAGATCACATAGTCCTGCATGGTTCCGAACCGGCCTGTTTGTTTGGGTGCACGCAGCATCAACGAGATTGTTGCAAAAGTCAACGATGGTTGAGGGCGTTACACCTGCGGCCGCTGCGCTGCACGGGTTTGGGGTGAAGTCACAGTTGGGAATAGTTGGGAATGCTGCCTGCTAGTATGGAGCCTGCAATGCAGGGGGCGGCATGGGGGAGGACTTGTCGACTAGATGGGTAGATATGGGCACGAAAAAATGTGCCGGATTTTTCAATCTAAAGACGTTTAATCGTTCCGTTGACGCACTCGTAGAAGTCTGGATTTCGCAACGCAACGAGTTCCGCCAGCCGGTCAATCACCGCCTCCATGGCCACCTCTTTAGTGGGCTCTCCGACAGCAAAAGCCTTGATCCTGCCTTGCGTAGCTCCACTGTCGAGCAGCAATAGATAAAACTCCTCGAACTGCTCGTCCCGGCCCCCAGGGTCATCGCGACCGGTGAACAATGCAAGCCGCTGATGTGCGTTCTCGAACGTAGACCTGCGCTGGTTGGTGCCGTCACGCGCAGCCCCCGCGTCTAGGAAAAAGAGAGCCGCTAGCACCGCGTACGGAAACCGCCGGTGCAGGGTCACTGCTTCGATGAGCATGTCCCCACGCCGGTTGATCAAGTTCTTCTGGAAGTTGCCCGATCTGGCATCGCGGTAGTTGATTGTCTTGATGGAGATCCCGAGGAGCAGTCCGCTTTCTTCGGTCGCCCATGTCACATCGACCTTCTTGGCTCCAATGCCTCCTGCCATGCGCCGCTCCGCGCCGGTGTCTCCTGTGACGCCCGGAGGAGCAGGGCGTGCGCCGGCCAAGCCTCGCTGACGTAATTCCTCTGCAATGGCTTCGGCGACGGCCTGAGAAACACGCTCCGAAAAAGACTTCTTCTGCGCCTGAGTGGCAGTGTCTGGCGGTTTCGCGCCAACTCGGTTCAGGGCGGCTTCGAGGAGATCATCTACTCTGGCCATTGCCACCCCGCACTTTCCGCCTGTTGAAGAGAACCTCTCGCGCCTGCCGCAAGTTCGCGAGCGTCGCGTCCGTCACGCCTTCGAGCACAATCGGGTCAACCAACATGCATGCCTCTTCGAGCCGCCCACTGCGAAGGGCAGAACCCAGCTGAGGCTTGATCGCCTGAAGCCGATCCTTCTTCTCATTGACAACCTCAAGTGATGGGACAGGGAGCTTGTCCGCCTCGCGTGGCTCCAACTTGAGTAGCCCCCCGCCATACGCTCTACCCACGACTTCTGCCCCCAAGAGAGTTACGCTATTCAAGCACGCAAGAGGTAGCAGGGACTTGCCAATCTCTTTGCGATCGTCCTTCAGCATCAAGCCGTACACAGAGTTGATAATCGTTGCTTTAGCGTTGTTCGCTATTAGCCTCGGTCGATCATGGTTCATATAGGTGAGCAGCAAATCCGGCGTGTCGACCAGTGGCACTCGCCACCACGGCTTCCGAACGCGACACTTGTAAGCTTTTGAAACATCGCGCTGCTCCCCCTCTTCGATGTACTTCTGCGCTTCGTAGGAAGGATTAGCGCCGGGGTAGAACAGATAGCCACGTTGTCCATCAGCACACAACGCCTTCCACGCTTTTGTCGAAAACTCCAACCCCTTAAGATGGCGGGAGCCGGGCGGAGAAATCCGCAAGAGTTCTTTGCTGCTGATGCCGTACCTGTTCGCCTCTTCTTCAGTCAACGTGAAGAAGGAATTGTTGCCCGTCACAGAACCAAGGTAGGCGCGTCCCCAAGACGAAAGAGGTTCGCAAACCTGTGAGGCCAGTGCATCGTACTCTTGGAAGGCATGTTGGGCCACGAGTGCTGGTGTCCACTTCCCACCGTTGGAGGGCACGAAGTCCGTCCAATCTTTGGCATCTTCGGCAAGTGAAGCAGCGTTGCGGGCTTGATGAAGTTGGAAGCTGTTTGCCCCCCCGCTGCCCTCAGCCAGCAGTAGCACAACATCTTCGAGAACTCCGGGGAATACTCGCTCCTCGAATGTCACAAGCCGGAGCGACGCAAATCGATTGAGCAAAAAACGCCTTACCTCAGCTGCATAGCCAACACTCAACAACTCGGCTGGAAGGACAAGCGCGAGCCGACCTTGTGGCTTCAGGTGCAGCGCGGCCTTGATCACGAACGCCGCCCACGAACTTGCAAGGCCCGAAAGCCTAACGCCTTGCGCAAGCGCCGCTTCTAGACTTTTGGCGCGCGCGGCTCCCGAAAACTCCTGATACCGCACGTAAGGTGGATTGCCGAGGACCACGTCATAGGCGATCTCCGGCGAATGCTCAAAAAAGTCGCCCACGGCTACGTCGGCGGTGAAGCCTTCGTTTGCAAGTATCTCGCGGGCCTGTACCGCCGACGTCTCATGCAGCTCCACACCTGACAACTTGCCTTCTGGCCGTGACGAGCCTTGGCTCACTTCACGCAAGGCTCTCCCGGCCGCGCGAAGAAATACGGCTTCACCGCAGGAAGGCTCAAGCACGTCATCCCCGGGGCTCCGGATGGACCACTGCGCCATGTATTCGGCGATCTCGGCGGGCGTGAAAAAGGCTCCTCGTGCCTTCTCTTCAATAGTTCCTGCCACCAATGTCTCCCCTGCATACGCGTGTCCGTGCTCCGTAGCTACCGAACACCCTGTCCGCAACGTGGCATGGCGAGAACAAGATGGCAACATGGGTTGAAGCTTCATTGTCTGGCTGAACGAATGTCGTAGCCGAAAATGCAACGCCTCGCTGCTTGAAGTTCCGCATTCCGTTGAGATTGGCTTGGCGTTAGCTGCTCGGGGCGGGACAAAGTGTTACACACCAAGTAATCTCGCACTCGGCGGCCATTGCCAATCAATGGCTTAGAAAATGGTAGCGGGTCCGGTACTCGCTCCCACCCTAGTCCACCGCATACCGCTCTACAGCCTCGCGCGTCTGCCGCAAAGTGAACCCCTCTTTCATGTACACCTGATTGGTCACGCCTTGCCGCTCATGCCCGATTATGAACTGGATACGCTCAAGGGGCACATCGGCCTGTCCTAAGCGCGTGGCGAAAGTGTGCCGCAATCCATGGAAAACATGCGCGTCGGACTTGATGCCAAGAGCTTGCATGAAGGTCCGGTTAAACCACTTGCTCAGCTTGTCGCCGTAGCCGTGCTTGGGGTGGTAAGTGTAGTCTGCGAACAGGCGGTCGCGGCCCAGAGCGCGCTGACTGTCGCGGTATTCGAGTAGTCCTAGCTTTAGCAGTTCGCTGTGGACAGGTACGCGGCGCCGGGCAGCACTGGACTTGAGGCGTTTGGTGGCATCGCCGTCGTCAGTGAAGTTGAAGACCCAAACCCCGTCAACTTGAAGAATGTCGTCAACTTGTAGCTGGCAGACCTCGTTCAGGCGAGCCCCGGAAAACATCGCAATGAGCGTTGCCCACCTGTGGCTGGTCTTCCCGAAGAACTTGCTGCCGGGGTCCGTTAGTGCCGAGTAGACCTTCTCTAGGGCTTCTTGAGTGAAGGGGCGACGGTCCTTGGTGCCGTGCCCTCTCTTGGCGACGGCCATGCCATCAAAGAGAGCCTCAGGTGCGAACCCGTGTGCCTCTGCCCAAGCCCAGAACACCTTGTAGGCGCTGAGGTATGCATTGGCTGTGGCGTTGCTGATCTTTGGGATGCCCGGCACTGCGATGGCTTCCCGTAACGACAGTCCCCGCAGTCTGGACACCTTGGCCCGATTTGCAGGAAGCGCCAGCGTTGCCTCCTTGAGGCCGGCAGCTTCCCTTTTGCCTATGTCCGCCATCGCCGTGTCTGGGCCCAGCCATTCCAACGCGACGTCCAGCACCGCGCGTCGTTTTTCAACCGTGCCGGAGGTCCAGCCCGCCGTCTTCTCATGCTCTCTGAAAAACGCTTCTACGGCCTCAGAGAGGGTTGGGCTGGCGAGAGGTGCCGGACGGGGCGCGGAGGCGCTCTGAGGGCTCCTCTGGGCTTCTGAGAAGTCATAAACCTCCAGCGCTTCGGAATGCGCCAGCAGCGCCTTCCAGTAACCGATCTGGCCCTTTCTGATCTCGTCGAGGATCACCGAGGTATGGTCCCGGCATTCGTCCCGAGGCAGCCCGGTTTCTTTGAAGAATTTGTCCAACTCTTCCCGCGCGTGATCAGAGCCTAGGAGGTGCCAGTATTCTCTGTTGCCCTCTTCAAGCATGGAGAGGATGTCCTTGATGTTTGCCCTATCCTTCGCCGCCAGCGGTCCGTGGCGTTCACGCCAAGCTTTTGCTCTCTCAAGTCTCGCCCGAAGGTGTTTATGGAGTGTCGTCCGAATGACTGAGTAGTCCATGCCTGCCACTGGTAATCTCTGCTCAATGCTCGACCCGCAGATTGCAAGGTACCTTGCGAGAGTGCCAGCCTCCTTCGAGCATTTTGTGCCGAGGGAGACGCGTACAGTCCTGCGTTCGCTGCGTGATGGGGGATTGGGGACGGGCCAGCGGAAGTAGAAGATGCCGTGCCGGGAGACGCTAAGGTAGGCTGGTAGCTTCATTTGGTGTCACACCTGTGTGTCACACCGCTCTAGCGTCTAGCTATCATACTGATCTGTAGAGAATTGGTGGAGCCAAGGGGAGTCGAACCCCTGACCTCTTGAATGCCATTCAAGCGCTCTCCCAACTGAGCTATGGCCCCACCGGAGGTCCAGCAGGTAGCCCCGCTGTGTGGGGAGGCGTATAGGCAAAGCGCCGCGGCGGTGCAAGAGGAATTTCGCCCCGAACCGCGCGAAAATTTCGTCACTCTCGCATTCCCGAACGTCAGTCTTTATCCGCACCCGAAAACGGGGCGCGAGGCTGCGTGCCGGGGCAGGGCGCGGCACCAAAGAAAAAGGCGCCACGGTTTCCCGTCGCGCCTTGATCAATGGTCCCGAGCGGCCCAGCCGATCAGTTGTCTTCCTTATCCTCGGTGCTGACATCCGCGATGTCATCGAGCGAGACATTGTCGTCATCGTCGTCGTCGTCGAGCAGATCGTCGTCGAGATCCACGTCACCGTCATCGGTGTCGAGATCGTCATCTCCGAGACTGACGTCATCGTCTTTCTGAGACGACGTCTTGTCGGTCGTAAGCGTACGACCGCTGCCCGAGGTCAGAGCCTCGAGGGTAAAGGTGTTGTTGCAGACCGGGCAGGTCATCGGGTCGTTATTCAGGTCGTAAAAGCGGCTCGCGCAATGCGGGCACAGACGCTTGACGCCCCATTCCTCTTTCGGCATGGAATTCTCCTGCGCACTTAATCCAGCAGAGTCGCAGCCACCTGCCACATGCCGGGCAGGGTGTCAAAGCCTTTTCGTGCCTTTTCTGGTCGGGCTGCGACCCGCGGGCCACCTCTCGCTGTCGAACCTTTCGGAGAAAGCTTCTGTCCCGCACGCCCCCCATTCCGGAACTGCCTGAGGTGGAGTTGGTTCTGCGCCGCTCAGGCCGCGCGCGCAGGTTCTCTCTGCGGGTGTCGCGGGTGGACGGCCGGGTGGCGCTCACGATCCCGCGGGGTGCGTCCGAGCGCGAGGCTTTGGCCTTCGCGCGCTCGCAAACCGAATGGCTGCGCAAGACCCTCGGGGCGATTCCGCCCGCGCAGGCGGTACGATTCGGGCAAGGTATCCCTTTCGAGGGGCGGATGCTGACATTAGAGCCCGCACGGTTGCGCAGCCCGAAGATCGATGGCGCGCGGCTCTTGGTGCCCGAAGACCCGGCGCGGCTGGGGGTGCGGGTCGAGACCTTTTTCAAACACGCGGCCCGTCTGCGGTTGCATGCGGCCAGCGCGCGCTATGCCTCCGAGATCGGGCGCGACTTCGCCAAGATCACGATTCGCGACACGCGCTCGCGCTGGGGCTCGTGCAGCTCGACCGGGGCGCTGTCCTATAGCTGGCGCCTGATCATGGCGCCGCCGGAAGTGCTCGATTATGTCGCGGCCCATGAGGTCGCGCATCTCGAGGAGATGAATCACTCGCCCGCCTTCTGGCGCGTCGTCGAGGCCCTGCGTCCGAGCTTCAAGACCGAGCGCGCCTGGCTCAAGCGCGAAGGCTCTGCATTGCATGCGATCCGGTTTCGAGATTGACCCCGGCTGCTAACGTGATCACAAAAAGCGCATGACCACGATTTCCACACGTCCCATCGAGACCGCCGCCCATGATCGGCTCTACCGCGCCTTGCGCCAGCAGATCATGGTGGGGGAGTTGCTGCCGGGCACCGCGTTGACGCTGCGGGGTTTGGGCAAGCAATACGGTGTCTCCATGACCCCCGCGCGCGAGGCGTTGCGGCGGCTGGTGGCGGAAGGGGCGCTGACGCTGTCGAGTTCGGGCCGCGTCGCCACGCCGGAACTGTCGAACGAGCGGATCGAGGAGCTGGCGGCGCTGCGCGCATTGATCGAGCCAGAGCTGTCCGCCCGCGCCCTACCGCGCGCCCACCTCGCACTGATCGATCGTCTCGGCGCGATCAACGTCGCCAATGCCGAGGCTGTCGCGAAGCAGGATGCGGTGGGCTACATCCGCACCAACCTCGAATTTCACCGCACGCTCTATCTGCGCGCGCAGGCGCCCGCGATGCTCGCGGTGATCGAAACCGTCTGGCTGCAGCTGGGGCCGACGATGCGCGCGGTCTACACCAAGCTGCAGCGCAACGAGCCGCCGCGCCACCACCGAATGATTCTCTCGGCTCTGCGGGCGGGCGACGAACCGGCGCTTCGATTGGCCGTGCGCACCGATGTGACCCAGGGTTTGCGCCACCTAGCCCAGCGTGGCTGGTAAAACCGCCCCTTAAGCGATGCGTGAGGGGCATAAAAACGGCTTGGGCGACTTGACGCGAGACGCCATTGCCCGTATTCCGCGCCAACAGATTTTCGGGCGCTGCCATGCGGCGCCTTCTCATGTTGGGGCCGGGCGCGCGATTCGCGTAACTTCGGCCAGGTAAGAAACGAAGGAAGAATGCCATGTCGCGCGTTTGCGAACTGACCGGCAAGGGCCCCACGACGGGCAACAAAGTGAGCCACGCGAACAACAAGTCGCGTCGTCGCTTCCTGCCGAACCTGAACGATGTCTCCCTGATCTCGGACACCCTGGGCCAGAGCTTCAAGCTGCGCGTTTCCGCAGCCGGCCTGCGCTCGGTTGACCATCGCGGCGGTCTCGACGCGTTCCTCGCCAAGGCGAAGGATGCAGAGCTGTCGGTGAATGCTCTGAAGATCAAGAAAGCGATCGCGAAAGCTCAGGCAGCCGCCTGATCCTTTCCGGATCCAAAGTTACGAAAACCCCGCGCTTCGGCGCGGGGTTTTTGCTTGTGCGGAGCGATCTGCCATATTTCCCTCCCTGCGTCGTCACGCTAGTGTGAGCGCCATGTGGAGGACGCGCTTCAAGCTGCCAATCGGGATCGCCGCGGCGCTCATGCTGGCCATGACCAGCATGACGATGGCGGTCGCACGCGGTCAGGCGCGCGTCGCGGGCGAGGTGGTGCTCTGCACCGGCTACGGCGTGACCACGGTCAGCGTCGATGCCGAGGGCAATCCGACCGGTCCCGCCCATATCTGCCCCGACATGGTTCTGGCGATGATGGCCGCCGTCGCGCTCGCGCCGGCTCTACCGACACCGCCGAAGGGCGAGGGGCGCAGCGTCGAGACGGTCGAGCCCGAGACCGCGCAGGCGCAGGCCGTCGTGGTGCCGCGCGCCCGCGGACCGCCCATGCCCGTCTGACCCCAAGCTTTCAGACGAACACACCCACAGGAGACGCAAATGATCCGCAAATACCTGATGAGCGCGGCGCTGATCGCCGCAGCTCTCCCCGCCTTCGCCGCCGAGCCGATCCAGATCCTCGACCCCTATGTTCGGGTCTCGACCCCGATGTCGAAATCGGCGGCGGCCTTCATGGAGATCAAGAATATCTCCGATCTCGACGATCGCCTTCTCTCGGTCAGCTCGAACGTCGCCGCACGCGTCGAGCTGCACACCCACAAGCAAGGGCCGAATGGCGAGATGCAGATGCTCGAGGTCAAGGAAGGCTTCGAGATCCCCGCCAAGGGCGAGCATGTCCTGCAGCGCGGCGGCGATCACGTCATGTTCATGGGACTGAACCAGCCGCTCCACCAAGGCGACATGGTCACACTCAACCTGCGCTTCGAGAAGACGGGGCTGATGGTCGTGGACATCCCGGTCGATCTGAGCCGCGATCAGCCCGCCGCGGCAACGCCGGAGAGTGCACCGGTCGCCGATCCGCAGATTTCACATGAAGACATGACCCACGGGGAGCCCGAGCATACCGAGCCCACGATGGACAAGAAAGAAAGCGATATGTGAGCGGGGCCGGGCAGGGCGGCGCTCAGCCGCCCAACTGCTCCAGCATCTCGGCTGCGGCCGCCGAGGCCGCGCTCTCGCCGCTGGCCACGGCATCGCCCAATTCGCGCATCTTGGCGCGGATCTCCGGGTCCTGGCGCAGCCGCGCAAGAAGCCCCTCGCGCACTTCGGCCTCGAACCAGTGCCGCGCCTGCTCTGCCCGGCGCTGATCGAAATGCCCGTTCGCGCGCCGCCATTCGGCCAGCGCGGTCATCTCGTCCCAGGCCTTCTCCAGCCCGTTCTCTTCCATCGCCGAGACCGGCAGCGCCTTGGGGAACCCTTCGGGGTCCTGAGGCCGCTTGCGCAACAGCCGCAGCGCGCCCGCGTAATCCGAGACCGTCCGCATCGCGGCCGGTTTCAGATCGCCATCGGCCTTGTTCACCAAGATCAGGTCGGCCATCTCCATGATGCCGCGCTTAACGCCCTGCAGCTCGTCGCCGCCAGCCGGGGCCATCAGCAGCACGAACAGATCCACCATCTCGGCCACCAGCGTCTCGGACTGGCCGACGCCCACGGTCTCGATCAGCACCACGTCGAAGCCCGCCGCCTCGCACAGAGACACCGCCTCGCGGGTGCGCCGCGCGACGCCGCCCAGATGCGCCTGAGACGGCGAGGGGCGGATAAAAGCATTGGGATCGCGCGACAGGCGCTCCATCCGGGTCTTGTCGCCGAGGATCGAGCCGCCTGAGCGCGCCGAGGACGGATCGACCGCGAGCACAGCGACCTTCAGCCCCTTCGCGGTCAGCATCATCCCGAAGGCTTCGATGAAGGTGGATTTGCCGACGCCCGGCGTGCCCGAAAGCCCGATGCGCAGTGCCTGACGCCCTTCGCCCGCCAGCGTATCCAAGAGTTCGACCGCCTGCGCGCGATGCTCGGCCCGGCCCGATTCCACCAGCGTGATCGCGCGGGCCAAGGCGCGGCGATCGGAGGCCAGAATGCGCGGAGCGAGGTCGGCGGGGCTTTGTTTGGTCATCGGCAGGCTTTCGCTGATTTTGGGTATTCGTGTCAAAAATGACATCAGACGTGAAGACTTAACGGTTACTTGCCTGCACCCTGCGACCTATGTCCAGAGCCAATGGGAAATTCCTGACACGAGGATGCCAATGACATCTCTTTCGAACCGTTTGCCCCGCGCCTTGACCGCTGCGCTGACAGCGGCGCTGGTGATCGCGCCCCTTGGCGCAGCGCCCGCACGCGCCGAGCAAAGCGACAAGATCGTCTTCGACGTGGTGCTGAAAGGCATCCGCGCGGGGGAGCTGGCGATCAACGGCAAGATCACCGACGGCGCCTATGGCGCGAATGGCGTGTTGCAGACGGCGGGCTTCGTGGGGCTGCTGCGCAAGATCAAGTTCTCGGCCAGCGTCTCGGGGCTTCATGACGGCCAGAAATTCACCCCGCTCAAGTATTCCGAGGTGGATGACGCGCCGGGGCGCAAATCTAAGCACCAGATCATCTACAATAACGGCACGCCCGTTTCCGTCAGCCAGCAGCCTCCGCGCAAGCCCAAACCCCGCGATGTCGATCCCGCGAAACAGGGCGGAACGGTCGATCCGCTGACTGCGCTCTATGCCGTGCTGCGCGATGTGCCGCGCGACGAGGCCTGCAAGCTCGACGTGAAGATGTATGACGGCGCGCGGCGCTCTCAGGTGCGCCTCTTCGATCCGAAACCGGACGGCAAAGATCTCGTCTGTTCGGGCGAATATCGCAGACTCGAAGGGTTCTCGGAAAAGGATATGAAGGAAAAGAGCCGCTTCGCCTTCACCCTCTATTACGAGCCGAGCGCGAAGGGCGGTTTGCAGGTCGACAAGATCGAGACCGATACGATCTATGGAAAAGGCCGCCTCACTCGGCAATAAGGGGCGGGTGAACACAGACCGCTTTTCTCTTCCGATCGATGCGGTGCTGCCCGATCTGCGGGCGGCGCTGTCTGCGCATGGCCGCGCGGTGCTGATGGCGCCGCCGGGCGCGGGCAAGACGACCCGCGTGCCGCTGGCGCTACTGGATCAGATCGAGGGCCGGATCGTGATGCTGGAGCCGCGCCGTCTGGCCGCGCGCGCCGCCGCCGAGCGCATGGCGGACACTTTGGGCGAAAAGGTCGGCGAGACGGTCGGCTACCGCATCCGCGGCGAGGCGAAGGTCTCGAAAGCCACCCGGATCGAAGTGGTGACCGAAGGCATCCTGACCCGCGTGCTGCAATCCGACCCGGAACTGACCGGCATCGGCTGCGTGATCTTCGACGAATTCCACGAACGCTCGCTCAATGCCGATCTGGGGCTGGCGCTGGCATGGGAAGTACGCGGCGCGCTGCGCCCCGATCTGGCGCTGGTGGTGATGTCGGCCACGCTCGATGCCGAGCCGGTGGCGCAGCTTCTAGAGGATGCGCCGATCGTGGTCTCCGAGGGCCGTGCCTATCCGGTGGAGACGCGGTGGCTGGACCGTCCGGTGGACAGTTCGATGCGGTTTGAAGCCGCGATGGCCGGGCTAATCACCGAGGCCGCCGAGGCCACCGACGGAAGCCTGCTGGCCTTCCTGCCGGGCGAGGGCGAGATTCGCCGCGTCGAAGGGCTGCTGAAGGGCCGCTTGGCCGATGATATCGCGATCCGCCCGCTGTTCGGCGCGATGGAGTTCGCAGCCCAACGCGCCGCCATCGCGCCCGCGCCTTCGGGCCGGAAACTGGTGCTGGCCACCGCCATCGCCGAGACCTCGCTGACCATCGAAGACATCCGCGTCGTCATCGACGGCGGCCGCGCCCGCCGCGCGCGCTTCGACCCAAGTTCGGGGATGGCGCGGCTGGTGACAGAGCCCGTCTCGCGCGCCGAGGCCGAGCAGCGCCGGGGCCGCGCGGGCCGCGTGGCGGAAGGCATCTGCTACCGGCTCTGGACCAAGGGCGCGGAAGGCGCGCTGCCCGCCTTCGCCCCGCCCGAGATCGAGGTGGCCGACCTCACCGGCCTCGCGCTGGAGCTTGCGCTCTGGGGCACCGAGGGCGGCGATCTGGCCTTCCTGACGCCGCCGCCCCCGCCTGCGATGGTGGAGGCGCGCGCTCTGCTGGAGGAGCTCGGCGCGCTGAAATCGGGGCTGATTACCGAACACGGGCGCAAGCTCGCCAAACTGCCGCTGCATCCGCGCCTCGGGCATATGCTGTTGACCGCGGGCCCCGAGGCAGCACCGCTCGCCGCCCTTCTGGCCGAACGCGATCCGCTGCGGGGCGCGCCCGCCGATCTGACCTTGCGCCTCAGCGCCATCCGCGACCCGAAGCGCTTTGAGTCGCACCACCCCTATACGCCCCATCGCGGCACGATCGAGCGTATCCGCTCCGAGGCGAAGCGGCTGGCCCGTCTCGCCCCCGAGACGCCCGAGACCTATTCCCCCGCCGAGCAACTCGCGCTCGCCTATCCCGACCGTGTGGGCCTGCGCCGCAAGGGCGATGCGCCGCGCTACGTGCTGTCAGGCGGCAAGGGGGCGGTGGTGGCCGAGGGTGATCCGCTGGGCGCACAACGCCTGATCGTGGTGAGCGATCTCGACGGCGATCCGCGCGAGGCGAAAGTGCGCCAGGGCATCGCGATCTCCGAGGCCGAGGTTCGCCGCCTCTTCGCCGATCAGATCGCGTGGCACGATGTCTGCGACTGGTCCAAGCGCGAGGGCCGCGTGGTTGCGCGCAAGCACGAACGGTTCGGCGCGCTGGTGCTGGACGATCGGGTCTGGAAAGACGCCCCGCGTGAGGCATTGGCGCGCGGTGCACTGGCCGGGCTGCGCCAGATCGGTCTGCCGATGACGCCCGCCGCGCGCCGCCTTCAGGCGCGGGTGGAGCTGTTGCGCGGGCAGGGGGCTGATCTTCCCGATTTCTCGGATGAGGGGCTGTTGGAGAGGGCCGAGGACTGGCTGCTGCCCTATCTCGGCAAGGTCCGGACCGAGGCCGATCTGCGCAAGCTGGACCTCACCGATCCGCTGCGCGCGGCGCTCGACTGGGAGCAGATGCAACTGGTCGATCGTTTGGCTCCTGCGCATTTCGAGACCCCTCTGGGCCGTCGCGTGCCGATCGACTACGCGGGCGAGGCACCGGGCATCGAGATCCGCCTGCAGGAGATGTTCGGCGTCACCGCCCATCCCACGGTCGGCCCGAAACGCCTGCCGCTCAGGATCACGCTGCTGTCGCCCGGCCACAAACCCATTCAGGTGACGATGGACCTGCCGGGTTTCTGGGAGGGCTCTTACGCCGATGTGCGCAAGGATATGCGCGGGCGCTACCCCAAGCATCCGTGGCCGGAAGATCCGCGCGAGGCCGATCCGACCCTGCGGGCCAAGCCGCGCAAGTAAGCTATGCGCACCGCGCGGATTGACCCGACGGGAGGCTTTCGCGCATATGGCCCGGGGCAACGAGGGAAAAACATGACCGAAACGCTGAGCTTCGAGGACCGCAAGCGCCTCGTGATGACCGTGCTGATGACGCCCGATCAGGCGAATTTCTCTGGCAAGGTGCATGGCGGCGCGCTGCTGAACTGGCTCGACCGGGTCGCGTTCTCGCTCGCCTCGCGCTACTCGCAGCGCTACGCGGTGACGCTGTCGGTCGATCAGGTGACCTTCCAGCAGCCGATCAATGTGGGCGAACTGGTGACGTTCCGCGCCAGCGTGAACCACACGGGCCGGACCTCGATGGAGATCGGCATCCGCGTCGAGGCCGAGAACATCACGGCCGGCACGCGGCGGCACACCAATAGCTGTTATTTCACGATGGTTGCGGTGGACGAGAACGGTAAACCCGCCGCGGTACCGAAGCTGGAGCCGGAGACGGCAGAGGAACGCCACCGCTGGCGCGCCGCCGAACTGCGCCGCGAACTGCGCCGGGAATTCGCCGCCAAGATGGACGCGGCGGCGGATCACGGCGAGGGGTGAGCTACGGCGCACTGACGGGGTCTCGGCTCCGAAATTGCCCAGTCTTCTCGCGTAATACGAATGATGGGGAGATGAGCTCGACGACGTCGGGAAGCCCTAGCTTCCCGCACGGTCCGCTGGCGGCAAAATAAGGGTGACCGAGGTGAAATCCGTTCCCGGATCTCCCGTTCCGGGATGAATAAGGATGACACCCCAATTGATTGCTGTCGTGCTCGGAATCCCATCGAGCCAGCTTCGATGGAGTTTCCAGCCGAGTTTATCTTGCTCATAGGGTCGAAGACTCGGCAGACGACTTTCAATTTTCTCGCCGAGCTTAGCTGCCAGCTTTGACGCTGCCGCATCGGAAAGCGGCTTTTTGGTCGTCACGGCGCAGGCCGTGGCCTTTTGATCGAGGCTGAGTTCCGGTCCTCGGAGGATGTGGCGGGTCTGCGTGATCGACTTGCCGTTCAATGTGAAAGTCGTCGTTTTGGCCTGTGCCTCAGGGGGAAGATGGCCGGGGCCTTCCTCTCCGATGCGCGACAGGCAGTAATTTTCAAAAAGGGTAAGAAAAGCGGTGGCTCGATCCTCGGCAAAGACTGGCGTCGCGGCCAGAAATAGGCCTGCACCACATGCGATGAAGGATTTAGAAAACATCGGTTAGACCATGTCGTTGAAAAATGACAGAATAATAGCCGACCTTAACACGAAAAAGGCGGGCAAAAGCCCGCCTTTTGTTTTTCTTCGAGTGTTCCGCCTTACGCGTGGATCGCGCCGTCGCCGCAGGCGAGCGCGGCTTCGCGCACAGCCTCGGAGAAGGTCGGGTGGGCGTGGCAGGTCAGGGCCACATCCTGCGCCGAGGCGCCGAACTCCATCGCCACGCAGATCTCGTGGATCAGGTCGCCCGCGCCGGGGCCGATGATGTGGCAGCCGAGGATGCGGTCGGTTTCCTTATCGGCGATCAGCTTCACGAAGCCGTCCGACTGGAATACTGCCTTGGCGCGGCCATTGCCCATGAAGGAGAACTTGCCGACCTTGTAGGCGCGGCCGTCCTGCTTGAGCGCCTCTTCGGTCTGGCCCACCGAAGCGACTTCCGGGGTGGTGTAGATCACGCTCGGGATCACTTCGTAGTTCACGTGACCATGCTTGCCCGCGATGACTTCGGCGACGGCCATGCCTTCGTCCTCGGCCTTGTGGGCGAGCATCGGGCCAGTGACCGCGTCGCCGATGGCGTAGATGCCCTTGGCCGAGGTCTGCCAATGCGCGTCGGTCTTCACCTGACCGCGCGGCAGCATCTCGACGCCGACGCCTTCGAGGCCCAGACCATCGGTATAGGGCTTGCGGCCGGTCGCGACGAGAACGGTCTCGGCTTCGATCGAGGCGTTGCTCTCATCCTTGCGCAGCTGGTAGTTCACCGTGGCCTTGCTGTTCTTCACGTCGACGCCCTGCACGGCGGCGCCCATGACGAATTTCAGGCCCTGCTTGGACAGGATCTTCTGGAAGTTCTTGGAGACCTCGCCGTCCATGCCGGGGGTAATCGCGTCGAGATATTCCACGACGGTCACATCCGCGCCGAGACGGGCATAGACCGAACCCATTTCCAGACCGATGACGCCCGCACCGATGACGACCATCGACTTCGGGATCTTGTTCAGCGACAGCGCGCCGGTCGAGGTCACGACGGTTTTCTCGTCGATCTCGATGCCCGGCAGCGAGGAGGGCTCGGAGCCGGTGGCGATCACGATGCTCTTGGCGTTATGGACGTCCTCGCCCACTTTCACCTTGCCGGCTTCCGGGATCGAGCCCCAGCCCTTGAGCCAGTCGATCTTGTTCTTCTTGAACAGGAACTCGATGCCCTTGGTGTTGCCGTCGATGACTTCCTGCTTGTAGGTCAGCATTTGCTTCCAATCGACCGAAGGCGATTTGCCCTTCAGGCCCATCTTGGCGAAGTTATGCTCGGCTTCGTGCAGCTGATGCGTGGCATGCAGCAGCGCCTTGGAGGGGATGCAGCCCACGTTGAGGCAGGTGCCGCCGAGGCTGTCACGGCCTTCGACACAGGCGGTTTTCAGGCCCAGCTGGGCGCAGCGGATGGCGCAGACATAGCCGCCCGGGCCGCCGCCGATCACGATCACATCATAGTCAGCCATTGTTCTTGCTCCTTGGATTGGGGCGCGAGGGGGCCTCGCGCCGGGAGGTCAGATCAGCGCGGCAATCGCCAGCGCCAGAATTGCGAAGAAGGAAAAGCCCCAGATGAGCGAGCGCCACGGCACCCAGCCCAGCAGATAGGACGGAATGTAGAGAACCCGCGCGATCAGAAAGATCCAGGCGAAGGCCGCAGTGGCGGCGCTCGACTGCCCGGTCAGGCCGATGACCAGCGCGACGGGGGCAAAGAGGATCAGCCCCTCGAAGGAGTTGTTCATCGCGCGCTGAATCCGGCCGAGCAGGGTCGAGATCGGCGGCGGCGTCCTGTCGCGCGGAGAGACGGGGTATTTCGTGCCGAGTTCCGTATTCGCTTTGACCGAATAGGCGATCATCAGCCCCAGATGGAGCAGGATCGCGAGGATGAGCACGGTGAGTTCGGGGGTCATGGGTCGCTCCCGGTGGAGAGGGCGGACCGGAGGGCTGTCTGCCCCCCGGACCCCCCGAGGATATTTGGATCAAGAGGAAGGGGCAGGGGGCTGCCGCCTTCGTCCCGGTCTTACAGGTCCATCAGCAGGCGGCGCGGATCTTCCAGCGCTTCCTTGACGCGCACGAGGAAGGTCACGGCGCCTTTGCCGTCGACGATGCGGTGGTCGTAGCTGAGTGCGAGATACATCATCGGCTTGATGACGATCTGGCCGTTCTCGACCATCGGACGTTCCTGGATCTTGTGCATGCCGAGGATACCCGATTGCGGCGGGTTGAGGATCGGCGAGGACATCAGCGAGCCGTAGACGCCGCCGTTCGAGATGGTGAACGAACCGCCCTGCATCTCGGCCATCGAGAGTTTGCCGTCACGGGCGCGGGTGCCCATCTCGGCGATCGTCTTCTCGATCGACGCGAAGCTCATCTGGTCAGCATCGCGCACGACCGGAACGACGAGCCCGTTCGGGGTGCCCACGGCCACGCCCATGTGGACGTAGTTCTTGTAGACGACCTCGTTACCGTCGATCTCGGCGTTGACTTCCGGGACCTCTTTGAGCGCGTGGCAGCAGGCCTTCACGAAGAAGGACATGAAGCCGAGCTTCACGCCGTGCTTCTTGTTGAACAGGTCCTTGTACTCGTTGCGCAGGTTCATCACGCCCGACATGTCCACCTCGTTATAGGTGGTCAGCATCGCGGCGGTGTTCTGCGAATCCTTGAGGCGCTTGGCGATGGTCGCACGCAGGCGGGTCATCTTCACGCGCTCTTCGCGCGACGCGTCATCGGCATTGACCGGGCCGCGCGGCGCCTGCGAGGGCGTCGAGGCGACGTTGACCGACGCCTGCTTCGGAGCGTTTTCGGCCTTGGCCACGTCTTCCTTCATGATCCGGCCGTCTTTGCCAGACCCCTGAACGGAGGCCGGGTCGATACCCTTCTCGGCCATCAGCTTCTTGGCCGAAGGTGCATCCTCGACATCCTTGCCGCCCTTGCTACTGCTCTCGGCGGGGGCTTCGGATTTGGCCTCTTCCTTCGCGGGGGCGCTGTCGGAGGCGCCACCGCTCTCGCCTTCGGCGATCACGGCAAGCTTGGCCGAGGCATCGACGGTCGTGCCTTCTTCGGCGACGATCTCCTTGAGAACGCCAGCCGCGGGAGACGGCACTTCGACGGAGACCTTGTCGGTTTCCAGCTCGCAGAGCATCTCGTCGGCCGCGACCTTGTCGCCAACCTTCTTGAACCACGTCGACACAGTTGCCTCGGTGACCGATTCACCAAGGCTGGGCACCATCACGTCGGTCATTTTTCCCTCATTCGATTGGGGCTGTTGGGCGGGTTTTTCCGCCGGTTTGTCTTCTTTCTTCTTCGGCGCGGGGCTGGCGCCAGCCTCTTCGATCGTCGCGAGAAGCGCATCGACGCCGACGGTCTCGCCTTCGGCAGCCACGATCTCGCCAAGCGTACCGGCCGCGGGGCTCGGCACTTCGACGGTCACCTTGTCGGTTTCGAGCTCGCAGAGCATCTCATCGGCGGCAACCGTGTCGCCGGGCTTCTTGAACCAGGTGGCGACGGTAGCTTCCGTGACGCTCTCGCCGAGCGTGGGAACGCGGACTTCAGTGGACATCTATTCAACCCTCCAGTGCATCGTTGACGAGCGCGTCCTGCTCGGCCTTGTGGCGGCTTGCCAGACCCGTCGCGGGCGAGGCGGAAGCTGCACGGCCTGCATAGCGCGCACGGGCATGTTTCGCGTCGATCTTGGCGAGGACCCATTCGATATAGGGCTCGACGAAGAACCAAGCGCCTTGGTTCTTCGGCTCCTCTTGGCACCAGACGATCTCGGCATTCTTGAAGCGGGTCAGCTCTTTGGTGACCGCCTGCGCGGGGAACGGGTAGAACTGTTCCAGACGCAGCAGGTAGACATCGTCGAGCCCACGCTCGTCGCGCTGTGCGAGCAGGTCGTAATAGACCTTGCCCGAGCACATCACGACGCGCTTGATCTTGTCGTCGGACTTCAGCTCCATATCCGAATTGCCGCGCTGGGCGTCGTCCCACAGCACGCGGTGGAAGCTGGACCCGGTGGTGAAGTCTTCCGTGGTCGAGACCGCCTTGGGGTGACGCAGAAGCGATTTCGGCGTCATCAGGATCAACGGTTTGCGGAAGTCGCGATGGATCTGGCGGCGCAGAATGTGGAAGTAGTTCGCCGGCGTCGTGCAGTTCGCGACGATCCAGTTATCTTCCGCCGACAGCTGCAGGAAACGCTCCAGACGGGCCGAGCTGTGCTCGGGTCCCTGACCTTCGAAACCGTGCGGCAGCAGGCAGACGAGGCCCGACATGCGCAGCCATTTCCGCTCGCCCGAGTTGATGAACTGGTCGAACATGATCTGCGCGCCGTTGGCGAAATCGCCGAACTGCGCTTCCCAGAGCGTCAGCGCCTTCGGTTCCGCCAGCGAGTAGCCGTATTCGAACCCGAGCACCGCGTATTCGCTGAGCATCGAGTCGATCACCTCGTAGCGGGCCTGACCCTCACGGATGTTGTTCAGCGGATAGTAGCGGTCTTCGTTGTCCTGATTGACCAGCGCCGAGTGGCGCTGCGAGAAGGTGCCGCGGGTGGCATCCTGACCCGACAGACGGACCGGGTAGCCCTCGGTCAGAAGCGAGCCGAAGGCCAGTGCCTCGGCGGTCGCCCAGTCGAAGCCCTTGCCGGTCTCGAGCATCTGCTTCTTGTTGTCGAGCAGACGCCCGACCGTCTTGTGCAGCGCGAATTTCTCGGGCGCGGTCACGAGCGCCTTGCCGACCTCTTCGAAGGTCTCGGGCGCGATCGCGGTGGTGCCGCGCTCGTATTCGCTCTTTTCCTGCTCCATGCCGGACCAGCGACCGTCGAGCCAGTCGGCCTTGTTCGGCTTGAAGACCTTGCCGGCTTCGAACTCCTCGTTGAGATGCGATTGGAACGAGGCTTTCATATCCTCGATCTCGCCCTCGGGGATCAGGCCGTCCGCCACGAGACGCTCGGTGTAGAGCTGCAGCGTCGTTTTGTGGGTCTTGATCGACTTGTACATCACCGGGTTGGTGAACATCGGCTCGTCGCCTTCGTTGTGACCGAAGCGGCGGTAGCAGAAGATGTCGATGACCACGTCCTTGTGGAACTTCTGGCGGAACTCGGTCGCGACGCGGGCTGCGTGCACGACGGCCTCCGGATCGTCGCCGTTCACGTGGAAGATCGGAGCTTCCACCATCAGCGCGAGATCGGTCGGGTAGGGCGAGGTGCGCGAGAAGTGCGGCGCGGTCGTGAAGCCGATCTGGTTGTTCACGACGAGGTGGATCGTGCCGCCCGTGCGGTGGCCGCGAATGCCCGAGAGCTGGAAGCACTCGGCCACGACGCCCTGACCGGCGAAGGCCGCATCCCCGTGCAGCAGCACCGAGACGACCTTGGAGCGGTCCGAACGGTCGGCCAGCTGGTCCTGCTTGGCGCGGACCTTGCCGAGTGCGACCGGGTTCACCGCCTCGAGGTGCGAGGGGTTCGCGGTCAGCGACAGGTGGACCTTGTTGCCGTCGAACTCACGGTCGGCGGACGCGCCGAGGTGGTATTTCACGTCGCCGGAGCCGTCCACGTCCTCGGGTTTGAACGATCCGCCCTGGAATTCGTGGAAGATCGCGCGGTAGGGCTTTTGCAGCACGTTGGCGAGGACCGAGAGGCGACCGCGGTGGGGCATGCCGACCACGACCTCTTGCAGGCCGAGCTGACCGCCACGCTTGATGATCTGCTCCATCGCGGGGATCAGCGCTTCGCCGCCATCAAGGCCGAACCGCTTGGTGCCCATGTATTTGACGTGCAGGAACTTCTCGAACCCTTCCGCCTCGACGAGCTTGTTGAGGATCGCGCGGCGGCCGGTCTTGGTGAAGGTGATCTCCTTGCCGTAGCCTTCGATGCGCTCTTTCAACCAAGCCGATTGCTCGGGGTCGGAGATGTGCATGTATTGCAGCGCGAAGGTGCCGCAATAGGTGCGCTTCACGATATCCATGATCTGGCGCATCGAGGCGATCTCGAGGCCGAGCACGTTGTCGATGAAGATCGGGCGATCCATGTCGGCATCGGTGAAGCCGTAGCTCTTCGGATCGAGCTCCGGATGTTGACCGGTTTCGCGCATGTTCAGCGGGTCGAGATCGGCGGCGAGGTGGCCGCGGATACGGTAGGCGCGGATGATCATCAGCGCGCGGATCGAGTCCAGCACGGCGCGTTTGACCGCGGCCTCATCGACCGGAACGCCAGCCTCGGCGGCCTTCTTCTTGATCTTGTCGCCAGCGGCCTTGCCCTCGGCAGGGGCGGCGGGCCATTCGCCGGTCAGCGCGGCGGTCAGGTCGTCGGCAACCACCGGCGGCCAGTCACGACGCTCCCAGCTTGCGCCTTCGGCGGATTTCTTCACGTCCTGATCGGGATCACCGAGCGAGGCGAAGAAGGCAGCCCAGGCGGTATCGACCGAAGACGGATCTTCGGCGAACTTGGCATAGAGCTGCTCGACATATTCGGCATTCGCGCCTTGCAGGAACTGCGAGGCATTGAACTGGTCGTTGGGGGATTGGTCGGTCATTTTCCTCACCTTCGGTCGGTGAAACAGGGATCTGTGGAACTCGAACGTCTATCAGCGGCCCATTGAACGGTTGGTTAAACGCTGGGCGCGTGTGGTGGCGGGGTCGCGCGGCGCGCGAACGCCCTCGCGACGGATACAAGGGTGGAACGGGACATGATGTAGGGTCCTTTCCTTCGCGCGCGGGGCCGGCACGGATACGTCGATACCGGCACCTGCAGTCCCGGGCATATTGCCTTCTGGGTCAATGATGTAGGTGCTGATGTCAGGACTTCCATGCAGGGCAGGGATGCGCACAGTCTGAGCTGCGACCGGTGAGCGGACGCCCGCGACCGGAGCGAGGCCGCCAGGGGCGGGCTTTCCGGTGCGTTTGGCGACGCGCTCCGCCGCAAAAAAAGACCGGCCCCCGTCGCTGCTTTCAAGCAGGGCGCATGCGACCGTCCCCGAAACGGGGAGGGAGGCGCGCCGTGCGATCCGCAGCGACATGGGTCCGGTCCTTTCCTTGGTCAGGATGCAGGGCCGCGTGCGCCGCGACCCCGCCTGTCTCAATAGGGCTTATTCGCCCTTGATCGCTTTCATCACAGCTTCGCCCAGCGTAGCGGGGCTGTCTGCGACGACGATACCAGCCGATTTCATGGCTTCGATCTTCGATTCCGCATCGCCCTTGCCGCCCGCGACGATCGCGCCGGCGTGGCCCATGCGACGGCCGGGAGGGGCCGTGCGGCCAGCGATGAAGCCAGCGGTCGGCTTCCAGCGACCTTTTTTCTTCTGCTCGGCGAGGAATTCCGCGGCTTCTTCTTCCGCCGAACCACCGATCTCACCGATCATGATGATCGATTCCGTTTCCGGATCGTCGAGGAACATGTCGAGCACGTCGATATGCTCGGTGCCCTTGATCGGGTCACCGCCGATGCCGACGGCCGAGGACTGGCCCAGACCCATATCGGTGGTCTGCTTGACCGCCTCGTAGGTCAGCGTGCCCGAACGCGACACGACGCCGACCGAACCACGCTTGTGGATGTGGCCGGGCATGATGCCGATCTTGCAGGCGTCGGGCGTGATGACACCAGGGCAGTTCGGGCCGATCAGACGCGACTTGGAGTCGATCAGCGCGCGCTTGACCTTCATCATGTCGAGGACCGGGATGCCCTCGGTGATGCAGACGATCAGCTCCATTTCCGCGTCGATCGCTTCGAGGATCGAGTCAGCCGCGAAGGGCGGCGGAACGTAGATCACCGAGGCGTTCGCTTCGGTCTTGGCTTTCGCCTCGTGGACCGAGTTGAAGACCGGCAGGCCGAGATGCTCTTGGCCGCCTTTGCCGGGCGTCACGCCGCCGACCATCTTGGTGCCGTACGCGATTGCCTGCTCGGAGTGGAAGGTGCCCTGCGAGCCGGTGAAGCCCTGGCAGATGACCTTGGTGTTTTCGTTGACGAGAACTGCCATGATTCTTAGCCTTTCACCGCTTTGACGATTTTTTCTGCGCCATCCGACAGGTTGTCGGCGGCGATGACGTTCAGGCCGGAATTCGCGATGATTTCCTTGCCTTTTTCGACGTTGGTGCCCTCGAGGCGGACGACCAGCGGCACTTCGAGGCCGACTTCCTTCACCGCAGCGATCACGCCTTCGGCGATGATGTCGCAGCGCATGATGCCGCCGAAGATGTTCACGAGGATACCTTTGACGTTTTTGTCCGAGGTGATGATCTTGAACGCTTCGGTCACTTTCTCTTTCGTGGCGCCACCGCCAACGTCGAGGAAGTTCGCCGGTTCCGCACCGTAGAGCTTGATGATGTCCATCGTGGCCATTGCGAGGCCCGCGCCGTTCACCATGCAGCCGATCTCACCATCGAGCGCGATGTAGTTGAGGTCGTATTTCGACGCTTCGAGCTCTTTACTGTCTTCTTCGGTCTCGTCGCGCAGGGCGGCGATGTCCGAGTGACGGTAGACGGCGTTGCCGTCGAAGCCGAGCTTGGCGTCGAGAACCTTCAGGTTGCCGTCGGTCATGACGATCAGCGGGTTGATCTCGAGCATCTCCATGTCCTTCTCGACGAAGGCTTGGTAGAGCTTGCCGAGAAGGCCGACCATCTGCTTCACCTGCGGGCCTTCGAGGCCGAGCGAGAAGGCGACGCGGCGACCGTGGAACGGCTGGTAGCCGGTGGCCGGGTCGATCGAGAAGCTGAGGATTTTCTCGGGCGTGTTCGCCGCGACTTCCTCGATGTCCATGCCTCCTTCGGTCGAGGAAACGATCGAGACGCGCGAGGTCACGCGGTCGACGAGCAGCGCGAGATACAGTTCGCGCTCGATGTCGGAGCCGTCTTCGATGTAGACGCGGTTGACCTGCTTGCCCGCCGGGCCGGTCTGGTGCGTCACGAGCGTCTTGCCGAGCATCTGCTTGGCGAGCGTTTCAGCCTCTTCGACCGATTTGGCGAGGCGGACACCGCCCTTTTCGCCGGCTTCGGCTTCCTTGAAGTGGCCCTTGCCGCGACCGCCGGCGTGGATCTGCGCCTTGACGACCCAGAGCGGACCATCGAGTTCGCTGGCTGCGGTCTTCGCTTCTTCGGCCTTGAGGACGACACGGCCGTCAGAGACCGGTGCGCCATAGCTCTTGAGAAGCTGTTTGGCCTGATATTCGTGGATATTCATCCTTGGATACCCCATGCTGGTGCGATTTGAGGGGGTTCTAGGCTGTTAAGCGGGGCGGACAAACCGAAATCGCGACATTCTGCCCCACTCGCCCGGAAAAAGCGACATACGTGATCACAGCGCGGAAAGGTGTGATCACAAATTGGAAAATGCTGCGCTGTGGCATGGGAGCACTGGCACGACTCGGTTAATTGAACCTATCTGCGCAGAGGGCATCGGCAGGGATCGAATTTAGATGACGCAAGGGCAAGATATGCCGCGCTGGGGCGTGGTGGCGACGGTCGACGAGCCCGCGGCGCTGGTGGCCGCCTATGTCGCGCATCATCTGAGCATCGGCGCGAGCGAGGTCCACGTCTTCTTCGACCGCCCGAACCCCGAGGCCGAGGCGCTGCTCGCCCCGGTCGACGGCGCGTTCATTCACCATTCCGGCGATGACGACTGGGCGCGCAGCTGGCGCAAGAAACGCCCCGCGCGCCATCAGGGCCGCCAGAAATACAATGCGACCCGCGCGCTGAACGAAACCAAGCTGGATTGGATGATCCATTGCGACGCGGACGAGTTCGTGAGCCTCGCGCGCCCGCTCGAATGGGAGCTGGCGAAGACGGGCGAACAGAAAGCGTGGCTGCGTCTCGAAATGGACGAACGCTGCTATCTCGACCGCAACCCCGGCCCGGACATCTTTAGCGGTGTCTTTAGGCGACGCTGGGACGGGTTTCAGGAGGACGGGCTGATGTTCTACGGTCTCCGGTCGCGCTTTCTAAAGAAGGGCCTCGCGGGCCATGTCGCCGGAAAACCTGTCGTGCGGGCTGGGCGCGGCTATGCGATCGGGGTGCATTACCCGCTGAAAGACTGGGACAGCAAGGAAAACGATCTGCCTTATCGGCCCAGCTATAATGGTCGGCTGATGCATTTCGACGGGCTGACGCCGTTGCACTGCATCCTCAAGATGCTGCGTCGCGCGACGACGAAGGTGAAGGGCCAACCCGTGCCCTATGTCGGGTCCCGCAAGGCGCAATTCGCTGAGGCCGCTGAGCGCGCCGCCGATCCCGCCGAGCTGATGAGCCTCTGGTGGGAGGTGCAGGGGATGCGCGATTACGAGGCCGATGAGCTGGAAGCCCATGAGCTGCTGATCCGACCAGAAGTGAAAATAGCCGCCGAGACCCGCGCGCTGTTCGGTGACAAGGTCGATCTTTCGCTCGCCGCCTTCGATCGCGCGCTGCTTCTCCATGAGGCCGAACTGATCGCGCGGCTGCGCGAGGAGTTCGGTTTCGACCCGGAGCCGCTCGTCAGTTCAGCGTGAACATCATCATGCCGGTCCGTCCGCCAACCAGCCGCGAAAAGCGCGTCCAGTTCTCGGGCGTCAGCATCGGCGTATCGGTGAAGAAAGGATCGAGTGCCCAACCCTGAACCACTCCGGTCAGCGGCAGTGGCGTGGGATTTTCTAGCCACGCGCCCAGATCGACCCCGACGGGCACGCGCCAGAAGGGGAAGGACTTCTCGCTCGTCAGCAGCACCTCGCCATCGCTCAGCACGCCCCGCCATGTCTCTCCCAGACCGTCGGGGAATTCCACGCCAAGCGCCTGATCCTGCGCGTCGCTCGGAATCCATTCCGCCTGATTGTCGGTCTCGGCCTCAGCCAGATCCCAGAACTGCCGGTTATCCGCAATCATCGCCAGCCAATGATCCCGCGCGGCACGGGTGCGCGGCGGATCGGGCTGCTGGTGGAGCATGTCGAGCACCGCCGCCGCCGGGTCGATGAAGCTGAACATCATCAGACCGTCCATCGACGTGGCTTGCCCGGTCCCCATCGCCCTGTCGCGCGCGTCCACGAGTTTCGCATAGGTGGCCATCACGCGGGCGATGGCCGGTTCAGGGTCGAAGGCCAAGATTAGCTCACCCACGCCCGAGACCAGATGCGTATAGGCCGAAAGCCAGGCCGCATCCGCATTGTCGAAGCGCACGATCCGCGAGGCGCCCGGGGTGGCCTCCGGCGCGCGGGGCATGAAGGCACCGCGCAACAGCGTCACCGCGTCCTCGCCGTCGTCACGCGTGCCATTGCCGTTCAGGTCAAACCAGAGATCGTTCAGGTTGATCGCAAGACCGAACTCCTGTCCATCGGCCAGCCCGTCGAGCGCGGTCTTGGCGCGATCCATGCCTGCGATCAGCGCCTCGCTTTCGCGCGTGACCGCGTCGGCGGTGAAGGTTTCGCGCGGCGCGTCGCGCCTGCCGGGAAGGTTGCCCACGAAGGGCATCAGCACACGGGCACCGCCTGCTTCCAGCTGCCAGCGCATCGTCGCCTCGAGGCTCGCGAGGAATTCCAGCCCCCCGAGCGCGAAACGGTCCTTCGGGTCAAGCGCGTCCTGCGATTGCAGATCGGCGAGCACCGGCGCGATCCCTTCCGCCCCGATCCGCGCCGAAATCGGATCGGCGGCAGGTGCCTCGCTTCGCGCGATCTTGGCGGTCACCGGCCCGTCCTGCGCATGCGCGCTGATCGGTGAAAGGGCAAGAAGAACGGCAAGGCAAGGGGCGAGACGGGCGGAACACATGGCACTCTCCAAAACAAAGGGCGCGCCAGTAAAGGCGCGCCCCAAGATTGGATCAGTCCTGTCTTTCGATCAAGCGAGCGTGCTGTCGATGCCTTTGCAGGCGGCCACGAGACCTTTGACTGCGTCGACCGACTTGTCGAACATCGCCTGCTCGTCCTTGTTGAGCTTGATGTCGATGACCTTCTCGATGCCTTTGGCGCCGATCACGGTCGGCACGCCGACATAGAGACCGTCGAGGCCGAGCGCACCTTTGACGTAAGCCGCACAGGGCAGAACGCGCTTTTGGTCTTTCAGGTAGGCTTCCGCCATCTCGATCGCCGAAGTGGCCGGGGCGTAGAAGGCCGAACCGGTCTTCAGCAGGCCCACGATCTCTGCGCCACCGTCACGGGTGCGCTGGATGATCGCGTCGAGTTTCTCCTGCGTGGTCCAGCCCATCTGCACGAGGTCGGGCAGCGGGATGCCACCGACGGTCGAGTAGCGTGCGAGCGGCACCATGGTGTCGCCGTGGCCGCCGAGCACGAAGGCGTTCACGTCACGCATCGAGACGCCGAATTCCAGCGACAGGAAGTGACGGAAGCGGGCCGAGTCCAGAACGCCCGCCATGCCGACGACTTTCTCTGCCGGCAGGCCGGAGAATTGCTGCAGCGCCCAGACCATCGCGTCGAGCGGGTTGGTGATGCAGATCACGAACGCGTCCGGTGCGTGGGCGGCAATGCCTTCGCCGACCGATTTCATGACCTTGAGGTTGATGCCCAGCAGATCGTCGCGGCTCATGCCCGGCTTGCGCGGAACGCCAGCCGTCACGATGCAGACATCCGCGCCCGCGATACCGGCGTAATCGTTGGTCCCCTTGAAGGAGCCGTCGAAGCCCTCGGACGGGCCCGATTCCGCGATGTCGAGCGCTTTGCCCTGCGGCGTACCTTCGGCGATATCGAACAGAACGACGTCACCGAGTTCCTTGATGGCGGCGAGATGGGCGAGCGTACCGCCGATCTGGCCGGCGCCGATAAGGGCGATCTTGGGTCTGGCCATTTGGTCCTCCGGGTGGATGGATTGGAAAATAGATCGCAGGTGGAGTAGCCCTTTGGCTCGCAAAGGGCAAGGGCGCTGCGCTGCGGCGACACTGTTTGTATGCACTCGTATGCCGAAACTGGTTCCGCACACTGACGTGCGGTTCCGTTTCGTCACGGGCCGTGTCAGCAAGGGGGCAAGACGGGGCAGAGCGATTCTGTGACCCGCAGGGAAGGGAGCATCCGAATGGAGTTGAGCCTGCTCGGTTGGGCGCTGGCGCTGCTCGCCGCGGTGATGGTGGGGCTGTCGAAAGGCGGTATCCCGATGGCGGCCTCGATCTCGGTCCCGGTCCTGACGATCGTGATGGACCCGGTCGCGGCGGCGGGCCTGTTGCTGCCGGTCTATATTGTCGCGGACATGTTCGGTCTCTGGGCCTATCGCAAGCATTTCGACAAGCGGGTGCTCGCGATCATGATCCCGGCCACGACGATCGGGATCGGCATTGGCTGGGCCACAGCCGAGGTCGTGTCAGAACGCTGGGTGACGCTGATGGTGGGGGTGATCGGGGCGCTTTTCGCGCTGAACGCGCTGTTCCGGCATCGGCATGGCGCGCGACAGGAGGCGAAAGTCGCGCCGGGTGTCTTCTGGGGCACCATCGCGGGCTTCACCAGCTTCGTCAGCCATTCGGGCGCGCCGCCCTTTCAGGCTTACACGATCCCGCTGAATCTGCCGAAACAGGTCTTTGCGGGCACGGCGACGGTTCTCTTTACCTATGTGAACCTTGCGAAACTCGGCCCGTTCATCGCGCTGGGCGAGGTGAACTGGGACAGTCTCGGCACCGCGTTGATCCTGGCGATCCCTGCCTCGGCTTCGGTGTTCCTTGGCGTCTGGCTGGTGAAGCGCATGCCTACGGAGATCTTCTTCAAGGTGGTGATCTGGGCGCTTCTGCTGATCTCGCTGAAGCTGATCCAGCAAGCGATCACCGGGTGAGGGCGGCGCTTAGAGCGCCGCGTCCTTTTCCTTGAGCGTCCCGTCGAGCTCTTCGAATGCCTCGCCCGAAGCGATCAGGCAACTCACGCCATCCGCCGGTGTGACGATGATCGTCCAGTTGCCCGCCTCGGCTGCGAAGATCTCCAGCACGGAGTTGTTCGCGGAGAGCGCCACCATGCGGCGGCTCTCGTGATATTTCGCTTCGAGATTGGCCACGATCTCATCTCGCTTGCCGCAGGCGCGCGACGGATCAGACGGGTCCCGCGTCTCTCCGTAAGAAGCTTGTGCGAAGCCGATCGCTGCGGCCAGGCCGAGCGTTAGCACATAAGTTTTGTTCAGCATTTTGATCCCTCTGAGGTCATCATCAAAGAGTGACGGCCCAGCTGTCAAGAAAGCTTTACGTCGCGGCTCCGTATCGCTGAATGCTGTGATTTTTCTGCGTTGCGGCAAATCTGGACTTGCCGATTCTGTCTCATTCGTGCGATTTGGCGAAAGAAAATTGCGAGATGGAGAATCAAATGGCCTGCCCGACCCGTTCCGTGCTCTACATTCCCGGCTCGAAAGAGCGTGCGCTGGAGAAGGCCACCGGGCTTGCCTGCGACGCGATCATCTTCGATCTCGAGGACGCCGTGGCGATCGACGAGAAGGCCAATGCGCGCGCGCTGCTCGCGAAGACGCTGACCGAGGTCGATTACGGTCCGCGCATGAAGATCGTGCGGATCAACGGGCTCGACACCGAATGGGGGCGCGAGGATGTGCTGGCCTTCGCCGACGCGATCCGCAACGGCGCCAAGGTCGATGCGATCCTGATCCCGAAGGTCTCGACCCCCGCCGATCTCGTCGAGGTGGCGGACCTGATTCAGGGCGTGCCGCTCTGGGCGATGATGGAGACCGCGCTGGGGATGCTCAACGCGGGCGATATCGCGGCCTATCCGCGGCTCGAAGGCATGGTGATGGGCACAAACGATCTCGCGAAGGAGCTCGGGAGCCGTTTCCGCGCCGACCGTCTGCCGATGCTTCCGGGGCTGGGCCTGTGCCTGCTGGCCGCGAAAGCGCATGGCAAGATCATCGTCGACGGCGTCTATAATGCCTTCAAGGATGACGAGGGGCTCAAAGCCGAATGCGAGCAGGGCCGCGACATGGGCTTTGATGGCAAGACGCTGATCCACCCGGCGCAACTCGAGGTCTGCAATGCGGCGTTCGCGCCCTCCGAGGCCGAGATCGACCTCGCCCGACGTCAGATCGCTGCCTTCGAGGAAGCCGAGAAAGCGGGGCAGGGTGTCGCGGTCGTGGATGGAAAGATCGTCGAAAATCTGCATATCGTCACGGCGCGGCAAGTCCTCGCCAAGGCGGAGGCGATTGCCGCGCTTGGCAGCTAAGAGGCAATCGCAATGGCACTACTCATCCTCGGCGTCCTGATCTGGTCGCTCGCACATCTGGCAAAACGGATCTTTCCGGGCTTCCGGCGCGCGCTCAAAGGGGCCGAGCGTCCGATGGTCGCCGCGCTTCTCCTGATCAGCCTCGTTCTGATGTTCGTCGGCTGGCGCGCCGCCGATCCGGTCTTCTACCTCTGGACGCCGAACGCGGCGCTCAAGGGGATCAACAACCTGCTGATGATCTTCGCGGTCTACCTGTTCGCCGTTTCGGGCATGAAGCTCTGGCTCAGCGGCAAGATCCGTCACCCGCAGCTGACCGGCGTGAAGACCTGGGCCTTTGCGCACCTTCTGGTCAATCCGACCCTGCCGGGGATCATCCTGTTCGGCGGCCTGCTCGCCTGGGCGGTGGTCGAAGTCATCCTGATCAACAAGAAGTCGAAGCCCGCCAAGGTCACCCCCGAGGTGAAGATGGGCAAGGAGATCGGCGGGATCGTCGGCACGCTGGTCCTCTACGGCCTGATCGCCTCGATCCACTTCTGGTTCGGCCACAACCCGTTCGGAGCCTGATATGCAGATCTACCGCCTTCTGACCGAGGAAGACACCTCGGCCTTCTGTCACAAGGTCAGCCGCGCGCTGTCCAAGGGCTGGGTGCTGTATGGCGATCCGCAATATGCCTACGATCAGGCGAATGGCGTGATGCGCTGTGCCCAGGCCGTGACCAAAGAGATCGAGGGTGAGTATCACCCCGACATGAAGCTGGGAGAGCAATGATGGGCAAGACCAATCCGGGCCGTTTCTTCGAGGATTACAAGCTGGGCGACGTGATCCGTCACGCCGTCCCGCGCACCGTGGCAGAAGGGGAGCGCGCGCTCTATCACGCGCTCTACCCGGCGCGCCATGCGCTCTATTCCTCGGACGAATTCGCGGCGGCCTGCGGATTGGAGGGCTCGCCCATCGACGATCTGATCGCCTTTCACGTCGTGTTCGGCAAGACCGTGCCGGATGTCTCGCTCAATGCGGTGGCCAATCTCGGCTATGCGGAAGGGCGCTGGCTGAAGCCGGTCTATCCGGGCGACACGCTGCGCTCGGAGAGCGAGGTGATCGGGGTCAAGCAGAACTCCAACGGCAAGTCGGGCGTGGTCTATGTCCGCACCCGCGGGCTGAACCAAGTGGGCGAGACCGTGCTGGAATATGTCCGCTGGGTGATGGTGCGCAAAGGCGATCTCGACGCCCCTGCGCCGGAGACGGTATTGCCCGATCTGGCATCGGTCGTGGCGCCTGCGGACCTGGTGATCCCGGAGGGGCTGAGCTTCGACGATTACGATTTCGATCTGGCGGGCGAGCCGCATCGCTGGGGCGATTACGAGATCGGCGAGAAGATCGACCATGTGGACGGCGTCACCATTGAGGAAGCCGAGCACATGATCGCCACGCGGCTGTGGCAGAACACCGCCAAGGTGCATTTCGACGCGACATTCCGCGAGGACGGCCAGCGTCTGATCTATGGCGGTCATGTGATCTCGATGGCCCGCGCGCTGTCCTTCAACGGGCTGGCGAACGCCCAGATGATCGTGGCGCTCAATGGCGGGGCGCATGCCAATCCCTGCTTCTCGGGCGATACGGTGAAGGCATGGTCGGAAGTACTCGACAAGGCGGAGACCGGCGCGCCCGGTGTGGGCGCGATCCGTCTGCGTCTGGTCGCCGTGAAGCAGGGCGCGCCCGAGTTCGCCTATAAGGGAGAAGACGGCAAATACCTGCCCGAGGTGCTGCTCGATCTCGACTACTGGGCACTGATGCCGATCTGAACCCGGCTCGAGAGACTCACTCGCGGGGGCAGGGCGCCCGCGAGCGTTAACATGTGATCACGCACAGAATTTATGTGATCACAAAGCGAATTTTTCGCCGCTCTTTATGCGTAAATGACAGGTTTTCAAGCTTGCCCCCCGTGACTTGGGAGAAATTTACGCTACTAAAAGAGCCAATTCCGGCCAGCTCCGCGCCAGCGCGTGCCTCCGATTGAGGCCGACGAGAGCGCCGAGCCCAGCGAAAAGGGACCGATCATGGCTGAAGCGAAACAGGTTGAGCGTCCGCTTTCCCCGCACCTTCAAATTTACCGCCCGCAGATGACGTCTTTCTCGTCGATCATGACGCGGATCACCGGCAACGGCATCATCGTCGGCGTGCTGCTGCTCGTCTGGTGGCTTCTCGCCGCCGCGACCAGCCCCGAGTACTTCAACTTCGTGAACGCGATCGCGACCTCGTGGTTCGGCGATCTCGTCTTCACTCTGTCGCTGCTGGGCGTCTGGTATCACTACCTCGCCGGCATCCGGCACCTCATCTTCGATGCGGGTAAATACATGGACATCAAATCCGCCGAGATGCTCGGCTGGATCTGCACCATCGGTTCGGTCGTGCTGACCGTGCTGACCCTCATCATCATCCAATTCTGACGGAGGCCCTCATGCGTTACCTCACCGACCGCAAGCGCGCCGTGGGCAAGGGCGCCTCGGGCACCGGCCCCGAGCATCACTGGTGGATGTCGGCCTCGGCCGTGGCTCTCGCCTTCATGATCCCGACCTGGCTCTACATCGTCGGCACCACGCTCGGCGCCGATCAGCAGACCGTGATCACGACCTTCTCGCAGCCCTTCCCGGCCATCCTGACCGCGCTGGTCGTGATCGTCGGCATGCGCCACTTCGCGAAGGGCACCGAGATCTGGATCGAGGACTACATCCACGGCACCGCCGCAAAGGCGACCAAGATCGCGATGCATTCGCTGGCTTACGTGATCATGGCGACCGCACTCTATGCACTCGGCAAGATGGTCTTCATCGGCCTTCTGCTGGGCAACTGAACGGGACGAGATAATGGCTGCTTACGAATACGAAACGCATAATTACGACGTGGTCGTGGTCGGCGCCGGTGGCTCGGGTCTGCGCGCCACGCTCGGCATGGCCGAACAGGGCCTGCGCACCGCCTGCGTGACCAAGGTCTTCCCGACCCGCTCGCACACGGTCGCCGCACAGGGCGGTATCGCCGCCAGCTTGGGCAACATGGGCCCGGACAGCTGGCAGTGGCACATGTACGACACGATCAAGGGCTCGGACTGGCTCGGCGATAACGACGCGATGGAATACCTCGCGCGTCACGCCCCCAAGGCCGTCTACGAGCTCGAGCACTACGGCGTGCCGTTCTCGCGCACCGAAGAGGGCAAGATCTACCAGCGTCCCTTCGGCGGCCACACCACCGAATACGGTGAAGGCCCGCCCGTGCAGCGCACCTGTGCCGCCGCGGACCGCACCGGTCACGCGATCCTGCATACGCTCTACGGTCAGTCGCTGAAGAACAACGCAGAGTTCTACATCGAATATTTCGCAATCGACCTGATCATGTCCGATGACGGGCAGTGTCAGGGTGTCGTCTGCTGGAAGCTCGACGACGGCACGATGCACGTCTTCAACGCGAAGATGGTTGTGCTGGCGACCGGCGGTTACGGCCGCGCCTATTTCTCGGCCACCTCGGCCCATACCTGCACCGGCGACGGTGGCGGCATGGTCGCGCGGGCCGGTCTCGCGCTGCAGGACATGGAATTCGTGCAGTTCCACCCGACCGGCATCTACGGCTCCGGCTGCCTGATCACCGAGGGCGCACGCGGCGAGGGTGGTTACCTGACCAACTCCGAGGGCGAGCGCTTCATGGAGCGTTATGCGCCGACCTATAAGGATCTGGCATCGCGCGACGTGGTGTCTCGCTGCATGACGATGGAGATCCGCGAAGGCCGCGGCGTGGGCGAGCACAAGGACCACATCTTCCTCAACCTCAGCCACCTTCCGCCGGAAGCCCTGGCCGAGCGTCTGCCGGGCATCTCGGAATCCGCGAAAATCTTCGCCGGTGTCGACGTCACGAAAGAGCCGATCCCGGTTCTGCCGACCGTGCACTATAACATGGGCGGTATTCCGACGAACTACCACGGCGAAGTCATCAACCCGAAAGAGGGCGATCCCGATGCGATTGTGCCTGGCCTGATGGCCGTGGGCGAGGCGGGTTCGGCGTCTGTGCACGGTGCCAACCGTCTGGGCTCCAACTCGCTGATCGACCTCGTGGTCTTCGGCCGTGCCGCCGCGATCCGCGCTGGCAAGGTCGTCGACGCGGATGCGTCCAACCCGGTCATCCCGAAAGCCAAGATCGACGCGATCTTCGAGCGCTTCGACAAGGTGCGTTACGCGGATGGCGGCACGCCGACTGCCGAGCTGCGCGACGAGATGCAGCGCACGATGCAGGCGGATGCGGCGGTGTTCCGCACCGACAAGACGCTGGCCGAGGGTGTCGAGAAGATGAAGGCGGTCGCCGCCAAGCTCGACGATCTCAAGGTCACCGACCGCTCGCTGATCTGGAACTCGGACCTGATGGAAACGCTGGAACTCGAGAACCTGATGCCGAACGCGCTGGCGACCATCGTCGGGGCCGAGGCGCGCAAGGAAAGCCGCGGGGCGCACGCGCACGAGGACTATCCCGATCGCGACGACACCGAATGGCGTAAGCACTCGATCATGCATGTGGAAGGCGCGAATGTCGATCTGACCTTCCGCCCGGTCCACATGGACCCGCTGACCCCCGAGGATCAGGGCGGGATCGAGATCAAGAAGATCGCGCCGAAGAAGCGGGTCTACTGATGCGTCACGCACCGGCATATGGGCTTCTCGCGGCAGGGCTTGGCCTTGCCGCCTGCGGCCCTATTCCGGTCGAGCAGGCAGAGCGCCAGTGCTACGCCCAGTTCGCGCCCAAACCGCCCATCTCGGGCGAGGCGGGCATGGGAGTGACCAATGACGGCTTCCGCTCGAACATGAAGGTCGAGCTCAATGTCGGGGCCTATGTGCAGGGCGATCCCTCTGCGGCGTACGACTCCTGCGTTTTCAGAAAATCCGGCCGAATGCCCACGCGGCCGCTCTATTCGTACTGACGGAAAGGGGACCAACCATGGTTCAGTTCACGCTTCCGAAGAATTCCAAGATCCGCGTCGGCAAGACCTGGCCGAAGCCGGATGGCAAGAATATCCGCAAGTTCCAGATCTATCGCTGGGACCCGGATACCGGGGAGAACCCGCGTCTCGACACTTATTTCATTGATATGGATAAGTGCGGGCCGATGGTTCTCGACGCGCTCTTGAAGATCAAGAACGAGATCGACCCGACGCTGACCTTCCGCCGCTCCTGCCGCGAAGGCATCTGTGGCTCCTGCGCGATGAACATCGACGGGATCAACACGCTGGCCTGTATCTACGGCCTCGACGAGGTCAAGGGCGACGTGAAGATCTACCCGCTGCCGCACATGCCGGTGGTGAAAGACCTGATCCCCGACCTGACCATGTTCTACGCCCAGCACGCGTCGATCATGCCGTGGCTCGAGACCAAGACGAACCGTCCCGAGAAGGAATGGCGTCAGTCGATCGAGGACCGCAAGAAGCTCGACGGTCTGTATGAGTGCGTCATGTGCGCCTCGTGCTCGACCTCGTGCCCGAGCTACTGGTGGAACGGCGACAAATATCTCGGCCCGGCAGCGCTGCTGCACGCCTATCGCTGGATCATTGACAGCCGCGACGAAGCGACGGCAGAGCGTCTCGATCAGCTCGAAGACCCCTTCAAGCTCTATCGTTGCCACACGATCATGAACTGCACCAAGACCTGCCCGAAAGGTCTGAACCCGGCGAAAGCGATTGCCGAGATCAAGCGGATGCAGGTCAACCGGGTCGTCTGATCCGATGCATATATTGGGGTGAGCCTACGGTTCACCCTCAACGATTTGTGGAAGGGGCGGCGTGAGCCGCCCTTTTTGCTGCGTTGCGGCAAATGCATATCGCACATGCAGCATTTTGGGTTTGAATCCGCGGAAAAATCCCTAAATCGGGTGTCAGGGAGGAACTCGAAACGTGACTGGAGAGAGTTCCATGGTCGACATCGTCAAATTCCCCAAAGGGGCGCAACCGATCCAGGTGGCCGAAGAGCATCTGGCTTACTACACCCCTGAGAAGTCCACGCCCGTATTCATCCCGACCGCGAAGACCGAAAATACCGACGGTCTCGAAGCGGTCGAGCTGATGTACGAGTATTACACCGCGGCTTGAGCGGTGACCTCCCGAATAGTTCTGTCGTGACTACCCCGGCTTCGGTCGGGGTTTTTCTTTGCGCCTTTCGCTCTTGGTCGGGGCAGGGCAGAGTGGCGGCGACAAGGAGGGAGCCCCATGCATCCGACGCCTGAGCACGCCGCACCCGAAGACGCCGAAGCCCGCCGCGCCATCGCCCCGGTGATCTGTTACCCGACCGACGCGCTGCCCGCGCCGGACTTGTCCGCCTATCGCGCCGCGCGTGAGGGCTGGGAGAAGGTCGTCGATCTGCGCGTGCCCCCGCGCGAGGCGCTGGCTTTCGACGTGCCTGCCGGGCATTTCTTCCGCATCGCTTCGGTCGAGGGGCCGCAGGTGGGCGATCTGAACCTGTTCTCGGCGGACCTGTCCGAGCGGTTCTATTCCGGCAAGACCCGCGCGCTGCATGGCACGCATCTGAGCCGCGGCGACCGAATGTGGTCGGGCTTTCCGACGATGCGCCCGTTGGCGACGATCACCGAGGATACGCTCGACTGGTATGGCATCGACGCGTTCGGTGGCTCGGTCCATGATGTGATCGGCACGCGCTGCGATCCTTATACGCATTGTCTGCTCTCCGATGGCGGGCAGTATCACCATTGCTGCCATTCGAATCTGACCCGTGCGCTGGCCGAGGCCCGCGATCTGCCGCTGCGCGAGGCGGAGGCGATGGTGCATGACGTGCTCAACGTCTTCATGTGCACCGGCTTCACCCGCGACACCGGGCAGTATTTCATGAAGGCGAGCCCGGTGCGCCCCGGCGATTATCTCGAATTCTTCGCAGAGACCGATCTGCTGGGCGTGCTCTCGGCCTGTCCGGGCGGGGATTGCTCGTCCGAGCACAGCTCGGACACGGCCGCCTGCTTCCCGCTGGGTGTGGAGATTTACCGCCCGAAATCAGCGCCCGAAGGCTGGGCGCCGCCTGCGCCCAACGCTTACGACCGCAGCCACGGGCTTTAACGGTTCGAGGTCAGCGAAACGAAGACTTCCTCCAGCCCCGGCTGTTCGCTCGCGATATCGCGAATCTCGACATCGGCTGCGCGCAGCGCATCGAGGATATCCTCCGCCGAGGTGTCGGTGCGCGAATAGGAAAACGCCATCTGTCCACCCGGGCGGGTCTCCAGCGTGACGCCTTCGGGCAGGCGGATCTCCTGGCTGACCTCATTGCGCGGCTCGACCACCAGCGCCTTACGGTCCATCCGCTTGAGCAGGTTCGGCGTGGTGTCGCGCACGATCAGCTCGCCATTGTTGATGATGGCGATCTCGTCGCACATTTCCTCGGCTTCCTCGAGGTAGTGCGTCGTCAGGATGATCGTCATCCCTTGCTCGTTGAGTTTGCGGACATTGCGCCACAGCATCGCGCGCAGCTCGATATCGACGCCTGCGGTCGGCTCGTCCAGCACGAGGATCTGCGGGCGGTGCACCAGCGCCTTGGCCAGCAATAGCCGCCGCTTCATCCCGCCCGAGAGGTTGCGCGCATAGGCCTCGGCCTTGTCCGACAGGCCCACCAGTTCGAGAATCTCGTCGGTCCAGCGCTCGGATTTTGGCACGCCGTAAAGGCCCGCCTGCATCTCCAGCGCCGCGCGCGGCGTGAAGAACGGGTCCATGTTCAGCTCCTGCGGCATCACCCCGATCGCGGCGCGCGACTGGCGCGGGTTCACGTCCTGATCGAAGCCCCAGATCACGACGCGCCCGTCGGTTTTCTTCACCAGACCCGCGAGAATATTGATCAGCGTCGACTTGCCCGCCCCGTTCGGCCCCAGCAGCCCGAAGATCGAGCCTTCGGGGATCGACAGGTCGAGCCCCTTCAGCGCTTCCTTCGGTTCCTGCTTCTTGCCGCCTGCATAGGTCTTGCGCAGCCCGGTAACTTCGATTGCCTGCTGTTCCAACTTGCCCCGCCTTTCGCGATTGCTAGAATGAAGCCCAAATTCAGGGCGCGGTTTTCGTGCCTTATATAGACGGAGCATCCATGACTGCCACCCATTCGCCTAATGCCCCCGAGGCACCCGAGACCGAGGTCGTCACCACCTGGAAGGTCGCCTGCGATGGCGGCGAGGGGGCGTTGGGTCATCCGCGCGTCTGGCTGTCGATCCCGCGTGACACCGGTTTCGTCGAATGCGGCTATTGCGACAAGAAATATGTGATCGACCGCGATCACGCGCATGACGATCACTGAGCCACTTTTGACGCCCGAGCGCGCGGCGCGGGTGAAAGCCAGCGCGGCGCGGCTCGACTTCGAGGATCCGTCGCTGTTTCGCGACGCCTTCGCGCGGCTTTTTGCGGCCCATCCCGAGCTTGATCAGGTGTTGCCCAACAGCGAAGGCGGGCAGCAGCTGAAATATGCCGCGATGATGGAAGTGATCCTCTCCACGCTCGATCCGCCCGAAGAGCAGGAGCTGGAACTGCCCGGCCTCGGCCAGATGCATGTGCTCTTCGGAGCCGAGCCGGACTATTACGTGTGGCTGTCAGAGGCGGTGATCGCGGGCCTCGCGGCCAAGCTGGGCGATCACTGGACGCCCGAACTGGCCGCCGACTGGGCCGAGTTGTTCAGCAAGGTCTCGGCCCAGATGATGGCCGGGGCCGCGGCGCTGGAAGATCAGCTCTAGGCACCGGTCTGGCTGCCGCGCCTCACTTATCCTTCTTCGCCGCCGCCTTCATCCGTTCGAGCAGCGCAGCCTTCGGGTCTTTTTTCCCGTACGGCGTCTTGTCACTGCCATAGGCGTTGTGCTCGGCATGTTTGGGCGTGTTCTTCGGCGGCCTTGCGCCACCCATTTTGGAATAATCCATCGGTTCGATCCTTTGCGGTTGCCGCTTGAGATGGGGGATTTCAGGGGTTCTGGCAAGGGCTCTCCGCATATCCTTGGGTACGGGCGACCAGCCCGGGCCGCGCCCGACCCTCCCCCGGGAGGGCGCATTGGCGATGGCGCGCGGGCCCGGCGGTCTTTCGGGCTTGCGAGATAAACTGCCCAAACCAGACGACAGCGAAGCGCCCACCCAAGGCTCGGGCGCGGCCCTCCGCTTCAAGCTCCGATCCTCTTCCCCTCCGCACCCCCCTGTGGCACAACCGGGGCCAACGCGCGAAGGAGGGCTCTCGCAATGGCATTCGGCAAAGGCTGTCACCTGCATCTTATCGACGGTTCGGCCTTCATTTTCCGCGCCTATCACGCGCTGCCGCCGCTCACGCGCAAGTCCGACGGGCTGCCGATCGGGGCGGTCGCGGGCTTTTGCAACATGCTGTGGAAGTACATCGAAGACGCCAAGGGCTCGGACGCGCCGACCCATGCGGCGGTGATCTTCGACAAGGGCAGCCACACCTTCCGCAATGACCTCTACGATCAATACAAGGCCAATCGCGACGAGATGCCCGAGGAACTGCGCCCGCAGATCCCGCTGACCCGCGAGGCGACCAAGGCCTTCAACATCGCCTGCGAGGAGCTGGCGGGATACGAGGCCGACGATATCATCGCGACGCTCGCCCGTCAGGGCCGCGAGGCGGGCGGCCGCGTGACGATCATCTCTTCCGATAAGGACTTGATGCAGCTCGTCGGTGGCGGGGTCGAGATGTTCGACGCGATGAAGAACCGCGCCATCGGCGTCGAGGAGGTCGAGGCCAAGTTCGGCGTCGGCCCCGAGCGCGTGATCGACGTGCAGGCGCTGGCGGGCGACTCGGTCGACAACATTCCCGGTGCGCCCGGCATCGGCGTGAAGACCGCGGCGCTTCTCATCAACGAATATGGCGATCTGGACACGCTGCTGGAGCGCGCCTCCGAGATAAAGCAACCCAAGCGTCGCGAGACGCTGATCGAGAAGGCCGACCAGATTCGCCTCTCGAAGCGGCTGGTGACGCTCGACGATCAGACCCCCATCGAATTCACGCTCGACGATCTGGAAATCCGCGAGCCGGATGTCGACACGCTGATGGGCTTCCTCAACGAGATGGAATTCCGCACGCTGACCCGCCGCGTGGCCGAGAAATTCGGTGCCGAGCCGCCGGCCGCGCCCGAGGTCTCGGACGTGCCCGCCAGCCATGACAACGCTACGCCCGAGGTCGAGCAGCCGCCCTTCGATCCCGACAGCTATATCTGCATCCGCGATGCCGAGACGCTGACGCAATGGCTCGATGAGGCCCGCGCCAAGGGCTGGGTTGCGGTCGATACCGAGACGACCTCGCTCAACGAAATGCAGGCCGAACTGGTCGGCGTATCGCTCGCCATTGAGGCGGGGAAAGCGGCGTATCTGCCGCTCGGGCATAGCAAAGGCGAAGGCGATCTCTTCGGCGGAGCCGAGCGCGCCGAGGGGCAGATGGACCTCAAAGAGGCTCTCGCGCTGCTCAAGCCCGTGCTCGAGGATCCTGCGATCCTCAAGATCGGGCAGAACATGAAGTATGACTTCAAGATCTTCGCCCGCCACGGCATCCGCGTCGCGCCCATCGACGACACGATGCTGATGTCCTACGCGATGTTCTCGGGGCTCCACGGCCATGGGATGGATGCGCTTTCGGATCGCTACCTCAACCACCAGCCGATCCCGATCAAGGAACTGATCGGCTCCGGCAAGAGCCAGATCACCTTCGACAAGGTCGAGATCGACAAGGCCACGCGCTACGCCGCCGAGGATGCCGATATCACGCTGCGCCTCTGGCAGCAGTTCAAGCCGCGGCTCCATCGCGAACAGGTCACCACCGTCTATGAGACGCTGGAGCGCCCGATGGTCCCGGTGCTCGCCGATATGGAAATGGCCGGCGTGAAGGTCGACGCCTCGGTGCTGTCGCGCATGTCGAACGCCTTCGCGCAAAAGATGGCGCAGCTAGAGGACGAAATCGCCGAGATCGCGGGCCAGCCCTTCAATGTCGGCTCGCCGAAACAGCTGGGCGAGATCCTGTTCGACACGATGGGCGTCGAGGGCGGCAAGAAGGGCAAGACCGGCGCCTATGGCACCGGGGCGGACGTGCTCGAAGACGTGACCACGATGGAGGACACCAACCCGCAGGCTGCGAAGCTGGCGGCGCGGGTGCTCGATTGGCGGCAGATCTCGAAGCTGAAATCGACCTATACGGATGCGCTGCAAACCCATGTGAACCCGGATACGGGCCGCGTTCACACCTCCTATTCTATCGCGGGCGCGAATACCGGGCGTCTGGCTTCGACCGATCCGAACCTGCAGAACATCCCCGTGCGCTCCGAGGAAGGCCGCCGCATCCGCGAGGCGTTTGTCGCGCGCGACGGCTGCAAGATCGTCTCGCTCGACTATAGCCAGATCGAGCTGCGCATCCTCGCCCATGTCGCGGATCTTCCCGAGATGCGCGAAGCGTTCAAGGACGGCCTCGACATCCACGCGGCCACCGCGTCGGAGATGTTCGATGTGCCGCTGGATCAGATGACGCCCGAAATCCGCCGTCAGGCGAAGGCGATCAATTTCGGGGTGATCTACGGGATTTCGGGCTTTGGTCTCGCGCGCAACCTGCGCATCCCGCGCGCCGAGGCGCAGGGCTTTATCGACCGCTATTTCGAGCGTTTCCCCGGTATCCGCAAATACATGGACGACACCGTGGCCTTCGCCAAAGAGCACAAATTCGTCCAGACCCTGTTCGGGCGCAAAATCCACACGCCCGATATCGGCGCGAAGGGACCGTCGGCGGGCTTCGCCAAGCGCGCCGCGATCAACGCGCCGATCCAGGGGGCAGCGGCCGATATCATCCGCCGCGCGATGGTGCGGATGCCCGAGGCGATCGAAGGCATCCCCGCGCGGATGCTGCTACAGGTGCATGACGAATTGATTTTCGAGGTCGAGGAGGCTGCGATCGACGACCTGATCAAGACCGCCCGTGCCACGATGGAAGGCGCGGCGGAACCTGTGATGAAACTCTCGGTGCCGCTGGTCGTCGATGCGGGGCAGGGCGATAGCTGGGCCGCCGCTCACTGAGCCGCGGGCTGACGCACCAACAGATTGGTCACGCGCCGTGCAAACGGCGCGACGATCAACACCGACGGGTAGGAGAGCATCCAGCTGGACACCCAGCTTGCCACCCACAGCGCCGTGAAGTCTTCCACCATCCCCGTCGCGCGGTAGGTCGCGATACCCGAGACCAGAAACGACATGATCCCCGACAGGATCAGGCTGAAAATGAAATGCGCGTAGCGGGCGGGGATCATCGGGTCTCCTCCTTGGGCCGGAAAGTCAGTCGCTCGCATTTTGGTGATTGGACGTGAGCACGCAACGCACAAACCTGTGTGTTCATTCGCGCAGAGACACCGTCCCGCATTGACCCTGCCGCCCGGCAATGTTGAGACTGCGCATGCCTCCGGCGGGGATATTTGCGCCAAGCCGAAACACGCGCCTTGCTTTCGGCTTGGTCCAAATATCCCCCGCGGAGCGTCCCAACCGCGCCTCAGGCGCCGAAATCCGAGAAAGGCGCCCATGCCCCACGATCATCATCACCACCACAATCTGGACAATGCCAGTGACAACCGTGTGCTCTGGGCGGTGGTCGTCAATGTCGTGCTTACCTTTGCGCAGGTCTTCGGCGGGGCGATCGCGGGCTCGATGGCGCTGATCGCGGACGGGGTGCATAACTTCTCCGACGCGGCGGCGCTGGTGCTGGCCTTCGGGGCGCGCAAACTGGCCAAGCGCGGGGCGGATGCGGCGATGAGCTTCGGCTGGTCGCGCGCCGAGGTCATCGCGGCCTTCGTCAATTACATCGCGCTGATCTTGATCTCGGTCTGGCTGGTCGTCGAAGCGGTGGGGCGGATGATCCACCCGCCGCAGGTCGATGGCTGGATCGTGGTCTGGCTGGCGACGCTGGCGCTGATCATCGATCTGGCGACCGCCGCGCTGACCTATGCGCTTTCCAAGCACAGCCTGAACATCCGCGCGGCCTTCCTGCATAACCTCGCCGATGCCGGCGCCTCAGTCGCGGTGATCGTGGGCGGTATCGTGATCCTTCTCTACGATTGGCGGCTGGTCGACCCGATCCTGACCATTGGCATCTCGGTCTTCATCCTGTGGCATGTCGCGACCGATCTGAAACCGGTGCTGCGCATCCTGATGCTGGGCGCGCCGCCCGAGAAGGATTGTACGGAAGTGCAGGGCGCGCTGGGCGAGGTCGAGGGCGTTTCGAGCGTCCACCACGTCCATCTGTGGCAGATCGACGAGAAGCGTGTCTCCGTCGAGGCGCATCTGGTGCTGGACGAGGGGCGGGATTACGCAACGGTCATCGCGCGGGCCAAGGATATGCTGGCGCATCAGTTCGGCATCCACCACGCGACGCTGGAGCCGGAAAGCGCGAGCTTGGGCTGTGCCGATCACGCGGACCATGACGACCACGAAGATCACGATCACTCAGATCATGGGCACGCAGATCATGCGCACGCGGGCCAACCGGCGCATTGAGTTAACGTGGAAGCCAGCCCAGCGTTTCCCGCGTCTCCGCCTGCGGGGTGTATTCCGCTGACGCATAGCCCTCGTAGCCATCGGCATCGAGCGTCGCGAAGAAACCTTCCAGATCGATCTTGCCCGAACCGGGGCCGCCGCGCCCCGGGGCATCGGCAAATTGCACATGGGCCGCACGGTGACCATGCTTCGCCCAAGCTCCCGCCACATCGCCGGTCAGCATCTGCGCGTGATAGGCGTCGAATTGCAGATGCAGGTTCGGGGCGGCGACCGCATCGAGGATATCCGCCGCCTGATCGAAATCGTTCAGGAAATAGCCCGGCATGTCGGTCGGGTTGATCGGCTCGATCGTCAGGCGCCGTTTTGGCGCGCGCGCCGCCGCCCATTTCAGGTTCGCGATATAGGTCGCACGGGCCTCCGCGCCCTCGGCCTTGCCCGCCATGATATGGATGACGCGCGGCTTCAGGATATCCGCGAAGCGCATCGCGCGGTCGAAATCGCGGCGGAAGCGGTCTTCCAGCCCCGGCACGGCGGCGAAGCCCCGATCGCCGCCCGTATAATTCGGCGGCGGCACGTTCATCAGCACGAAGCTCAGGTCGTGACGGATCAACTCGTGGCGCATCTCCTGCGCGGAGGCGTCGTAGGGGGAAAGCACTTCGACCGCATCGAAGCCGGCCTGTTTCGCCGCTTTGAACCGCTCCATGAAGGGCAGTTCGGTGAAGAGGAAGGTCAGGTTCGCTGCGAAACTCGGCACGTTACAATTCCGCCGCGCGCAGGATCGGGAAGAAGCTGCCCGCCGAGATCACGCCGGTCCAGTCCTCGCCCTCATGCTCGCGCGTCACGGCCAGATCGACGAGCCGGTAGAAGCTCTTGCGATCGATCAAAGCCTCCAGCCCGCGGCGCACATGCAGGTAAGGGCGGGGCTCGCCATCCTCGCTATGCTCCACCCGGATCGCGTGCTCCGCATCGGCCAGAACCACGTCGCCCACATTGGTCGTGAAGCGAATCGACTGGTCGTCGCCTTCGCCCTCGGTTGTGAAATCGACGGCGATGAAAGGCGCGTCCTCGACCCGGATACCGACCTTCTCGACCGGGGTGACGAGATAGTATTTCCCGTCCTCGAGTTTCAGAATCGATGAAAACAGTCGCACCAGCGCCTCGCGGCCGATGGGCGTGCCAAGATAGAACCATGTCCCGTCGCGGCGGATCTCCATATCGAGATCGCCACAGAAGGGCGGATCCCACAAATGCACGGGCGGCGGGCCCTTTTTGCTGGCTTTCTTGGCGGCATCGGCAAGCCCGTCTGCCGTCGGGGAAGGGGTCGAAACTGTCTGTTTGTGATCCGTCATGTAAATTTGGCCGTTGGTCGGAGCGTGGATATCTGCTTTGCTGGGAAAGATAGGCATCAACGGGGAGAATGTCATGGCCGAGCCCGAAAAGCTGATGGAAGATATCGAACGACTTGGCGGCAAGCTCGCACAGGCGCGCGCGTCGATCGACCGGCGTTTCATCGGGCAGGATCAGGTGGTGGAGCTGGTTCTGGCCGCGATGCTCTCCGGGGGGCATGCGCTTCTGGTGGGTCTGCCGGGCTTGGGCAAGACGCTTCTGGTCGAGACGCTATCCACCGTGATGGGGCTGGGATCGAACCGCATCCAGTTCACGCCCGACCTGATGCCCGCCGATATTCTCGGGAGCGAAGTTCTGGAAACCGCGCCCGATGGTAGCCGCGCGTTCCGCTTCCTCGAAGGCCCGGTCTTCTGCCAGCTGCTGATGGCCGACGAGATCAACCGCGCCTCGCCCCGGACCCAATCGGCGCTCTTGCAGGCGATGCAGGAGCGCGAGGTCACCATCGCGGGCGAGCATCGTCCGCTTGGCCCCCCCTTCCACGTTCTCGCTACGCAGAACCCGATCGAGCAGGAGGGCACCTATCCGCTGCCCGAAGCCCAGCTCGACCGTTTCCTCGTGCAGGTCGACGTCGATTACCCGGACCGCGAGACCGAGCGCTCGATCCTGCTCGCGACCACCGGCGTCGCGGCGGAGGGCGCGCATACCGTATTCACCCCGGCCGAGCTGATCGAGGCGCAGGGGATCGTGCGGCAGATGCCCGTGGGCGAGAAGGTCGTCGATGCGATCCTCGATCTGGTGCGGCTCTGCCGTCCGCGCGAGGCCGAGGCGCCCGACTTCATCCGCGATGCGCTTGCCTGGGGGCCGGGGCCGCGCGCTGCACAGGCGCTGATGCTGACCGTGCGGGCACGAGCTCTGATCAATGGCCGCCTCGCGCCGACTCTGGACGACGTGCAGGCGATGGCCCGCCCGGTACTGATCCACCGCATGGCGCTGAGCTTCGCGGCCCGCGCCCGTGGCGAGACGCTGGGCGATCTGATCGATCGCGCCGTGGCAGAGGTCACCGGGCCGCGCGCCGCCGGGGCCGCCGCTTGAGCGTAACCTCCGATACCGCAGCGTCGGGGCAGGCCCCCGCGCTGAGCCTGCGCCGCGAGGCGGAAGGGGCGGCCTCTGCGCTGCCCCCGCTGCTGGTCGCGGCGGAGCATCTGGCGGCGACCGTCCAGATGGGCGCGCATGGCCGCAGGCGCGCGGGATCGGGCGAGGAATTCTGGCAATACCGGCCCGCTCATGCGGGCGACGAGCTGCGCTTCGTCGATTGGCGGCGCTCGGCGCGCTCGGACAGCCAATATGTGCGCCAGCGGGAATGGCAGCTGGCGCAATCGGTCCATCTCTGGGTCGATGACGCGGCCTCGATGCGCTTCACCGGGGCCGAGAGCGGACGCAATGCGCGTGCCACGAAATCAGAGCGCGCCCGTGTTCTGGGGCTCGCGCTTGCGGTGCTGATGGTGCGCGGCGGCGAACGCGTGGGGCTGACCGGCCCGCTCGCGCCGCCACGTCCGGGGCGCGCGCAGCTGATGGAGCTTGCAGGCTTGCTTTCGCGTGAGGCGGGCGTGCAGGATTACGGCGCCCCTGAAATCGCTGGCGTCACGCCGCAGTCGCGCGTGGTGCTGCTGTCGGATTTCTTCGGTGATCTCGGCCCGATCGAAGCCGCGCTGGGCCGTCTGGCCGACCGGGGCGTCTCGGGCGTGATGATGCAGGTGCTCGACCCCGACGAAGAGGCCTTTCCCTATGACGGGCGCACGATCTTCCAGTCGATGACCGGCTCGCTGGTCCATGAAACCCGCAAGGCGGGCGATCTGCGTGCGCGTTATCTCGACCGGCTGGCCGCGCGACGCGATCAGCTCGCCCGGCTGGCGCGCAGCGCGGGCTGGCAATTCTCGACCCATCACACGGGCGATCCGGCGCAGGCTGCGCTGCTGTGGCTTTATTCCGCGCTCGAGAGGGGGCGCTGATGTGGATGCTCGGCCCCATCGGCTTCACCGCGCCCTGGCTTCTGCTGGGGCTGGCCGCCTTGCCGATCATCTGGCTGATCCTGCGCGCGGTGCCGCCCGCGCCGATCCGCAGGCGTTTTCCCGGCGTCGCGCTGCTCCTGGGTCTCAAGGACGAGGAAGTGCAGGCCGCGCGCACGCCGTGGTGGCTGCTGGCGCTGCGTCTTCTGGCGCTGGCTGCCGCGATCATCGGCTTTGCCGGGCCGGTCCTGAACCCGCAGCGGGCCGTTCCCGGCACCGGACCGCTCCTGATCGTGGCCGACGGTAGCTGGGCCTCCGCGCGCGACTGGCCGCGCCGGGTGGAGCGGATGACGTCGGCGCTGAAGGATGCGCAACAGGCGGGACGTCCCGCAGCGGTGATCTCGCTGACCGATCCGCCGCCCGCGCAGGTGAGTTTCATGGATGCGGGCGCGCTGATCCAGTCGCTGCCCGGTATCCAGCCGCAGCCCTGGGCCCCGCAGAGCTTCGACGCCGCCAATCTGCCCGAGGGGAATTTCGAGACGCTCTGGCTGTCGGACGGCTTGGCCCGCGACAGCCGCGCCGGCGTTCTGAATGCGCTGGAGGCGCGCGGTCCGGTCAAGGTCTGGCAACCGCAATTGTCGGTCTTGGCGCTGGGCGCTGCCCGGATCGAGGATGGCGCGCTCGTCGTGCCTGCGCTCGCCTCAACAATCCCGCCCAGCCCGCGCGATGTTGCCGCCGTGGGGCGCGACCCGGCGGGGATCGAGCGCGAACTGGCCAGCCAGCCGCTGCAATTCACCGACTCGCGCGAGACCGAGCTGCGCTTCGATCTGCCGCCCGAGCTGCGCAACCGCATCACCCGGATCGAGATCACCGGCATGCGCTCGGCAGGCGCAGTCAGCCTGACCGACGACGCGGTGAAGCGCCGCAAGGTCGCGATCCTGTCCGGCGCGCGCGACCGCGAGGGTTTGGAACTGCTCTCGCCCACCCATTACCTGCATCAGGCGCTCGCCCCCACGGCGGACCTGATCGAGGGCACGCTCGCCGATGTGCTGACCGCCGATCCGGACGTGATCATCCTCGCCGATATGGCCGATCTGCCGGAGCAATCGAAACTGCACGACTGGGTCGAGAAGGGCGGGCTACTGATCCGTTTCGCAGGGCCCCGCATGGCCAATGCCGATCTCGATGCCGATACGCTTCTGCCGGTGCAGCTGCGCGCGGGCGGCCGCTCGCTGGGCGGCACGATGAGCTGGGGCGATCCGCGCGCGCTGGCGCCCTTCCCGGAGAACTCGCCCTTCGCGGGGCTGCAAGTGCCCGAGGATGTGACGGTGAAGGCGCAGGTCATGGCCGAGCCCACGCCGGACCTCTCCGAACACACCATCGCCGCGCTGACCGACGGTACGCCGCTCGTGACCCGCGCCAAGATGGGGCAGGGGGCGGTCGTGCTGTTCCATGTCACCGCCAATGCCGAATGGTCGACGCTGCCGCTGTCGCTACTGTTCCCGCAGATGCTGGAGCGGCTCGCGGTCTCGGCCCGGCCCGCCGCACCGGAAGAGGCTGATCTCGCAGGCCAGACCTGGGTGCCGCAGAAGCTGCTCGACGGGTTCGGGCGGCTGCAGGACTCAGGCGCCGCCGCAGGTGTGCCGGGCGAGGAGCTGGCCAAGGCCGAGCCGGGGCCGAAGCTGCGCCCGGGCATCTACACCGCCGAGGATCGCTCGGTCGCGCTGAACGCCCTTCCACGCGGCGCGACGCTGTCCCCGGCCAGCTGGCCCGCCAATGTCCCCGTCGAAGGGGCCTTCGAGCAACGCGAAATGCCGCTGAAGGGCTGGCTGCTGGGCGCGGCGCTGGCGGCGCTGCTGATCGATATCCTCGCGACGCTGGCGCTCTCGGGCAAGCTTTGGGGACCGCGCGCGATGAAGGCCGCCGCCTTCGGGGCCGCCCTGATCCTCGCCAGCTTCGCACCGCCGCAAGCCCATGCCGAGGATATGGATCCGGCGCGCGCGATCGAGGCTGCGTCCAATGTGGTTCTGGCCGCGATGCCCACCGGCGATGCCGAGGTGGACCGGGTCTCCATGGCGGGGCTCAAGGGGCTGTCGCAGGTTCTCAATCGCCGCACCACGGTCGAGCCCTCCGCACCGATGATGGTCGACCTCAAGAACGACGATCTGGCCGTCTTCACCTTCATCTACTGGCCGATCACCGCAGATCAGCCCGCGCCGAGCCCGATGGAATATGCCAAGCTGAACCGCTACCTGCGCGGCGGCGGCATGATCCTGTTCGACACGCGCGACGCCGATATCGCGGGCTTCGGCGAGGCGACGCCCGCAGGCAAACGGTTGCAGGCGCTGGCCGCGCCCTTGGATATTCCACCGCTCGCGCCGATCCCGGACGATCACGTGCTGACACGCACCTTCTACCTGCTGCAGGATTTCCCCGGCCGCTACGACGGCACGATCTGGGTGGAGGCCCCGCCCGCCGATGCCGAACGCGCCGAGGGGATGCCGTTTCGCAACCTCAATGACGGGGTGACGCCGGTGGTGATCGGCGGCAATGACTGGGCCTCGGCCTGGGCGGTCGACGATCGCGGGATGCCGATGTTCCCGGTGGGCCGTGGCCGCACCGGCGAGCGTCAGCGCGAAATCGCGGACCGCTTCGGGGTGAACCTGATCATGCATGTGCTGACCGGCAACTATAAATCCGATCAGGTCCATGTGCCTGCGCTTCTCGAAAGGCTGGGGCAATGAACGGGATGTCGATCATCTTCGCACCGCTTCTGCCGTGGCCTGTGATCGCGGGGGCAGCCGTGGTGGCGGTCGTGCTGCTCGCGCTGGCGCTGTGGCGCGGGCTGAAAGGCTGGGCGCTGCGGGCCTTGGCCGCGCTGGTGCTGCTGGCCGCCATCGCGCAGCCCTCCTTGCAGCGCGAACAGACCGCGCCGCTGTCCAATATCGTACTGCTGATCGACGACCGCTCCTCGTCGCAGAAACTTTCGGATCGTGTCGCGCAGACCGATACCGCCCTGACGCGTCTGCAGGCACAGCTCGACGCGATGCCCAATGTGGAGACGCGCCGGATCACCGTTCCGGACGGGGCCGACAATGCGGGCACCGAACTGGGCTCGACCCTGGCCGAGGCGCTCGCCGCAGAGCCGCGCGCACGGGTCGCAGGCGCGCTGATGGTCACCGACGGGCAGGCCCATGACGCGCAGCTCGCCCCCGATCTGCCCGCGCCGCTGCAGGTGCTGCTGACCGGCAAGCGCAGCGACTGGGATCGTCGTATCCTGATCGAGACGGCGCCTTCCTTCGGGATCATCGGGGAGGAGACCGATATCCGCCTCAAGGTCGAGGATATGGGCAACGTGCCTGAAAGCGCGGGCGGCACCGCCGATCTGACCATCTCGATCGACGGCAAGGATCCGAAAAGCTACACGGTGCGCACCGACCGCGATCTGGAACTGCCGCTGACGCTGACCCATGGGGGGCAGAACGTGGTGCAGTTCACGCTGTCGCCGACCGATGGCGAGCTGACCGACCGTAACAACGTCGCCACCGTGCAGATCAACGGCGTGCGCGACCGGCTGCGGGTGCTCTTGGTGTCCGGCCAGCCCCATGCGGGCGAGCGGACTTGGCGCAATTTGCTGAAATCGGACGCTGGCGTGGACCTCGTGCATTTCACCATCCTGCGCCCGCCCGAGAAACAGGACGGTGTGCCGGTGACGGAACTGTCGCTCATCGCCTTCCCGACGCAGGAGCTGTTCGTCGACAAGATCGACGAGTTCGACCTGATCATTTTCGACCGCTACGGCGCGCGGGGCATCCTGCCGTCCGCGTATTTCGACAATATCAAGGATTACGTCGAACGCGGCGGGGCGATCCTCGTGGCCGCCGGTCCGGAATTCGCGACCGTCGAAAGCCTCTATCAGACCAGCCTTGGCGATATCATGCCCGCGCGCCCCACGGGTCGTGTGATGTCGGAAAGCTTTCTGCCGCGCCCGACCGATCTGGGTCTGCGCCACCCGGTGACCGCCGGGCTGGAAGGGGCGCCCGCGCCCGAGGGCGAGGATACGGAAGCCGAGAAAGTCGGCCCGCATTGGGGGCACTGGCTGCGCCAGATCGAACTGACAAACCCCACAGGCGAGGTCGTGATGTCCGGCGCCGAGGGCAAGCCGCTTCTGGTGCTCTCGCGCGAAGGCGAGGGGCGCGTGGCGCTGCTGGCCTCGGATCAGGCGTGGCTCTGGGATCGCGGCTATGACGGCGGCGGGCCGCAGCTCGAATTGCTGCGTCGGATCGCGCATTGGGAAATGAAAGAGCCGGAACTCGAGGAAGAGGCGCTCTATGCCGAGATCGATCCCGGCGCGCTCTCGATGCGGATCATCCGCCGCACGATGGAAGACAGCGCGCCGCCGGTGACCGTGACCCTGCCTGATGGCTCGACCGAGCAGGTGCCGCTGACCGAGACCGCACCGGGCCGCTTCACCGCGCGCTGGACTGCGCCCGAGGCGGGGCTCTACCGCCTCAAGGACGGCGATCTGGAGCGGGTCGTGGCGATGGGGCCTGCAAGCCCGCGCGAGTTCGAACAGACGATCGCCAGTGGCGGTCCCCTCTCCGCCGTGGTCGAGGCGTCGAATGGCGGCGTGACACGGCTCGAGGACGGGGTGCCCGCCATCCGCGAAGTGCGTGCGGGCCGCCCGACATCGGGGCGCGGCTGGATCGGCATCACGCCGCGCGGCGCGACCGCCACCACCGACATCCGGGTGCAGCCGCTGCTGCCCGCCTGGGCATGGCTGATCCTGGCGGCCTTGCTGACCGTGGGCGCGTGGCTGGTCGAAGGACGCAACCGGCGCGGCGGTGGCGGCGATAGGGGCGGGCCGACTGCAGCGTGATCCCTGCGGGGATTGCCCGGACACCGCTTCGCGTGTAGCAGGTGTTAGCGGTATCGGAATGAGGAGGCCCCCGATGATCCTGAGTTGTGGCGAAGCCCTGATCGACATGCTCCCGCGCGAGAGCGCGCAAGGCGAGGCGGCCTTTGCGCCCTATCCGGGGGGTGCGGTGTTCAACACTGCGATCGCGCTGGGGCGGCTCGGTGCGCGCTCGGGGTTTCTATCGGGGCTGTCGGAAGACCTGTTCGGCAAGATGCTGATCCATTCGCTCTCCGATAGCGGGGTGGATGCAGGGCTTGCGGTGCGCTCGGACCGACCCACGACGCTCGCCTTCGTGACCCTCACCGACGGCCATGCGAGCTACGCTTTCTACGACGAGAATACGGCTGGCCGGATGCTGAAGATCGAGGATATGCCCGCGATCCCGGGAGAGGTGAAGGCCATGTTCTTCGGCGGCATCTCGCTGCCGGTCGAGCCTTGCGGCGCGGCCTATGAGGCGCTGATGCTGCGCGAGGCCGAGAGCCGCGTGACCATGATCGATCCGAATATCCGCCCCGGGTTCATCGGCGACGAAGCGGCCTATCGCGCGCGGCTGGAACGGATGTTCGCCGTGGCCGATATCGTGAAGGTCTCGGACGAGGATCTGCGCTGGATCGAAGGACCGGGCACCATCGCCGATCTCGCGCGCGGGCTGCTCGCCAAGGGGCCGAAGCTGGTCTTCGTGACCGAAGGCGCGACCGGCGCGCATGGGTTCTCGAAACACTGCGAAGTGTTCGTGCCCGCGCGCAAGGTTGAGGTCATCGACACGGTCGGCGCGGGCGACACGTTCAACGCGGGCGTTCTGGCGGCGCTGGATCGCGCGGATGCTCTCGACAAGCGCAGGCTCGCAGGGGCGGAGGAAGAGCTGATCGCCGACTGCCTGAAACTGGGCGTGGCTGCCGCTGCGGTGGTCGTCAGCCGGGCAGGGGCCAACCCGCCCTGGTCGGACGAACTGGCATGAGGGCGCTCATCCAGCGGGTCTCCGAGGCCTCGGTCACTGTCGATGGCAATCGCATCTCTGAGATCGGGCCGGGCCTTCTGATCCTGTGCTGCGCGATGCAGGGCGATGACGAGAAAGTGGCCGAGAAACTGGCCGAGCGCGTCTCGAAGCTGCGCATCTTCAAGGATGAGGCGGGCAAGATGAACCGCGCGGTGGGCGATATCGGCGGCTCCTGTCTCGTGGTCAGCCAGTTCACGCTGGCGGCTGACACGTTGCGCGGCAACCGCCCCGGTTTCTCCGCAGCCGCCCCGCCCGAAGAGGGCGATCGCCTGTATCAGCATTTCGCCCGGCACCTCGAATCTCTGGGGCTGCCCGTCCAGACCGGCGCGTTCGGCGCGGATATGAAAGTGGCGCTTCTGAATGACGGGCCGGTCACGATCTGGATGGACAGCGCCGACCGTCCCTGAGCGTCGCGTGGGCAGTCTTGCTCCCCTGAAAATCGCGGGCTATTGCAGGCCATGGCCAAGCTGTACTTCCATTATTCCACGATGAACGCGGGCAAGAGCACGATCCTCTTGCAAGCCTCCCACAACTATATCGAACGCGGGATGGAGACCTGCCTCGTGACCGCGCGGCTCGACAATCGCGCGGGCGACGGGCGCATCGCGAGCCGGATCGGCATCGGTGCGCAAGCGGCCTGTTTCACCGAAGAGACGGACATGTTCGCGCTGATCGAGGCGCGGCTGGCCGAGGGCCCCTGCGCCTGCATCTTCGTGGACGAGGCGCAGTTCCTGACCGAGACGCAGGTCTGGCAGATCGCCCGCGCGGTCGATGACCTGCGCGTGCCGGTGATGTGCTACGGGCTGCGGGTGGATTTTCAGGGCAAGCTGTTCCCCGGCTCGGCGGCGCTGCTCGCGCTGGCCGACGAGATGCGCGAAGTCCGCACGATCTGCCATTGCGGCAAGAAGGCCACGATGGTGGTGCGGATGGGCCCTGACGGACAGGCGCTGCGCGATGGCGATCAGGTGCAGATCGGCGGCAACGAGACCTATGTCAGCCTCTGCCGCCGTCACTGGCGCAAAGCGATGGGTGAGGCGTAAGCCTCAGATCTTCTCGACCACGACCGAGCCCACCGAATAGCCCGCCCCGAAGGAACAGATCAGCCCGATCTCGCCCGGTTTGAAATCGTCGGAATATTTCGAAAACGCGATGATCGACCCGGCGGAGGACGTGTTGGCGTAATCCTGCAGGATATTGGGCTGCTCGCCCGGCTCGGGATCGCGGCCGAGCACCTTTTTCCCCACAAAGTCGTTCATCGTCTTGTTGGCCTGATGCAGCCAGAGACGGTGCAGATCCTCGGGCTTCACCTGTGCATCGGCGAGATGGCCGAGGATGTGCTGCGCGACCATCGGCATCACTTCCTTGAAGACCTTCCGACCCTCTTGCATGAACTGCATGTCGCGACGGTCGGCCACGCCATCGGGGCGGGTGCGGCGCAGGAAGCCGTTATTGTTGCGGATGTTGTTGGAAAATTCCGTCGCGCAACGGGTGGAGCGGATCAGGAAGCCATGCGGCGCATCCTCACGCCGCTCGATCAGCGTCGCGGTCGCCACATCGCCGAAGATGAAGTGGCAATCGCGGTCGCGCCATTCCAAATGACCGGAAGTGATCTCGGGGTTCACGACCAGCGCGCGGCGCACGGAGCCCGTGCGGATCATGTCGGCGGCGGCCTGAATGCCGAAGGTGGCCGAGGAACAGGCGACGTTCATATCGAAAGCGAACCCGCCCGCGCCGAGAAGCTTCTGGATCTCGATGGCGACGGCGGGGTAGGCGCGCTCCATATTCGAAGCGGCGCAGATCACGAGATCGACGTCCTCGCCCTTCCGTCCGGCCTGCGCCAGCGCCTTGTTGCAGGCATCGAGCGCGATCTCGGCCATGATGCCCGGCTCGTCATCCGAGCGTTGGCGAAGGCGCGGATACATGCGCGTGGGGTCCAGCACGCCTTCCTTGTCCATCACGTAGCGCTGCTCGATCCCGGAGGCTTTCAGGATGAACTCGACCGAGCTATGCGGCTTGGCCTCGATCTCGCCCGCGGCGATGGCCTCTGCGTTCTCGGCGTTGAACAGATCGGCATAGGCGTTGAACGCCTCGACCAGTTCGGCATTCGTGATGACGTGTTCCGGCGTATAGACCCCGGTCCCGGTAATGACGGCTTGATGCATCGGATCCTCCTTGGCAGAGCCTCCCGCCAAGGAGGTGAAAGGTCAAGACGACACGCGATTGGGCGGCGTGTTGCCGTCACGAAAGGCGATGAGATTGTCGACCGCCATGTGGCCCATGTCGTCACGCACCTCAAGAGCGGCGGTGCCGAGATGCGGAAGCAACGTGACGTTATCCATCTCGCGCAGGGCTTCCGGCACATAAGGCTCGCGCTCATAGACGTCGAGACCCGCGCCTGCGATCGCATTGCCCTGCATTGCCGCCACCAGCGCCGCCTCGTCGACGATATCGCCGCGCGCGATGTTGATGAGATGCGCATGCGGCTGCATCTTCGCGATCTCCGCCGCGCCGATCAGATGATGCGTGGCGGGGCTGGCGGGTACCGCGATCACCACGAAATCGGAAGTTGCGAGCAGCTCGTCCTGGCTCAGATGCGTCGCGGGGAAACCCGGATCGACGGGGGTGCGCTTGGTGTAAGCCACCTCCATGCCGAAGCCGAAATGGCAGCGTTTCGCAATCGCTGTGCCGATCCGGCCCAGACCGATGATGCCGACCTTCTTGCCCGAGACGTGCTGGCCGAGGAATTGCGTCGGCGTCCATCCAGTCCAGTCGCCGCGCCGCACGAACCGCTCGCCCGCCGAGGCCCGTCTTGCGCTCATCAGGATCAGCATCATCGCGATATCGGCGGTCGCATCGGTCACCGCGCCCGGCGTGTTGGTCACCGTAATGCCCTTCGCCTCGGCGGCATCCACGTCGATATGGTTATAGCCGACTCCGAAGTTGGCCACGATCTTCGCGCGCGGGCTGCCCTCGAAGGCCGCCGCACTCACCTTGTCGCCAAGCGTGACCAGAAGCGCATCGTATTCGGCCAGCGCCTGCCGCGCCTCGTCCTCGGTCATCGGCGCGGCCCCGTTGCGGAAGGTCACGTCGAATTCTTTCGCCACGCGGGCCTCGACCTCGTCGGTCAGCTTGCGGGTCACGAGGAGCTTCATCAGAACATCCTCCCGCCGATCGGCACGTCCTTGTCGGGCGTCAGCAGTACGACCTCGCCGTCTTCATCGGGCACGCCGAGCACCAGCGCCTCGGACATGAACGGCCCGATCTGGCGCGGCGGAAAGTTGACCACGCCGAAGACCAGCTTGCCGACCAGCTCCTCGGGCGCGTAATGCACCGTGATCTGGGCGGAGCTTTTCTTCACGCCGATCTCCGGGCCGTAATCGACCCAGAGCTTGATCGCGGGCTTGCGCGCCTCAGGGAAGGGCTCGGCTTCGGTGATCCGCCCACAGCGAATGTCGACCTTCATGAAGTCGTCGAAGGAGATGGTCATTTCCCCAGCTCCCGGTTGCGCGCGATATTTGCGGCGACCGCTTTGCGCATCAGGGGCGGCATGCCGGTCTCGGGGTCCATCAGAACCTCCAGGGCCGCAGCCGTCGTCCCGCCGGGAGAAGTCACGTTCTCGCGCAGCTTCGAAGGCGTCTCGTCGCTATCCTCGGCCAGTTGCCCCGCGCCACCCACGGTCGCCTTGGCGAGTCGCAGCGCCAGATCGGGGTCGAGCCCCTCGGCCTCGCCCGCCGCCGCCATCACCTCGATCAGGTGGAAGACATAGGCCGGGCCCGAGCCGGAGACGCCGATCACGGCGTTCATCTGTTCCTCATCGTCGAGCCGCACGACCTGACCCACGCCGGTCATCAGCGCATCCGCCGTGTCCAGATCGTCCCCAGTCGCGTTCGGATTGCCGACGATGGCGGTCACGCCCCGGCCGATCGCCGCAGGCGTGTTGGGCATCGCGCGCACCAGCCGGGCCTGCGTGCCCAGCATCTTCTCGTAGCCCTCTATGGTGATCCCGGCGGCGACGGTCACAAACAGCGTATCGCCCTCGGCCATGGCCGACAGCTGCGGCAGCGCGTCGGCCATCATCTGCGGCTTCACCGCGACCAGAACGACAGCCGGATTCTCGGGCAGATCGGCGTTGAGATTCACGCCGGTCTCTTTCAGCCAATCGGATGGATTCGGATCGACCACCCAGACCGAGGCTGCGGGCAGACCGCCCTTCAACAGCCCCTGAAGGATCGCGCCGCCCATGCGTCCGCAGCCCAGAATGACGAGGCCGCGGTCGGAAATCTTGTCAAAGCTCATGCTTCCCCCTTTTGGTTCGGGGGGAGATTAGGCGCGCCCGTAGGCCTCCGCAATGGCCACCTGCATCGCGTCTTCGGGATCGCGCTCGCCCCAGGTCGCCAGCTGGAAGGCCGGGTAGAACCGCTCGGAGGACACGACAGCCGCGCCGATCAGCCGGTCGATCTGCTCTGGCCCGGGCAGCTGCCCGCCCGAGAGCACAAGACCATGCCGCCAGACCATCAGCCGCTGATCGGGCCAGAAGGTGAAGGCGCCGGTCCAGACCCGGTCGTTGATGCGGTTGAGAAGCTCGTAAAGCGCGCCCTCGCGGGCCGGCGGCGGGTCCATCTCGAAAGTGCAGATCAGCCGCAGGGTTTCGTCCATCGGCGACCAGGCGAGGGTGATCGAGTAGGTCCGCCACTGACCCTCGACCGCCATTGCGATCTGGTCATCGGTGACCCGGTCGAATTCCCATTCATGGGCTTCGGCCAGCGTCTCGACGATGTCGATCGGGTGGAGTTCTTCGGCGTACAGATAGTCTTCGCTCAGTGCCATGCTCGTATCCCCCTGCCTTTTTAGATGCCCGGGGTGCAGCTCCCCTAGGGCTTGTCGGCTTTACAAGGAACGGCGGTAGCAGCCGCCTGTCCCTACAAGATATCGTGTAGGCAGGTTGCTATTGTGTAAAGCAAATTCTGGTGGATAAGCCGGGCGGCCCCCACGAAATCTGGGGATAGTTCATCCACAACGCGGGGCGAATTGCGGATTGCTACACGCTAAGCATTTGAGATTGTTTGGAAACGCAAAAAGCGCCCGAAGATCGGGCGCTTTTTGAAGCGGTTTGGTGGAGCCTAGGGGGATCGAACCCCTGACCTCGTCATTGCGAACGACGCGCTCTCCCAGCTGAGCTAAGGCCCCGAACCGTGGCGTGGTATTTCGCGCAAGGCGCAGGCGTTGTCAAGCGGCCCGCCCGCGCCGCGCGCGAAAATTTCTGCCGATCCGCGTTATGCGGGCACCGAGATTTTCGACTTCACAAAATTGACCAGATCGCCTGCCGGGCGGGCGCCTGCGGCGCGGGCAACCTCGCGGCCTTTGGCGAACAGGATGAAGGCGGGGATGCCCTGAATCCGGTAGCGCTGGGTCGCGGTGGGGTTCACCTGCGTGTTGATCTTCGCCAGCCGCACATGTGGGGTCAGCTTCTCGGCGGCCATGTTGAACTGCGGCGCCATCGCCTTGCACGGGCCGCACCACGGCGCCCAGAAATCGACCAGCAGCGGCAGATCGTCCTTTTCGGCCTTGGCGAGCGTCTTGAAGTCGACTTCGGTCACCTTGTGCGAGACGAGCCAGCCGCCGCAGGTGCCGCATTTCGGATTCGCGCCCAGCTTCTCGGCGGGGACGCGGTTGGCCTGCCCGCAATCAAGGCAGGTTACGCGGTAGCTTTGAGAGGATTGGGTCATGTCACCCCTCCTTTACATTGGGTTGCAAGATATATCGGAAACCCACTTCGGCTTTGCAAGGAGACGACATGACGCGCTGGAAAGAGCTGAGCCCCGAACGCCAGATGGACCTTCGCGCCGCCTATGACATCGAGATGGCGCGGCAAACCAATACCTGTTCGCTCGACGAGAAGATCGCGCGCTTCGCCGAATGGCTCGCCCCACAGGGCATCGCCTTCGGGATGGACGATCTCGCGAAAGGCTGATCCGCTCAGCGGCTCTTGAGGTAGAAGAGCGTCCCCCCGACGATCACCGCAGCGAGCACCGCCAGCGCGATCTTCCATGCCGACCACGGGCGATCCCCGCGCACGCGGCCTGTCTGGGCGTTCACGACGAAGCGGTAGGAGCGGCCACGGAACTTGTAGGCGGCGGTCCAGATCGGCAGCAGGATATGCTTGAAGGTCTCGGCCGAGAACTGCGGGTCCATCGCGCCGATCCGCTGCTCGTCGCCGCCAATATCGCGGCGGATGTCGGTCTGGATGACGCGGATCATCTCGGCCTGCGCGGCGTGATGACCCTCCTGCAGTTGCACCGTGTAGCCCTCGGCGGTGAAGCCCGCGAGATAATCGCGCCGATAAGGTTCGAGCGCCGTCAGGTCCCACGGGCGCAGCGCCTGCACGTAATCGGGCGGCAGCGAGCGCGCGGCGTAGATCACCACATCGTCGAAATCGCGCGCCACCTGACCCGAGACCGGCGTCCAGCGGATGCGCCGGACCTGCTCGGTGCGGGGGCCTTTGTCGGTCTGCACCGTGCGCGTGACGTAATAGGCGTCGCCGCGCTGGCCGGAATAGCGCGTGCGGGTTGCGGCGTCGAAGGTCCAGAAGGGCGCGTAGATGCCGGTCATGCGCCGGCCCTTGCGGGCGTATTGCGAAAGCCCGTTGGGGGCGAACCAGAGCGAGCCGAGCCATTTCGAGAGCGCCGCGCGCGCTTGGTCCTCGGTCAGCTGGAATGGCAGCACCCCTTGCGGCTTGATCAGCCGCGTCGTGCCCGTATCGACCACCACGGGCGTCGCGCAGAACGGGCATTCGGTCGCGTGCTCGCCGTTTTGCAACTCGATCGAGGCGCCGCAATTGGGGCAGGAGACGGTGCGGTGCTCCTCCATCTCCTGCGCGGGCAATTCACGGGTCAGCGCATCGTCGAGCGGCAATTCGCGCAAGCGCGCCTCTCCGCGCCCGGTGGCGGAGGGAATGTCCTGCACATGGCCGCAATGATCGCAGACGAGCCGCGTCTGGCCCGGTGCGAAGCGCAGATCGGCGCCGCAGCTTTCGCAGTGATAGTGGCTCTCGCCGCGTGGGGCGGCAGGGGCGGCAGCCGCGCTCCGCCCCACTTTCGGGAAACCCAGCATTCGATCAGCTCGCAGGTGGCGCAGCAGGCGGGGGCGGCGGCGGTGCGATGGTGAAGAGCTGCGCCAGTTCGGTCACGTCCTCGGCACGCATCCAGCCATTCTGACCGGGCGTCCAGACGAGGCTGTCGCGGGTGAGCGAGCCTTCCGACACCATACGCCCCAGATGCCCGCGCCCGAAGGGCCCCTGCGTTGCCCATTCACCGCGAGATGCCAGACCTTCTCCACCGGCGGCGGGGAGGGGCGGCGGTGCGGCGGCGGGTTGCTGGGCCATCTGCCCCCAGGGCCCCATCTGCTGGCCCATCGCCATGCCCATGCCTGCGCCCATGCCCGCGCCCATCGCGGCGCCCATCCCGGCGGAGGCGCCCGAGCCCGGCTGGCCCATCGCCTCGGCGGCGTTGTATTGCATGTATTTGTTCAGATCGCCCACGATCCCCATTGAGGTGCGCTTGTCGAGAACCGCCTCCACCGCTTCGGGCAGCGAGACGTTCTCGATGTAGAACTCGGGCAGCTCCAGCCCGTAATTCGCGATGGTCGGCGCGATCGCCTTGGTGATCAGCTTGCCCATGTCGGCGGTGTTCGCGGCCATGTCCAGGATCGGGATGCCCGAGCTGGCAATAGCGCGCGAGAACTCCTGCACGATCACGTTGCGCAGCTGGTAGCTGATCTCGTCAGAGGTGAACTCGCCATCGGTGCCGACGATCTCGGTCAGGAACTTGCCCGGATCGGTGACGCGCATCGAATAGGTGCCGAAAGCGCGGATGCGCACCGGGCCGAATTCCGGATCGCGCGCCATGACCGGGTTTTTCGTGCCCCATTTGAGGTCGTTGAACCGGGTGGTGTTGACGAAATAGATCTCGGACTGGAAGGGCGATTTGAACCCGTGATCCCAGTGCTGAAGCGTCGTCAGGATCGGCAGGTTGTTGGTCTCGAGCATATAGAGCCCGGGCCCGAAGATATCGGCCAACTGGCCCTCATGGACGAAGACCGCGGCCTGACCTTCGCGCACGGTCAGCTTCGCGCCGTATTTGATCGCGTGACCCTCGCGCTCGAACCGCCAGACCATCGTGTCGCGGGTGTCGTCGGTCCAGCCGATTACGTCGATGAATTCGCCGGAGAGGAAATCGAGAATGCCCATGGATGCGGTTCCTTCTTGGTTCTCAGCTTGCGCCGCCCAGCAATTCGGAGGCGATGGTGGTGACGATCGGGCGGGCCTCGCGTTCGGTCATGCCGGGCGTCAGGCGCGGGTCGTAAAGCATTTGCAGCAGCAACTCGTCATGCTTGGTCAGCAGCGAGAATTCCTCGTCATCGTTGAAGATCGAGGGCCGCGCGCGCGGATAGTCATTGGCGAGACCCAGCCCCTGGGCCAGTTCCTCATGGATACAGCTCGTGCGCAGTTCGGGCGGATGCTCGCCCCGGATCACCGCGACGGCGTCGGTATAGATCGGACTGTCGCCCTGCGAGAAGGCAAAGACCACGCAATAAGTCGAGAGCGGCAGGTTGGTGATCGCCTCGACTGAGCTGTCATCGATCCCCGGCACCAATTGGCGCAGGCGCGGGCCGATCGCCCGGCGCTCGTCCTCATTTAGGAACAGGACGTGGAAATTGCCGCCCCGGTTCACCACGCTGACCGGATGGCGCGAGGCGCGCGCGAGCTTGCCCGCATAGGCGCGCACTTCGGCGATATCCGAGGCGCGGTCGGCCTTGGGGATCGAGGCGCCGAAATCGATATCCATCCGCACCGGCTTGTCCCAGCGCCGCAGGCGCGAGGGGGTCTGACGCGCGACGAACCCGCCGCCCTGCGCCGCGTATTCGTCGTAAAGCGCGATATGGATGAAGTCCTGCACCAGTTGCCGCTGGTTGAACGGCGCATCGCGCGGCGCGACATCGGTGCGCAACTGGCCGCGCGCTTCCATCTCGGCGGCGGTCTTGGCGAAATAGGCCGACATCTCCCGCGAGAGCGCGCTTTGCTTGGTAGCGTTCGAGCGATCGAGATCGGCCGGTGCGCTGGGCGGGCGCGCGGTCTTGTCCGGTGCGAGCGGCGAGCCGCCCAAGCCCGGCGCGCAGGCCGAAAGGGCCAGCGCCGCCAGCCCTGCAAGAACCGGAAAGGCCGCACGCATCCGTGTCATCCCGCAGCCCCGCCAGCCTGTGCGGAGGATTTCGCCGCCGACAGGGTGTCGCGCAGCTTGTCTTCCATTTCGACCAGATCATGCTCTGCGGCGGCCCGCTTGCGCTTGCCCTCATCCGCGATGCGCAAGGAGTCCTCGATCGTGGCGACCAGATCGGCATTGGCGGCCTTCACCGCCTCGATGTCGAAGACACCGCGCTCCATCTCGGTGCGGATCTCGGCATTGGCTTCGCGCAGGTTCTTGGCATTCGATGTCAGAAGCTCGTTGGTCAGATCATTGGCCTCGCGCACAGCGCCTGCCGCCTCGCGCGAGCGTTGGATCGTGACCGCCTGCGCCAGCTGGGTCTCCCACAGCGGCACGGTGTTCACGAGCGTCGAGTTGATCTTGGTCACAAGGCTCTTGTCGTTCTCCTGCACCAGCCGGATCGACGGCAGCGACTGCATCGTCACCTGACGGGTCAGTTTCAGATCATGCACCCGGCGCTCCAGATCGTCGCGGGCTGCGCGCAGATCGCGGATTTCCTGCGCCTTGAGCACTTTCTGATCCTCGGATGCGGCTTCCATCGCCGCCTCTTTAGCGGGGATTTCCTCCCGGTCGAGCTGGGCCAGCTTTTCCTCGCCCGCCGCGATATAGAGGGCGAGCTCGTCATAGAAATGCAGCGTCTTGTCGTAGAGCATGTCGAGCGATTTGATGTCCTTGAGCAGCTTGTGCTCGTGGCTCAGCAACTCGTCGGTGACGCGGTCGATCTGGCCCTGCACCTCTTCGAACCGGGCGATGAAGTTGCCAAACGGCGCGGCGCGGCCCAGCAGCTTTTCCCACCAGCTCCGCTTGCGGCGCACGTCGAGTTCCGAGACCGAGAAGCCGCGGATCGTGGTGACGATCTGGCGCAGGCTGTCTCCGGCGGGACCGACATCCTTGTTCTTGACGCCCGAGAGCATCTCCTGGCTGATCGACTGCAGATCGACCTGCGCGCGCGAGCCGAACTGCACAATCGAATTCGAGTCGCCCATGTCCAGCTCGGCCATGCGCTTGCGGATTTCTTCGGCGGTCTCGGGCGGGGCCTGATCGAGCGGCGTCACCGCCTCTGCCGGGCCCGGCTCGGGCAGCAGCGAACCGCTGACACCTTCCACTTCGGTCATCAGCTCGGTTGCCTTTTGGCGGGTCGTCTCGGTCATCTCAGGGCCTCCTTGCGCCTGTCGGGGCAGTTCCCGGTGTCACTCTTAAACTCACGCTTCGTCAATTCTCGCGGGTCGTCGGCACGACCCCTTCGCGCGCCAGCCGGTCGCGCAGCACGTCGATCTCGATCTCCAGCCCCTCGCGGCCATCTTCCAGCATCTTGCGGGTGCGGGCGGTGAAATTCGCCTCCAGATCATCAAGCAGCGCCGCGTAATCGTCGCGTGCCTTGTGATCGCGCGTGTTGCGCCACAGATCGGCGAACTTGATCGTCGCGTCGCGCGCGCCCTCCAGATAAACGGTCATGTAGCGCCGCGCCTGCGCCAGATCGCCGGGATCTTCCTCGACCGCACGGAACAGATCGCGCGCGGTGGTCGCGAATTGCTCGACCCGGGTGATCAACACTCGCTCGCCCGAGGGGGTGATCGCCTTGCGCATCTCGGCCAGATAGGCCTCGCCTTCCTTGACCACGCGAGCGACGCGCTCTTGCTGAAACTCGTCTACGCCCTCCATCCCCTTGTCTTTCAGCGGATCGAGACCGAAGGCCACGAGCGAGACCACCATGCCGATAGCCCCGATCCCGGCCGCGCCGATCACGCCCAATTCGGGGGCCTGTGCGCCCAATGCGAGACCCAGACCATAGGCGACGGAGCCCAGAATTTTTCGCGGAAAGGCGGGGCGCTTGGCCGAACTGCGCGCGACATAGGCGAATTCGGCCCGCAGCCCCTCGCGGATCGTCCAGGCGGCGCCCGCGATCAGCGCGAAGGCGCCAAGCGCGCGGGCCAGTGCGAAGGGGCCTTCGCCGAAGGCACCTAGCAAGAAGGGCAGGGCGGCGGCCACGATCCAGAACGGACGGCCTTCTTCGGGGTGGCGGGCATCGGGACGACGATGGGGCGGCACGCTGCGGGGATCATGCAGGTCCGGCCCGCTGGCCGGGCCTTGGGGCGAGTATTTTCCGCCATAGCGTTGAGCCATCATACGCTCCCGGTGAGCGCGACCGACAGCGTCAGCGCGATCATCAGCCAGAAAGCGATTCTCTTTTGCGCCTCGCGCGACATCGCCAGCCCCTGCCATCGGACGCGAATTTCGACGTCCTCAGGGGAATTTATAAGCAGGCTGGCGGGTCTATGCCAGAGAGACGGTGTGAAATTCGCGTAAACCCGCCGAGGAAAAAGAAGAGGGGAAAACCACGGCGGTTTTCCCCTCTCTCAAAGCGCGTTTTCGCCGGTCAGTCGCGATTGCCACCGCGCGGCTTGCCACCGAAGGGCTTGCCACCGGGTTTCCCGCCCGGTTTGCCCGAATGCGACTTGAAGCCGCCCGAGCGTGCGGGCCGGTCACCGCGCGCGTCACCGTGGGACTTGAACCCGCCCGAGCGCGGCTTGCCGCCCGGTTTTCCGCCATGCGATTTGAAGCCGCCCGAGCGGGGCTTGTCGCCACCACGGTCGTCACGGCCACCTTCGTCGCGATCCCGGTTGAAGCGCGCCTTGTCGCCGAACTTCCCACTGGGCTTGCCGCCGAACTTCCCGCCCGAGCGGTCGTCGCGGTCGCGGTTGAAGCTGGGCTTGTCGCCACGCGGCCCACGATCGGGGCGGTCGCCGCGATCTTTCGAGAAGCGAGGCTTGTCGCCCCGGTCGCCGCGCTCGCCTTCATCACGATGCGACTTGAACCCACCGGTGCGCGGCTTGCGCGGCCCGTCGCGGAACGGACGATCCTCGCGGCCGCCCTCTTCGCGATCCTTGCGGAAACGCGGTTTGTCGTCACGACCACCCTCGTCGCGGTCGCGGTTGAAGCGCGGCTTGTCGCCACGCGGCCCGCGATCCGGACGGTCGCCCCGGTCCTTCGAGAAGCGCGGCCCCCGATCGCCACGATCGCCGCGGTCGCCCTCGTCACGATGCGATTTGAAGCCGCCCGTACGCGGCTTGCGCGGACGATCTTCACGACCACCTTCGTCACGATCCTTGCGGAAGCGCGGCTTGTCATCACGCCCGCCGTCATCGCGATCGCGCTTGAAGCGCGGCTTGTCGCCCCGATCCTTGCGATCGCCGCGCTCCGGACGATCCCCACGCTCTTTGCGCTCGGGCTTGGCCTCGCCGCCTGCGGGCTTGTCGTCGAGCAACCCGCCAAGCTGATCGCGCAGCATCCGGCGCTTCACTTCCATGACGTCGCCCGCCTTCATGTCCATCAGGCGGAACGGGCCGTAGCTGATCCGGATCAGGCGGTTCACCTGGAAGCCGATCTCGGTCATCGCGCGACGGATTTCGCGGTTGCGACCTTCGCGGATGCCCACGGTCAGCCACGCATTCGCGCCTTGCTGACGGTCGAGCGAGACCTCCATCGGCAGGAATTCCTCGCCGTCGATGGTGATGCCCTGACGCAGCGGCTCGAAAGACTGCTCGGTCGGGCGGCCATTCACGCGCACGCGGTATTTGCGTAGCCAGCCGGTCTCGGGCAGCTCCAGACGGCGCTTCAACCCGCCATCATTGGTCAAGAGCAGCAGGCCTTCGGAGTTGATGTCGAGACGGCCCACGTTCAGCACGCGCGGCATGCCCTCGGGCATCTCGTCGAAAATCGTGCGGCGGCCCTGTTCGTCTTTCTCGGTCGTGACCAGACCCAGCGGCTTGTAATAGAGCCACAGCCGCGTTTCCTGCGGTGCGTCGATCGGCTTGCCGTCGATGGTGATCTTGTCGGACGCAGCCACGTCGAGCGCGGGCGAGTCGATCTGCTTGCCGTTCACCGCGACCTTGCCGGCGAGGATCATCTTCTCGGCGTCGCGGCGCGAGGCCACGCCGGAGCGCGCGATCACCTTGGCGATGCGTTCTTTCGCGCCGGATTTCTCGGCGGATTTCGAAACGGAATTTTCGGGGGAGTTGTCGGGAGTATCGGTCATGTCCGGTTCCTTCTAGGGGAGGGGGCGCGCGAGTCACTCGGGCGCGAAAGATGGCGATCTACACCTTTCTGCTGCGCGTGGGAAGCGTCTTGATAAGCGCGGATTTGCAAGCGATGAAGAGCCATGGAATTCCGGTCTTTCATGCAACAGGCTCTGGCAGAGGCGCGCGAGGCGGCCAAACGCGGCGAGGTGCCCGTGGGCGCGGTCGTCGTCTCCCCTGACGGTAGGGTGGTGGCCGCCGCTGGCAACCGCACCCGCGAGCTGGGCGATCCGACTGCCCATGCGGAGATCCTCGCGATGCGCGAGGCCTGCGCGCAGATCGGTTCGGAGCGGCTGCCGGGCTATGATCTCTATGTCACGCTCGAGCCCTGTCCGATGTGCGCCTCGGCGATCTCACAGACCCGGATCGCGCGGCTTTATTACGGCGCGGCAGATCCGAAATCGGGCGGCGTCGCGCAGGGGCCGCGCGTCTTCTCGCATCCGCAAAGCCACCACGTGCCGGAAATCTACGACGGTATCGGGGCGGCAGAGGCGGAGGCGCTTTTGAAGGATTTCTTCGCCGCGCGCCGCTGAGCGACGCCCGTCTGGACGGATTGCCTTTCCTGTGGCATATCAATCGCATCGCAGGCCCCAAGGGCCGCGATCCCCGACATTGGTATCAGTCAGAAGGAGCGGGCATGCGTCCGGCACTGCGTCTGCGCGAAGGTGGCCTTGCGGCCTATCAGCAAGAGATGAAATGGGTCGCTCTGGCCCTCGGCATCGCCTCGACCATCGCCATCGTGCAGAACTGGTACCCGCTCAATCTCTTTCTCAGCCTGCCGTTCTGCCTGATCTGGGCCTATCACGCGTGGCTGCATACCGAGCGTCAGTTGAAATATCTCAACATCATGTTCACCGGCTTCTACCTCTACGGGATCGCGCGCTATTTCCTTGTGTCGCAGGGTCAGGGCTGAAGCGCGGGTCTTGTAACCCCGTTGGCCAGCGGGGATAGTCGCGCAAGATATTCGGGGATGATTTCATGAGCGACGAGAACGACAAGATACTCGAACAGGCCCGCCAGTTCATCGAGGCGATCCCGCATTCCCGCGCGCTGGGGATGCAGATGGACGAGATCCGCCCCGGCTGCGCGACCCTGTCGATGCCCTATGACACGCGGTTCGTGGGCGATCCGCGCACCGGCGTGATCCATGGCGGCGCGGTCTCGGCGCTGATGGATACCTGCGCGGGCGCCGCCGTGATGAGCCATCCGCAGGCCGGAGCCTCCACCGCGACGCTCGATCTGCGCATCGATTACATGCGCCCCGCCACGCCCGGCCAGCGGATCACCGCGCGGGCCGAATGTTACCACGTCACCCGCTCGGTGGCCTTCGTGCGCGCCACCACCCATGACGAGGATGCCGAGCGTCCCGTGGCGACCGCCACCGGTGCCTTCACCGTCTCGCGCCCCGAAAAAACCAAATCGGAGGGGCAAGCATGAACCGTCCCAAGCCCGAACCCGTCCAGCAGGTCAAGCAGCGCCGAGACGGCGCGCTCAAGATGCTCGTCGAAGGCATTCCTTACGCGCAGTTCCTCGGCATCGGTTTCGACCGGCGCGGCGACGAGCTGACCGGCGTTCTGTCCTATGACGACAAGCTGATCGGCAACCCGATGCTGCCCGCGATCCATGGCGGGGTGACGGCGGCCTTTCTCGAGGTCACCGCGATCATCGAACTCAGCTGGTCTTACCTGTGGGACGATATCGAGGCGGGGCGGATCGATTTCGACGCGCTCACGCCGGAGAGCCTGCCGCGGCTGCCCAAGACGATCGATTTCACCGTGGACTACCTGCGCTCCGGCCTGCCGCGCGACGCCTATGCGCGAGCGCGCGTCAACCGCTCGGGGCGGCGCTATGCCAGCGTCCATGTCGAGGCGTGGCAGGACAACCGGACCCGGATTTTCGCCCAAGCGACGGGCCATTTCCTGATGCCCGCGCGGGACGATACCTCCGCCAATGGCTGAGATTACCCATGCGCGGGTCCTGAAGATCGCGCTGCCCATCGTCCTCTCGAACGCCACGATCCCGATCCTCGGTGCGGTCGACACGGCCGTCGTCGGGCAATTGGGCCTGCCCGCGCCCATTGGCGCGGTGGGGATCGGCGCGGTAATCCTGTCCTCGCTCTACTGGATATTCGGCTTCCTGCGGATGGGCACGACCGGGCTCGTGAGCCAGGCGCATGGGACGGGCGATACGGGCGAGGTCTCTGCCGGGCTGATGCGCGCGCTGATCATTGCAGGCATCGCCGGGCTGAGCCTGATCGTGCTGCAACTGCCGCTCTTCTGGGCCGCGTTTCAGCTTGCCCCGGCGAGCGACGAGGTCGAGCGCCTTGCTCGCGACTACCTGCAGATCCGCATCTGGGGCGCGCCGCTCACCATCTCGCTTTACGCCTTCACCGGCTGGCTGATCGCGCTGGAACGCACGCGCGGTGTCCTCTTGCTGCAGGTGGCGATGAACGCGCTGAACGTGGGGCTGGATCTTCTCTTCGTGCTGGGCCTCGGCTGGGGCGTGCAAGGCGTCGCGGGCGCCACGCTGATCTCCGAGATCAGTGGTGTGGTGCTGGCGCTGTGGCTCTGTCGCGCGGCCTTCGCAGGCGGGTTGTGGCGGGCGCGCGCAATCTTTGATCGGGTGAAACTGGCGACGATGGCGCGGGTGAATACCGACATCATGCTGCGCTCGATCTTGCTGCAGGCGAGCTTCACCTCCTTCCTCTTCCTCGGCGCGGGGCAGGGCGATGTGACCCTTGCGGCCAATCAGGTGCTGCTGCAATTCCTGCAGATCACCGCCTTCGCGCTGGACGGGTTCGCCTTCTCCGCCGAGAGCCTCGTGGGCCAAGCGGTGGGCGCACATTCGGCTGCAAGGCTGCGCCGGGCGAGCATCGTGTCCTCGCAATGGGGGATCGGCGGCGCGCTCGCGCTGGGCGCGGTCTTCCTGCTCGCGGGGCCTGCGATCATCGACCTGATGACCACCGCCCCGAATGTCCGCATCGAGGCGCGCGACTATCTGATCTGGATCGCCGCCGCGCCGCTGATCGGCGGGCCGGCCTGGATGCTAGACGGCATCTTCATCGGCGCGACCCTGACCCGCGAGATGCGCAACGCGATGGTGATCTCGGTCGCGATCTACACGGCCGCGCTTTTCGTGCTGATCCCGCTTTTCGGCAATCACGGGCTCTGGGCGGGGCTGATGATCCTCAACGCCACGCGCGGCCTGACAATGGCGCGGCTCTATCCCCGTGCCGAGGCGAAAGCGGCAGCCGGGTAGGGGCGCTGCCCCTCTGCCTGCGCCCCGCCGCTCCCTTCCCCTTGGGAGAAATATCCCGGGGGTGAGGGCGAAGCCCGAGGGGGCAGCGCCCCCTTCAGACGGTATCTAGGTAAAGCTCGGTCTGTTCCTGATCCGACAGCTCGGCCATGTAATGCAGCTCCTGCCGCTTGGTCATGGCGAAATTGGTGATCAGGTCGCGGTCGAAGATGCGCGGCATGATCTCGCAATTCTGGAAAGCGTCGATCGCCGCTTCCCAGTCGGTCGGCATCTGCGGAAGGTCGAGCGCATAGGCGTTGCCCTTGATCGGCTCGGGCGCTTCCATCTTGTCCTCGATCCCGATCAGGGCGGCACCCAGAATCGCTGCGATCATCAGGTAGGGGTTCACGTCGCCGCCTGCCACGCGATGCTCGATCCGTCGCGCCTGCGGTCCCGAGGCCGGGATGCGCAGCGCCGCGGTGCGGTTCTCATAGGCCCAGGCGATGCCGGTCGGCGCATGGGCGTCGGGCACGAGCCGGTCATAGCTGTTCTCATGCGGCGCGAAGATCAGGCCCGAGCCCGACATCGCGGCCAGACACCCGGCGACCGCATGGCGCATCTGGTCCGAGCCCTGCGGTGTGCCGTCGTTGAAGATGTTGTTGCCCTCGGCGTCGAGCACCGAGAAATGCATATGCATCCCGTTGCCGGGCCATTCGTCGTAAGGTTTCGCCATGAAGGACGCGGCGAAGCCATGCGCGCGCGCCAGACCTTTCACCAGCATCTTGAACAGCCAGCTGTCATCGGCGGCCTTCAGCGGGTCGGGCTGGTGCGAAAGGTTGATCTCGAACTGCCCCGGACCCGCTTCGGAGATCGCGGTATCGGCGGGAATATCCATCGCCTCGCAGGCGTCGTAGAGCTGGCTGAAGAAGATGTCGAAGGCGTCGAGCGCGCGCAAGCTGAGGACTTCGCCGCCGGTGCGGCGCTTGCCCGAGCGCGGCGAGGGGGGCACGCGCAGGGTCTTGCCGCTGTCGTCGATCAGGAAGAATTCCAGCTCGGTCGCCACAACCGGGGTCAGCCCCAGCGCCTTGTAGCGTTCCACCACGCGCGCCAGCGCCTGCCGGGGGTCGCCCGCATAGGGCTTGCCGTCCATATGGAACATCCAGATCGGCAGCAGCGCGGTCGGCGCCGAGAGCCACGGCATCGGCAGGAAGCCCCGCTCGGTCGGCATCAGAAGCCCGTCAGCATCGCCGGACTCGAAGACAAGCGGGCTGTCTTCGACATCCTCGCCCCAGATGTCGAGATTCATGACCGAATAGGGGAAACGCGTCCCTTCGGTGAAGACCTTATCGGCGAAGCGGGCTGGCAGGCGCTTGCCGCGCGCCACCCCGTTGAGATCGGCCGCCGCCACGCGGATCGTGCGAACGTCGGGATGGTCGTGCAGCCAGTTCATGTGTCACCTGATAATCTGCGGCCTGAACCGGAAGCGCTTGCGGCTTTCCTGCGGCAGATGGCGGTTCAGGCGGCGGTTGATCACCCCGAAGACCGCGATGACGCAGAGCGTAAGCAGAATGAAGTAGAACGCCGCGATCGGGTAGGGGATGAAGGGATTGAAGGTCTTGTCCGCGAAATATTTCGCGTAATAGAGCGCGTCGCCCTCCTGCCGGAACGCCGGGAAGCCCGAGAAGAAGACGAGCGTGGTGGCGTGGAACAGGAAGATCGCTTCGTTGGTGTAGGACGGCCAGCCGAGCCGGAGCATCGTCGGCCATGTCACGCGGCGGAACTTGGTCCAGCCGGTCATGCCGTATGCGTCGGCGGCTTCCATGTCGCCTTTCGGCACGGAGCGCAGCGCGCCGTAGAAGATCTCGGCGGCATAGGCGGAGGTGTTGAAGAACAGCACAATCAGTGCGCCTGCCCAGGCCCGCGTGATCCAGTCCGTTGCGACCGTAATCCCGAGGATCGGGAAGCCTGCACGGGGCAGCATCGCGAAGGCCTCGTAGGCGAGGAAGAACTGAATGAAGAGGGGCGAGCCGCGGAACAGGAAGATGAACCACTCCGCGGGTTTGCGGAAGATCGCGCGATCGGAGTTCTTCGCGACCGCCAGCGTCGTGGCGAGGAAGAACCCTGCGAGCAGAGCGAGGATGCCGAAATAGAGGTTCCAGATCATCCCCGAGCCGATCAGGGTGAATTGCTGGCACATGGTGAAATCGGAGCGCGGCAGCAGCCGCTCGCCGATCCCGATCGACCGCAGCCCGTAATCCGCGATGGTCTGAATGCAGCTCATGCGTCCGCCTTTCTCAGCGCTTCACCAGCAGCCGTGGCCTGCCCGAAGGCGAGGCGGCGATTGATGCGGGCCAGCACGAACTCGGAGAGCTTGGTCATCACCAGATAGAAGACCAGCAGCACGAGGAAGTAATAGAGGCGCCAGTCGGGATGCGGATAGGCGTAGATGCTCGACTTGGTCGCGCCCAGTTCGCGCGCCCAGTAGACGATATCCTCGATGCCCAGCAGGAACAGCAGCGGCGTTGCCTTGATGAGGATCATCCAGAGGTTCGACAGACCGGGGATCGCATAGGCCCACATCTGCGGGATCAGCACCCGGCGGTTCACCTGCGCGCGGGTCATGCCGTAAGCCTCGGCGGTCTCCAGCTGCGCGCGCGGCACCGCCTGCATAGCGCCGAACAGCACGTTGGCGGCGAAGGCGCCGTAGACGATGGAGAAGGCCACCACGGCCAGCGCGAAGCCATAGGCCTCGTGATAAAATTGCGGGGCCGTGCCGAGCGGGATTTTCGCCGCGGCACAGACGTGGAATTCGTTACCCGTCCAAGCCGGGCCGGGATCGGGGCAGACCGCGCGTGACTTCAGGTATTCGAGGCCCTGGTCCATCGCGATCGGTACGAAAAGGAAGAAGATGATATCGGGCACACCGCGCACCATCGCGATGTAGCCGCGTCCGAGAAAGCGCAGCGGGGCGGCGCTCGACCGGGCGGCCAGCGCCCCGCCGAAGCCGAAGATCAGCGCCACCGGCGCGGTCACGGCCAGCAGGATCAGCACGATGCCGAACGAGCCATAGAACATGATCTGCTTACCTGTGGTCAGGTAGCAGAGCAGCCAGCCAAGCCCGTGAAGGGCAGAGGGATCGGAACAGCTTTCGAACATCGGACTTTCGGTCGGGACCGGAGCGGCTCATGCCGCCCCGGCCTCGTTTTCTGGATCAGTTCTTGAAGGTCAGGGCGTCGTCGCCGAAATACTTCTTAAGCAGTTCGTTGAGCGTGCCATCGGCTTTCAGCTTGGAAATGCCGTCGTTGAACTTGTCCTTCAGCTCGGTGTCGGACTTGCGCAGGCCGATGCCGATGCCTTTGCCGAGCTGCACGTCGTCGCCCACGAATTCCATGTTGTCCTGGCCCGCGAAGGGCTTGAGCGCGTCCTTGTCGGCGAAGACCGCGTCGGCCTCACCGTTCTTCACGGCGGCGATCGTGTCGTCGAGGGTCGCGTATTCGGCCAACGTCGCGCCGGTTTCAGCGACATGCGCCGCCTGAATGGTGCCGGTCTGTGCCGCGATCACGCCGCCCTTGAGATCCGCGCCCGGGTCCATCGCCATGTAGGACGAGGCCGCCGGCGGGTAATAGGCCTGGGTGAAGTCGATGGTCTTCTCACGCTCAGCGGTGATCGACATGCCAGCCATGATCGTGTCGTAGTTGCCCGAGAGCAGGTTCGGGATGATCGAATCCCAGTCATTGGTGACCCAGGTGCAGTCGAGGCTCTCCATCTCGCACAGCTTGTCGCCGAGTTCGCGCTCGAAGCCTGCGACTTCACCGTTATCGTCGATGAAGTTGTAGGGAGGGTAGGCGCCCTCGGTGCCCATGCGGACGGTCTGTGCCGCGGCGACGCCGGCCGAAAGGCCGAGGATGGCAGCGGTCAGGATCAGTTTTTTCATTTTGGTTCCCCGTTGTTAATTCTTGGGTTGGTTCACGCCGGCGCGGTGGCCGACAGGAATTGTTGCAGGCGCGTCGATTTCGGCGCGCCGAACAGAGCCTCTGGCGGGCCCTCTTCCTCGATCTTGCCCTGATGCAGGAAGACGACGTGGTCGGAGACGTCACGCGCCAGTCGCATGTCGTGGGTGACGAGGATCATGGTGCGGTGTTCGGCGGCGAGGTCCTTGATGACCTTCACCACCTCTTGCTGCAATTCCGGGTCGAGCGCCGAGGTGGGCTCGTCGAAGAGAAGCGCCTTGGGCTCCATGCACAGCGCCCGCGCGATCGCCGCGCGCTGCTGCTGGCCGCCCGAGAGCTGCGCGGGCCAGGCGTCGCATTTGTCGCCGATGCCGACCTTGTCGAGCAACTGGCGCGCCAGCGGTTCGACCTCTGCCTTGTCGCGGCCCAGCACCGTCACCGGCGCTTCCATCACGTTCTGCAGGATCGTCATGTGCGCCCAGAGATTGAACTGCTGGAACACCATCGACAGGTTGGTGCGGAACCGGGTGACCTGCGCGCGGTCGGCAGGGCGACGATTGAGCCCCTCGCCACGCCAATGCACAGACTCGCCCTCGAAGATCACATCGCCCTTCTGGCTGTCTTCAAGCAGGTTGCAGCATCGCAAGAGCGTCGATTTGCCCGAGCCGGAGGAGCCGATCAACGACACCACATGGCCGCGCGGCGCGGTGATCGAGACGCCCTTGAGCACCTCGAGCGAGCCGTAGCTCTTGTAAAGGTCACGGATTTCGATGACGGGCGCGTCTTTGGGCGCAGGCTCGTTTCGGGTCACGCAGGCAGCTTCTCTTTGTCCATCCGCGCAATCTGGCGCGATTTGACCGGTGAATGCAACTGCGTCTGCCCGGTTGACGATGGGGAAGGGGCCGAAATCACGAGCATCTGAGGAAAAAACAGGCGCGGAGCGGTCGCGCCCCGCGCTGCCTTGACCGTCGAATTCAGGTGCGGCGGGCTTCGACGCGTTGCCGCGCCACCGCCGAATCGACGTCGTTAACGCCCAGAAGCTTCGCCGCGAGGCGGATCAACGCATCCTCATGAGCATCGCGCACGCCATCGGCCAGCGCCACGTCCCACAGCGCCTCGATCACGCCGGTGCGGTCCTCATAGGCGACCTTGTCCTTCAGCGCGCGGGTGAAGCGGACCGTGTCGGGCGCGCCCGCCTCGACCTCTTCGGCGCGCTTGCGCATCTCGGTCGCCTCGAAGCCCGAGAGACCGTTGCGCTGAGCGAGAACCCGGTCGATCCGGGTTTTCTCCTCTTCGGTATAGTTTTCATCCGACCGCGCGAGCCGCACCAGAAGTGCGCCAAGCGCCAATTCGCGATCGGCCCCCTCCATCGGATCGGGGGCGGGATCGTTGAGCATATCGAAGAGGCGTCCAAACATAGGCATAGAGATAAGCGATGCGCGGCGCAGGGCAAGTCACGGATGCGAAAGCCCTGCGCGCGTGTCTCACTTTTAGCCGACTTTCACGACCATCTTGCCGAAATTGCGGCCCTCCAGCAGGTCATAGAGCCCCTGCGGCGCGGCCTCGAGGCCCTCCACCACCTGCTCCTTGTACTGAACCTTGCCCTCTTTCAGCCAGCCGGTCATCGCCTCGGAGAATTCCTGATAAAGCTCGATCGGGAAGCTGTCGAAGATGATGAAGCCCTGCACCTTCACCTTCATGCGCAGGATCGTCGAGAGGATCTGCGGCCCGTGATCGGGCCCTTCGGGCAGGCCTTGCAGGTTATACCACGCGACCATGCCGCAGACCGGCATCCGCGCGAAGGGGTTGAGAAGCGGCAGCACGCCGTAGAGCACCTTGCCGCCGACATTCTCGAAATAGACGTCGATCCCGTCCGGGCAGGCTGCGGCCAGTTGCTCGGCGAAATCCTCGGCGCGGTGGTCGATGCAGGCGTCAAACCCCAGCGTGTCGGTGACATGGGCGCATTTCTCGGCCCCGCCCGCGACGCCGACGACGCGGCAGCCCTTGATCTTCGCGATCTGGCCGACCGTCGCGCCCACCGGCCCGGAGGCGGCGGCAACCACGACCGTCTCACCCGGCTTCGGCTCGCCGATCTTCAGCAGGCCCGCATAGGCCGTGTAGCCCGGCATCCCCAGAATGCCCAAGGCCCAGCTCGGGTTCTCCGGCTCCGGCCCGAGATTGAGCACCTGCGTGCCATCCGAGACGAAGAAGTCCTGCCAGCCCGAGGGCGAGAGCACATAATCGCCCTTCGAGAAGCCCGCGACATCGCTCTCCATCACCTCGGCCACGACCTGACCGGTCATCACGCCGCCGATCTCGACCGGGGTTGCGTAGGATTTCGCATCCGACATCCGCCCGCGCATATAGGGGTCGAGCGACAGATAGACGGTGCGCAGCAGCATTTCACCCTTGCCCGCCTGTGGCACGGCCTCGGTCTCGAGTTTCAGCGTGTTCTCGTTCGGCGCGCCTTTCGGGCGCTCGGCGAGGATGATCTTGCGGTTGGTGTCGGTGGTCTGTGCCATGAAAGCCTCCTGTTTGAGAGGCCAGCTAGCACGCGGTTCGCGCGGGGAAAGGGGGCGCTGCCCCCTCGGGCTTCGCCCTCACCCCCGGGATATTTCGGCAAGAGCGAAGGCAGGCACGGGCCGCCCCTTCGCTCTTGGAAAATATCCCGGGGTGAATGCCGTAAGGCAGAGGGGCAGCGCCCCTTAGCTGCGGGCCGCTTTCTCGGCGATGCCGGACGTCCCTTCGCGGCGCTCCAGTTCGGCCAGCACATCGGCCAGCTTCACGTCGCGCGCCGCCAGCATCACCAAGAGGTGATAGAGCACATCCGCCGCCTCATAGGTCAGGTTCTCGCGGTCGTTCTTCGCTGCGGCGATGATCGCTTCCACCGCTTCCTCACCGAATTTCTCGGCGCATTTCTCCGGGCCCTTGGCCAGCAGTTTCGCGGTCCACGACGTGTCGGGATCGGCGCCCTTGCGGCTCTCGATGGTCGCGGCGAGTTGGTCCAGAATGCTCATTGCAGCCTCATCGGAATGCCCGCGGCGGCCATGTATTCCTTGGCCTCGCGGATCGTGTATTCGCCGAAGTGGAAGATCGAGGCGGCGAGAACGGCCGAAGCCCCGCCCTTGGTCACGCCTTCCACCAGATGATCGAGATTGCCGACGCCGCCGGAGGCAATCACCGGCACGTCGACCGCGTCCGAGATCGCCTTCGTCAGCTCCAGATTGAAGCCCGCGCGGGTGCCGTCGCGATCCATTGAGGTCAGCAGGATTTCCCCCGCGCCCTTCGCAGTCACGGTGCGCGCGAATTCCACCGCGTCGATCCCGGTGGGCTTGCGCCCGCCATGGGTGAAGATCTCCCAGCGGCCCGGCTCCACGGTCTTGGCGTCGATCGCGCAGACGATGCACTGGCTGCCGAAACGGTCGGCGGCCTCGGTGATCACGTTCGGATCGGCCACGGCGGCGGAGTTGAACGAGACCTTGTCGGCCCCCGCCAGCAGAAGCGCACGCACGTCCTCATGGGTGCGCACACCGCCGCCCACGGTGAGCGGCATGAAACATTGCTCGGCGGTGCGGGTCACCAGATCGAACATGGTGCCGCGGTTTTCGTGCGTCGCGTGGATGTCGAGGAAACACAGCTCGTCGGCGCCGGCCGCGTCATAGGCCTTGGCGGCTTCGACCGGGTCGCCCGCGTCGATCAGGTTCACGAAATTGACGCCTTTCACGACGCGGCCGTCGGCGACGTCGAGACAGGGAATGATGCGGGTCTTCAGCATGGGCGGCGCTCCTTTGGCGCTTTCATAACGCGCAGGTGCCGCGAGGCAAAGGGGCAGAGTGCTCAGACCGGCTCGACCGGGCAATGCGGCAGAAGGCGGCGCACCATCGCGGCGGAACACAGATCGGTCGCAGGTGTCGTCACGGCGGCCGCTGCGCCTGCGGCGCCGTGCTGCAACGCCTCGCGGAAGGACTTGCCGCGGGAAAGCGCCAGCGTGAAGGCTCCCACGAAACTGTCGCCCGCGCCCACTTTCGACACGACGTCGACCTTCGGCGCCACAGCGAACCAGCGCGCATCCTTGGTGGCCAGCACATTGCCGTCCGCGCCGCGTGCCACGATCACCGCATGGGCCAGCCCGCGCCGCACGAGGTCTTGGGCGAAATCGGCGCTATCCCGGCGTTCGGGAAGTTTGCGACCCGCCAGCCCCTCGGCCTCCAGCTCGTCCATCCGCAGCACATCGGCGGGTTGCGCCTCGCTTTCCATCAGCTGGTGCAGCGCCTCGCCGGAGGTGTCGAGGAAAAGTCGCGCCTTGGTCCGCGCCATCTTCGTTGCCAGACGCGCGGGGAAATCTTCGGGCACGCCGGGCGGTTGCGAGCCCGACAGCACCACGATCCCACCTTCAGGCGCGGCCCGCGCGATCCGGCTGAGCGCCTTCGCGACATCGCGCGCGCCCCAGTCCGGCCCCGGCATCACGAAGCGATATTGCGCGCCCGTGCTTTGATCCGTGGCGGTCAGGCTCATCCGCGTCTCGCCCGGCGCGGGGAAGGGGAAGACGGCGATCCCGGCCTCGGCCAGAAGCCGCATCACCCGGTCGCCAGTGGTCCCGCCAAGGGCCACGAAAGCCGTGGAATTGCCCCCCAGAGCGGCGATCGCGCGGCTGACATTAAGGCCGCCGCCGCCCGGATCCGTGAGCGGCCGCGTGCAGCGCAGCTTGCGCTCGGGAGCGACCTCGGGGGTCTCGATCGACAGATCGACCGTCGGGTTGAGCGTGATCGTGAGGATCGAGGTCATCGCGTCTCCTTTTGGCCCAGAGCCCGACTTTGCGGCGCGAAGCTCGCGCCTGTCAACGCAGTGTTAAGGGATGGTGCGCTATGACCTCTCCCGTGCTGTTTCAAAGGAGTGTGAGGATGGTCCCGGGTGCCGATGATCCGCGATGGAAGCGGGTTTTAACGAGTCAGAGCGATTTGAGTGCGGCGTCGCTGGCAACGAAGATCTTGATTGCGCGCTTGCGTCGCGAGGTGGCCGCGCGCCCGGCCTCGCTTGGCGAGAAGATCGCGGAGCTGCGTGAGTTCGTGACGAAAAATGCTTTTGCCGCCGGCGATGTCGCGGCGTTCTAGGCTCGAGAGGGGATCCGGTATGAAAAATGAGATGTTGAGCGTGGCCGAGGCCGCCGCGCGGATCGAGGCGGGCGACGTCATGGTCGTGGCAGGGGACGAGGCGCTTCTTGCGCAGCTCCCGCGCGGCAAATGGATCGGCGGCACCACCGTTTACTTCGTCACCGAAGAGGGCGGGGCGGTGGTGCGCGACAAGCTGTTCTGCACCCGTTTCGAGCGGGCGACGGGCGCAGCGCCGCGTTGGCTCGAGGTGGGCGAACTGCCGAAGATTTCCGAAGGCTACGCCGAAAATGGCTTCACCATGATCATGATCCCCGCCTTCTCGGTGGCGCATTCCGACTTCGCGGTGGAGGGGCAAGGCTATCCCGGTCTCTTCGATCAGCCGCTGGCGGGCTGGATCACCGGGGTGCATCTCGATGAGCTGGGCAAACGCGCGCCGAAGGTGTTCGACGGCGCGACGGGGGTGGCGCATGACGAAGGGGCGGTGCTGCTGCATGTCGAGTTGCCCGATGGCGTCGCGGCCGATCTCGACATCCTCAATATCTTCGCCCAAGGCGAGGCCGAGGCGCTGACCTTCACCTTCCCGAAGGCGGGGTTCGAAGCCGAGGTGGCGACGGTCGAGGGGCAGGAGGTCAATCTCGCCCGCTACATCGGCGAGCACGAGATCGACACGCGCCTGCCGCTGGTCGCAAATTACGCAGGCACGCTCGTCAATGTCTCGATCCAGGAGGTCGATGCCCAGGCCGGCAAGGTGAAATTATATGCCCCCGTTGTCGAAGGGGTCGAATACCGTCTGGCGCAGGCGCTGGGCTCCTACGCGCAGGCCTTCGCTGAAGGCGCGGGGGGGAAGGGTGCCAACGAATATTCGTGCAACTGTATCCTGAACTATCTCTACGGCGAGCTGGAAGGACAGCGCACCGGCGGCTTCACCGGCCCCGTCACGTTCGGCGAGATCGCCTATATCCTGCTCAACCAGACCCTTGTGCGCATGGAGTTGCATGAGGGCGATGCCGCCGCCTGACGGGTGGGGCGCAGTCAGTCGTGGCCCTTAGGGGCGTGCCCCTCTCAGAGCGGGATGACATAAGAAAAGCGCGCGCCGGTCGGGCGCGCGCCTGAAACTCTCCGTGCGGGCTAAGGCCGGCACCCATCACGGATCAAACGTTGAGTTGATAGGTGATCGGATGGAAGTGGAAGCCGGTGTCCAGCGCCTCGAGATGGCCGACGCCGGGGAAGGGCATATGGTAGCCGATGAAGGCCAGCTTGTCGGCGGCGACACGGCCCAGAAGCTCCTTGCGGGTCTTCGCGGCCATCTCCTTGTCCATGTCGTATTTCACTTCCCAATCGGGACGCTGAAGCGACCAGACATAGTGGTTGGACGTATCGGCGGCGAGCATCAGCCCCTTGCCACCCGACTCCACCATAAAGGCCATATGACCAGGCGTGTGGCCGAACGCCTCGACCGCCGAGATGCCGGAGACGACCGAATCGCCGCCCTTGAGATAGCTCATCTTCTCGGCCAGCGGACGGACCTTGGCTTCGAACGTGTCGTTGCCCGCATTCGACCAATGGTCGAATTCTTTCTGGCCGGTAATATAGGCGGCATTGGCGAAGGTCTCGCCGCCATCGCCCATCAGCCCGCCGATATGGTCGCCATGCATATGGGTGATCACGACCTGGGTGATGTCCTCGGGCGCGTGTCCGGCTGCGGCAAGCGCCGAGGTGATCCCCTCCGGCGACAGGCCGGTGTCGAAGAGGATTTTCTCCGAGCCGGTCTCGATCAGCGTCGGAGTAAAGAAATTCAACGACTTGTCGGCGGGGATATAGGCGGCTTCCGAGACGGCCGCGAAGTCTTCGGGGCTGGCATTCATGCCGAAGATCGTCTGCGGGTTTTCCAGCTCGCGCGATCCGGCGAGCAGCGTGGTAATCGTCAGATCGCCCATCTGCATCCGGCGATAGCGCGGGATCGCGGGCGGGGCTTCGTTCGAGCTTTGCGCGGCGGCGCCGCTCCCGGTCAGAAGCGCGGGGGCGGCGGGCAGGAAAGCGGCGGTTTTCAGTGCTGCACGGCGGGTCATGAAGGTCCTGGTCATCGGGTCTCTCCCTCTCGATGGTTGGTCTTCGCAGGTCGAAGTCTAGCGCATCGCGCCGCTTCCACAGAGTCGTGAACGTTGCGTGAGCCGCTTCGGTTCACTCCCACCAGCGATCGATCGACGAAATATCCGCGTCGGACCATCCAAGGTGATGCGCCAATTCATGCACGAAAATATGGGTGACGAGGGTTCCGAGGGGCTCGTTTCCGCGCGAGACCCACTCGTCGAGGATCGGGCGGCGGAAGAGCCAGATCACATCCGTGTGGCCGCCGGGGTCCATCACGGATTTCTCGGTCAGCGGGATGCCGTCATAGAGCCCGGTCAGATCGAAAGGGTCCTCGATGCCCAGATCGGCGAGCATCGCCTCGGAGGCGAAGTCTTCCACCCGGATCGCGACACCTTGCGCGGCGCGGGCGAATTCCGGCGGAAGCGCCGCGCGTGCGGCCTCGGCCAGAGCCTCGATTTCCTCGATGCCCGGCGCCGTGACCTCCGTCCAGTCGTAACCTTCGCTCATCGTCCCCTCCAAGCCGCTCTGCACGCGCCGCATGGCCCCTCATATGGACAAACGGGCCGCCTTGTGAAAGAGCAGGCGCCAACAGGAGTTTGCCCAGATGACCACCGTTACCCGTTTCGCCCCGTCGCCCACCGGCTATATCCATGTCGGCAACCTGCGCACCGCGCTGATGAACTACCTGATCGCCCGCAAGACCGGCGGTCAATTCATCCTGCGCCTCGACGATACCGATCAGGAGCGCTCGAAGCAGGAATATATCGACGCGCTGAAGCAGGACCTTGAATGGCTCGGCATCGAATGGGACCGCGAAGAGCGCCAGTCGCTGCGTCTGGACCGCTATGCCGAGGTGGCCGAGCAGCTGAAGGCTGACGGTAAGCTTTATGAATGTTTCGAGAGCCCCACCGAGCTGGACCTCAAGCGCAAGAAGCAGCTGAACATGGGCAAGCCGCCGGTCTATGACCGCGCGTCCATGCATCTGTCGGATGCCGAAAAAGACGCGATGCGCGCGGAAGGTAAGGAAGGTTACTGGCGCTTTAAGCTGGAACTCGAACGGATCGAGTGGAAAGACGGCATCCTCGGCGATCTGTCGATCGACGCGGCCTCCGTGTCCGATCCGGTGCTGATCAAGGCCTCGGGCCAGGTGCTTTATACCTTCGCCTCACCGGTCGACGACGCGGATATGGGCATCACCCATATTGTGCGCGGCGGCGATCACGTCACCAACACCGCGACGCAGATCCAGATCATCGAGGCGATCGGCGGCAAAGTGCCCAGCTTCGCGCACCATTCACTGCTGACCGGCCCGCAGGGCGAGGAACTGTCGAAGCGCCTTGGCGCGCTTTCGATCCGCGATCTGCGTGCCGAAGGCATCGCCCCCGAGGCGCTGCTGTCGATGATGGCGCGTCTTGGTTCGAGCCAGCCGATCGAGCTGAAGATGTCGATCGATGAACTGGCCGACGGGTTCGAGCTGAGCCACTTCGGCTCGGCGCCGACGAAATTCGACCCGGCGGACCTGATCCCGCTGACCCGTGCGCGCAACCAGCACCTGCCGTTCGAGGCCGTGGCGGATCGTATCGCGGAACTCGGCATCCCCGAGGATCAGCGCGAGCGTTTCTGGAAAGTCGCTTCGCAGAATATCGACAAGCTCGACGATCTGAAGGGCTGGGCCGAGCTGTGTCTGAACGGCGCGGAACCGTCGATCGACGAGGAAGATCGCGACTTCATCGCGCAGGCCATGACGATGCTGCCCGCGCCGCCCTATTCCGACACCACGTGGAAGGACTGGACCTCGGAAGTGAAGGACGCGACCGGGCGCAAGGGCAAGGGGCTGTTCATGCCGCTGCGCAAAGCCGTCACCGGCATGGCGCACGGGCCCGATATGGGCGAGCTGATGCCGCTTCTGCACAAGGTTCCGGCGCGCGGCTGACGGCTCCGCCGCAGGCTTGCACAACCAATTCCAAAGGCGCGAGGGGAGAACCCCTCGCGCTTTTTGTTTGTGCAATTCGCGACCTCGTGAGGTCGTTTTCGGCGGTAAAGCGGCGGTTTTGGCGATTGGGGCTTGTCAGTCGCGCGGGGCCTCAGGTAATCGGGAGAAGTCGGATACGGGAGAATCCGGGGGAAACCTCGGTGCCGAAGGAGCAACCGCCCCGGTAAACTCTCAGGCAAAAGGACCGTGCCCGACGAAGGACTCTGGAGAGTGATGCTGCGTGCAATCGCGGCATCCGCCGAAGGGATAACGATCTCAGGCGTCTGCATCGCAGGCACGGACAGAGGGGGCATCGGGCGAGCCGGAAGGCTCATGAATCGATGCCGGATCATCCGGCTGAAGGGGAGGCCGCGATGAGCGAGTTGAAACGCACACCGCTATACGATCTGCATGTTGAGCTGGGCGCCAAGATGGTGCCTTTCGCGGGCTACGAGATGCCCGTGCAATACCCGCTGGGCGTGATGAAGGAGCACCTGCACACCCGCGCCAAGGCCGGGCTGTTCGATGTCAGCCACATGGGGCAGGTGATCGTGCCGGGCGAAGACGCTGCCGAGGCGTTTGAGGCGCTGGTGCCGGTGAGCCTGATGGGCCTGAAAGAGGGTCGCCAGCGCTATGCGATGTTCACAGATGAGAATGGCGGCATTCTCGATGACCTGATGGTGGCGAACCGTGGCGATCATCTGTTCGTCGTGGTGAACGCGGCCTGCAAGGAAGACGACATCGCCCATATGCGGGCGCATCTGGAATCGGTCGAGGAACTCACCGACCGCGCGCTGCTGGCGCTGCAAGGGCCTGCCGCAGAGGGCGTGCTTGAGGCTCTGGTGCCCGGCACCGCCAAGATGCGCTTCATGGATGTGGGCGTCTATAACTGGAACGGGGCGGAGCTTTGGATTTCGCGCTCGGGCTATACCGGCGAGGATGGCTACGAGATTTCCGTGCCCGCAGATCGCGCGGTGGAATTCGCCCGCAAACTGCTCGCCGATGAGGCGGTGGAGCCGATCGGTCTGGGCGCGCGCGACAGCCTGCGGCTCGAAGCGGGGCTTTGCCTCTACGGCCACGATATCGACACCACCACGACCCCGGTCGAAGGCAACATCGCCTGGGCGATCCAGAAGGTGCGCCGCAAGGGTGGGGAGCGCGAAGGCGGCTTCCCCGGCGCGGATCGCATCCTGAGCGAACTGGAAAACGGCCCGAGCCGCCTGCGCCTCGGCCTGCGCCCCGAAGGCCGCGCGCCGATGCGCGAAGGCGTCGAGATTTTCGCCGAGGCCGAGGGTGGCGATCCGATCGGGCGCGTGACCTCGGGCGGCTTTGGCCCCTCGATCGAAGCGCCTATGGCGATGGCCTACCTGCCCGCGGGCACCGAGGAAGGCACCACCGTCTATGGCGAGGTGCGCGGCAAGCGTCTGCCCGCCAAGGTCGTGCCGATGCCCTTCCGCCCTGCAACCTACAAACGCTGAATAACCAATCGGGAGACGTTACATGAAATTCACCGAAGACCACGAATGGCTCAAAACTGAAGGCGACGTTGTGATCGTCGGCATCACCGAGCACGCTTCCGAGCAATTGGGCGATGTCGTTTTCGTCGAGCTGCCCGATGTGGGCGACACGGTCGAGAAGGGCGACGAGATCTGCGTGATCGAGTCGGTCAAGGCCGCCTCCGACATCCTCGCGCCGCTGGGTGGCGAGATCGTCGCGATCAACGAGGACCTGGCCGACAATCCGGGCCTCGTGAACGAAGACCCGCTGGGCAAGGCGTGGTTCTTCAAGATGAAACTCACCGACGCCTCCGCGCTCGACGGCTTCATGGACGAGGCCGCTTACAAAGACTTCATCGGGTAATATCCATGACCTTCACCCCCACGACTTACGACAGTTACGATTTCGCCAATCGCCGCCATATCGGGCCTTCACCGGCCGAGATGGAGGAGATGCTCAAAGCCGTGGGGGCGCCGGACCTCGACGCGCTGATCGCCGAGACGGTGCCGAAAAGCATCCGTCAGGCCGAGCCGCTGGGCTGGGCGCCGCTGACCGAATATGGCCTCCTGCAGAAGATGGAAGGCGTCGCGAAGAAGAACCGCGTGATGACCAGCCTGATCGGGCAGGGCTATTACGGCACCGTCACGCCGCCCGCGATCCAGCGCAATATCCTCGAAAACCCGGCTTGGTACACGGCCTACACGCCCTATCAGCCCGAGATCGCGCAGGGGCGTCTTGAGGCGCTTCTGAACTTCCAGACGATGGTGTCGGACCTGACCGGGCTGCCGGTCGCCAATGCGTCGCTGCTGGACGAGGCGACGGCGGCGGCGGAAGCCATGGCGATGGCGCAGCGCGTGTCGAAATCGAAGGCCACCGCCTTCTTTGTCGACGAGAACTGCCACCCGCAGACCATCGGCGTGATCCAGACCCGGGCCGAGCCGCTCGGGATCGAAGTGATCGTGGGCGCGCCCGAGACGCTGGAGGCCGAGAAGGTCTTCGGCGCGATCTTCCAATATCCGGGCACCTATGGCCATGTCCGCGACTTCACTGCCGAATGCGAAGCGCTTCATGCCGCGAAGGCCGTGGCCGTGGTCGCGACCGATCTTCTGGCACTGTGCCTGCTCAAAGAGCCGGGCGCGATGGGCGCCGATATCGCGGTCGGCTCGGCGCAACGCTTCGGCGTGCCGATGGGTTATGGCGGCCCGCATGCGGCCTTCATGTCCTCCACCGACAAGATGAAGCGCGCGATGCCCGGGCGGATCGTCGGCGTGTCGATCGACAGCCACGGCAATCGCGCCTACCGGCTGAGCCTGCAGACCCGCGAGCAACATATCCGCCGCGAGAAGGCGACCTCGAATGTCTGCACCGCGCAGGCGCTTCTGGCCGTGATGGCGAGTTTCTATGCGGTCTTCCACGGCCCCGTCGGTCTGCGTGCGATCTCGGAACGCGTGCACCTTCTGACCGTGCAGCTGGCCGATGCGTTGAAAGCGGCAGGCGCCTTGGTGGAGCCCGCGAATTTCTACGACACGATCACCGTCGAGGTGGGCGTGGGCCAGCAGGGCATCCTCGCTGCTGCGCGCCATCGCGGGATCAACCTGCGCAAGGTGGGCCGCGACCGGGTCGGGATTTCGCTCGACGAGACCAGCGATCCGGGCGTCGTGGCCAAGGTGCTCGACGCGTTCGGGATCACTGAACCCGCGCCCGAGGCCACGCAACCGGCGGTGCCGGATGCGCTTCTGCGCGAGAGCGACTACCTCACCCATCCGGTCTTCCACATGAACCGCGCCGAATCCGAGATGATGCGCTACATGCGTCGTCTCTCGGATCGCGACCTCGCGCTCGACCGCGCGATGATTCCGCTCGGCTCGTGCACGATGAAGCTCAACGCAGCCGCCGAGATGATGCCGCTGACCTGGCCGGAATTCGGCTCGCTGCACCCGTTCGTGCCGCTCGATCAGGCGCAGGGCTATGCGGAGATGATCGACGATCTGACCGCGAAGCTTTGCGAGATCACCGGCTATGACGCGTTCTCGATGCAGCCCAATTCGGGCGCGCAGGGGGAATATGCGGGGCTTCTGACAATCGCCGCTTATCACCGCGCCAATGGCGACGATCAGCGCGACGTCTGCCTGATCCCGATGTCGGCGCATGGCACGAACCCGGCCTCGGCGCATATGGCGGGGATGAAGGTCGTCGTCGTGAATTCCGCGCCCAATGGCGATGTGGATCTGGAAGATTTCGAGGCGAAAGCGGCAGAGGCGGGCGACAAGCTCGCGGCCTGCATGATCACCTATCCCTCGACCCACGGCGTGTTCGAGGAGACCGTGAAGCGCATCTGCGACATCACGCACGAATATGGCGGTCAGGTCTATCTCGACGGCGCCAACCTCAACGCGCTGGTGGGGCTGGTGAAGCCGGGCGAGATCGGCTCGGATGTGAGCCACCTCAACCTGCACAAGACCTTCGCGATCCCGCATGGCGGCGGTGGTCCCGGCATGGGGCCGATCGGGGTGAAATCGCACCTCGCGCCCTTCCTTCCGGGCCACCCGGAGACGGGCGGCGAAGAGGGGCCGGTGAGTGCCGCGCCCTACGGCTCGGCCTCGATCTTGCTGATCTCCTGGGCCTATATCCTGATGATGGGCGGGCCGGGCCTGACGCAGGCGACCCGCGTCGCGATCCTCGCTGCCAACTACATCGCCGCGAAGCTGAAAGAGGGCTACCCGATCCTCTTCATGGGCAACCGTGGACGTGTCGCGCATGAATGCATCATCGACACGCGGCCCTTCGCGGAGGTGGGCGTGACGGTGGACGACATTGCCAAGCGCCTGATGGATAACGGCTTCCACGCGCCGACGATGAGCTGGCCGGTCGCCGGCACGCTGATGGTCGAGCCCACGGAATCCGAGACCAAGGCCGAGATCGACCGCTTCATCACCGCGATGCTGTCGATCCGCGACGAGATCCGCGAGATCGAGGCGGGCGAGATCACCCCCGAGGACAGCCCGCTGCGCCATGCGCCGCATACGGTCGAAGACCTCGTGGCCGATTGGGACCGGAAATACACCCGCGAACAGGGCTGTTTCCCGGCAGGCGCCTTCCGTGTCGACAAATACTGGCCGCCCGTGGGCCGGGTCGACAACGTCTTCGGCGACCGCAACCTGATCTGCACCTGTCCGCCGGTCGAGAGCTACGCCGACGCGGCAGAGTAACCGCCAGCCAGAATGACGAAAGGCCGGAGCATCGCGCTCCGGCCTTTCTCTTCTTCTCGATAAAAATATCCAGACGCGCCGGTTACTTCACCGGGTTGCGGTAGATCACGCGGCGCAGCGAGCCGGTTTTCGAGCGCATCAGCATCGTCTCGGATTCGATATAGGTCGGCTCGCGCTTCACGCCCTTCACGATGGACCCGTTGGTCACACCGGTCGCGGCGAAGATCACGTCCGAACGCACCATCTCGTCGCGCGTATAGACCTTGTCGAGATCGGTGATCCCGGCCTTCTTCGCACGGCCACGCTCGTCGTCGTTGCGGAACAGCAGCTTGCCCCACATCTGACCGCCCATGCATTTCAGCGCCGAGGCCGCCAGCACGCCCTCCGGCGCGCCGCCCGAGCCCATATACATGTCGATGCCGGTGAAATCGGGCTCGGCACAGTGAATGACGCCCGCCACGTCGCCATCGGTGATCAGGCGGATCTTCGCACCGGTCTCGCGGACCTCGGCGATCATGTCCTCATGGCGCGGACGATCGAGGATGCAGACCGCGATGTCCTTGGTCTCGACGCCCTGGGCCTTGGCCAGCGCCTGAACGCGCTCGGTCGGGGTCATGTCGAGCGAGACCACGTCCTTCTCGTAGCCCGGGCCGATGGCCAGCTTGTCCATGTAGACGTCGGGCGCGTGCAGCATCGTGCCGCGCGGCGCCATCGCGATCACGGTCAGCGCGTTGGGCATGTCCTTCGCGGTCAGCGTGGTGCCTTCCAGCGGGTCGAGCGCGATGTCCACCTCGGGGCCGACGCCCTGACCGACTTCCTCGCCGATATACAGCATCGGCGCCTCGTCGCGCTCGCCTTCCCCGATGACCACGGTGCCGCGGATTTCCAGCTTGTTGAGCTGATCGCGCATCGCGTTCACCGCCGCCTGGTCGGCAGCTTTCTCGTCGCCGCGACCGATCAGGTCGGCGGAGGCATGAGCAGCCGCTTCCGACACGCGGGCGAGGCCCAGCGAAAGCATGCGGTCGTTGAAATCACTCGGAGGGGTCATTTGGGTCTTCCTGTCTGCCTAGGCGTTGTGGGCCGGGCATAGGTAAAGCCTGTGGGGCCGCGAAGGGCAACCCCGTGAACGCTAACAGGAGAGGCCAGCCGCTATTGCGGTGAAAAATGGCACGCAATGCAGAGCTTGTTGCCATCCGGGTCGCGAAAATAGGCGCCGTAATAATCCGCGTGATAGTGCGGGCGCAGCCCCGGCGGACCCTCATCGGTGCCGCCCAGTTCCAGCGCGAGGGCGTGCACCGCATCGACCGTCGTGCGGTCGGGCGCATCGAACCCGACCATCGGTCCGTTGCCGGGGGCGGGGGCGTTGCCGTTGAAGGGGCGGGTGATAAAGAAGATCGGGCGGCTGCCATCCTCGGCGGTCCAGCCTGCCCACTGTTTTGCAGGCTCGGAAAAGCGCAGCGCCAGACCGAGCCGCTCCATCAGCGGGGCGTAGAATGTCAGCGCCCGGTCGAGATCGGAGATGCCCAGCGAGACATGGCTCAGCATCCCCATCCGCTCAGACCTCTTCGATGCGGATCGCGATCGGCTCGCCCTCGACTACGCGGGTCGCGGGCAGGGCGTCGATCGCGGCGTCGACTGCGTCGCGCGTCGTCTTGTGGGTGACGATCAGCACCGGGGCCGAGGTGTCGGCATGGCCGTATTGGCGCATCCGGCTGATCGAGACGCCCGCCTCGCCCAGAACGGTCGCGACCTTCGCCAGCGCGCCGGGTTTGTCCGACAGTTGCAGGCGCAGGTAATAGGGCGCCGGGATCGCGGTGACGGCCGGGGTCGGGGCCTCGAGCTTGTCCGCGGGCTGGCCGAAGACCGGCAGCCGCAGACCGCGTGCGAGGTCCATCACGTCGCCCATCACGGCGCTCGCGGTCGGGCCTTCGCCCGCACCCGCGCCGCGCAGCACGATCTGGCCGACCGAGTCGCCTTCCAGCACCGTCATGTTGGTGCCGCCGGTCAGCTGACCCAGCGGCGAGGTGGCGGGCACGAGGCAAGGCGTCATCCGCTGCTCCAGCCCGCGGCCGGTCATCTGCGCGACGCCCAGAAGCTTGATCTTGTAGCCCATATCGCCCGCGCGGCGGATATCGTCGATCGAGATGCGCCCGATCCCTTCCAGCGTCACGTCGTCGAAAGCAACCTGCGTGCCGAAAGCGATGGCGGCGAGGATGGCGAGCTTGTGGCCCGCGTCGATCCCGCCCACGTCGAGGTTCGGATCAGCCTCGAGATAGCCAAGCGCGCGCGCCTCCTCGAAGACCGTGTCATAGGGCAGGCCCGCATCTTCCATCCGCGTCAGGATGTAGTTGCAGGTGCCATTCATCACGCCCATCACGCGGCGGATGCCGTTGCCGGCAAGCCCTTCGGTCAGCGTCTTGATGACCGGGATGCCGCCCGCGACGGCAGCTTCATAGCGGATCGTGCGTCCGAGGCTTTCGGCGAGTTCCGCGAGCGCCTGGCCGTGATGCGCGAGCAGCGCCTTGTTCGCGGTCACCACGTCCTTGCCCGCTTTCAGCGCCGCTTCGGTCGCGTCTTTCGCGGGGCCTTCATGGCCGCCCATCAGCTCGACGAAGACGTCGATGTCGTCGCGCTTGGCGAGCGTCACCGCATCGTCTTCCCATGCATAGCTCGACAGGTCCGCATCGCGGTTCTTCGTGCGGTCGCGGGCCGAGACGGCGGTGATTTCGACCGGACGGCCCGCGCGGGCCGCCAGCAGATCGGCATGGCGTTGCACGATCTTCACCACACCGATGCCCACGGTGCCGAGACCCGCGATGCCAAGACGCAAGGGTGCGGTATCTGAGACGGCGGACATAGGGACCTCATGAGAGAAACTGGTGGTTTGCGCCCTGTTAGCGGGAAAGCGCAGGCAGGGCAACGCAGCGCGCGGCTTCAACCGCTCTGTAACGAGATTTTATTGGCTGCGCATCGTGTCTGCGCGGGCGCGCAACGCATCGGCGCGCGCCTCCAGCTCGGGGGCCGGATCGGGGGTGAGGGGCTGATCGGTCAGGATCTCATCCATCGGCAGCAGCGTCGGATAGCCCTCCATCGACTGTTTCGAACAGGCGGCGAGCGAGGCCAGCAAGGCAAACAGGGCGATCAGGGCAGGGGCGCGCATGGTTTCTCCTCTCGGGACAGGGGCAAACTATTGCGCCCACGGCCCCATTGCCAGTGCCGATTGCGCCGCAAATCCGGTTTGATAATGAACGCCCGTTCAGTTAGCGTCGGTATCATGGCACGCAAGACTGGCTCCCATTCCGAGATTACCGGCCCGAAGATCCGCGCCGAGGCGCAAAGGCTCTTTGCGCGGCACGGGTTTGCCGCCGTCTCGATGCGCCAGATCGCAGGCGCGGTGGGGGTGCAGGCGGGGGCGCTCTACCTCTATACGCCCGACAAAGAGGCGCTGCTGTTCGACCTGCTGAAGACCCATATGGACGAGCTGATCGCCGCGTGGCACGCCGAGCCCGGCGGGGGCGATGCCCATGCGCGGCTGGAGCGTTTCGTGCGCTTCCACATCCGCTTCAACCTCGAGCGGGCGGAGGCAGTGTTCCTCAGCTATATGGAGCTGCGCAACCTCAGCCCGGAGAATTTCGCGGTGATCGAGGGGCTGCGCAAGACCTACGAGACCGAGCTGGAAGCGATCCTGAAGGCGGGGCAGGACGAGGGCGTGTTCCTGATCCCCGACACCAAGCTCGCGACCATGGCGATCATCGCGATGCTGACCGGGGTGAATACATGGTTCCGCGAAGGTGGTCGTCTGAGCCGCGCCACCGTGGCCGATATCTACTGGGATATGGTGCGCAAATCGGTGGGTGCCTGAGCTAAGGAAAAGGGCGACCGAAGCCGCCCTGTACCTCTGTGATGAATTGCTTAACGCGACTTAGCCGGGCTGAGCCTCCTGCGGCGGCGGCTCCAGAACCGGTGCTGTGGGCGCTTTCGGCCGATCGAATTGCAGGCTGTGAATGCCGCCGAAGCCTTCCCAGCCGCCCTGGAAGAACAGATCGCCGCCGACGGTCCAATGTTCGCCCATCAGGCCGCCCGTGCCGAACCAGCCGCGGCTGCCATAGCCCATGCCCAGTTCCGCCATGGCGTTGTCTTGACCCGCGACCCCCGTCAGCTTGATCTTGCCCTGCACCGGCCCCGGACCGATGCCGAGATGCAATGACAGCTTCGCCCCGTTGATGTCGCCATCCGGGTCGAGGTCGTAATTCATCGCGCCGAACACCCCTTCAAGGCCGCTCGCGCCCGGGCCGAAGGTCCAGTTCAGACCCACGAAGCCCTTGGTATCATTCGCCATGGCCGCGCTTGCGAGGCAAGCGGTCACCGCGGCAATCGTCATCATGCGTTTCATGGCACCCTCCACACTTGGTGTTAACGCTGGGTTAACCCTCACGTGTAAATTCACATGGCGCAATGATTTGTGTCACTTGCGGTGGATTTCCTCAGCGCTGTGTCAGGCGCGCAGCGCGGCCAGCGCCTCGGTCAGATCGAGCGCCCCGTCATAGATCGCCCGCCCCGAGATCGCGCCCGCGATCACGCCCGTGTCGCGCAGGGCAATCAGGTCGGGCAAGGACGACACGCCACCGCTCGCGATGACCGGGATTTCGACCGCGCGGGCCAGTGCCTCGGTCGCGGCGATATTGGGCCCGCCCATTGCGCCATCGCGCATGATATCGGTGTAGATGATCGCGGCGACGCCCGCGTCCTCGAAGGACTTCGCCAGATCGGTGACCATCACATCGGTCTCTTCCGCCCACCCCTTGGTCGCCACTTTGCCGTTACGCGCGTCGATCCCGACAGCCACCTGACCGGGGAAGGCTTTCGCCGCCTCGCGCACCAGATCGGGGTTCTCGACCGCGACGGTGCCGAGGATGACCCGCGCCAGCCCTTTATCCAGCCACCGCTCGATCGTCGCCATGTCGCGGATGCCGCCGCCCAGCTGCGCGGGGACCTTGATGCGCGACAGGATCGCCTCGACGGCGGCGGCGTTCACCGGCTCGCCCGCAAAGGCACCGTTGAGGTCCACCAGATGCACCCATTCGCAGCCCGCCGCCTCGAACTTGGCCGCCTGCGCCGCAGGGTCGTCACCGAAGACCGTGGCCTTGTCCATCTCGCCATGCAGCAGACGCACGCATTGGCCATCCTTGAGGTCGATTGCGGGGTAGAGGATCATCTGTGGGCACTCCTGAACTGTCGCGATGCCTCTTGCCACGGGTTCGCGGATTTTCCAAGCCTGACGCGGACGTCACGTCAGTCTTGCCGGGAATCGCTCTTGCATGGCCTGATGCGGCCAGCAGGCAAAAGGGAGGAGATTTGCCATGAAGACTTTGATGATCGCCGCAGCGACCCTGGCACTGGGCGCAGGCGCGGCGCTTGCCGACCCGATCGAGGGCACCTGGAAAACGCAGCCCGATGACGGCGCCTATGCCTATGTGGACATCGCACCCTGCGGCTCGAAGTTCTGCGGGACAATCGTTCGGACCTTCAAGGGCGGCAGCGAGTACAAGTCGGAGAACCTCGGCAAGCAGCTCGTGATCGGGATGGAGCCGAAGGGCAACAACAAATACCAAGGCAAGGTCTGGCGCCCGTCCAACAACAAGATCTACCTCGGCAAGGTCACCGTGAACGGCAACGCGATGGCGCTGGCCGGTTGCGTAGCGGGCGGTCTGTTCTGCAAGTCGCAGGACTGGCAGCGCGTGAAGTGATGCTTTTCCCGGCCCCTGCGAGGACGCAGTGGGCCGGGATTTCTCGCCGGACTTACTCCGGGATCAGATCGGCATAGGCGAACCCGTCGCGCATCACCGTCTCGCCCACCCGCACCGGGATCGGCGCGTCGAAGATCGGGCCCGCGCTGACGGCGGTATGAAACTCGCCATTCTCGCCGCAGGGATCGACGCCTTCGGGCAGATCGGCCAGCAGGCTTTCATCGAACCGCCGCCCCGCGAAGCTGGGATCGAGCTTGCTCGGGTCCACCGTCACCAGATGCGTGACGAACCCCGCCGCGATCATCTCGCGCGCCAGCTGATCCGTAGGCCGCTGCCAGAGCGGGAAGAGCGCCTCGACGCTGAGCGGCTTCAGCTTCTCGATCCGGTAATCGCGCACGTCTTCGAGGAAGAGATCGCCGAAGACCATCGTCTCGACGCCAAGCGCCTTCACCCGGTCCATCGCGCCCGCCATCCGCGTCTCGTAATCCGCGTTCGAGCAGGGCCAGGGCAGCGGCACCTCGATCAGCGGCAGGCCCGCGGCCTTCGCCTGACGGCGCAGCAGCTCATTGCGCGTGCCGTGCATCGCCACGCGGTCGAAAGCCTCGTTGGTCGTCGACAGAAGTGCAACGACATCCGCGTGAACTTCGGTCCGGCAGGCATGCAGCGCCATCGCGCAATCCTTACCCGAGGACCACGAGAGAACCGCCTTGGGCGCCATCAGGGTTTCCAGCCGAGGAAATTCGCGATCAGCCGCAGACCGGTCGCCTGAGATTTCTCCGGGTGGAACTGGGTGCCGACGATATTGTCGCGGCCCACGATCGCGGTGATCTCGGCGCCATATTCGGCATAGGCCAGACGGTGCTGCGGCTCGGCCACCTTGAAGTGGTAGCTATGCACGAAGTAGGCGTGATCGCCGGTCGAAATCCCGTCAAGCACGGCGTGATCGTTGTCGATCACCAGATCGTTCCAGCCCATATGCGGGACCTTCATCGACGGATCGGCAGGTTCGATCTTCACCACCTCGCCGGGAATCCAGCCGAAACCCTCGGTCTCGCGGAACTCGAGCCCGCGCGTCGCCAACATCTGCATGCCGATGCAGATGCCGAGGAAGGGGCGGCCTTTCACGGTCACCGCCTCCTCGATCGCCTGCGCCAGCCCCTCGAAGCGATACAGTGCCGCGCTGCAGGACGGAAACGCCCCGTCGCCCGGCAGCACGATCCGGTCGGCGCGCGCGACGACGTCCGGCTCCGAGGTCACGACGATCGTGCCGTGACCGGTCTCGTTCGCCATGCGCTGAAACGCCTTCTCGGCCGAGTGCAGGTTGCCCGAATCGTAATCGACCAGTGCGGTGAGCATCAAAGCGCCCCTTTGGTCGAGGGCAGCACGCCGCCCATGCGCGGATCGGTCTCGACCGCCATGCGCAGCGCGCGGGCGACCGATTTGAACGCGGCTTCGGCAATGTGGTGGCTGTTGAAGCCATGCACGCGGTCGATATGCAGCGTGATCCCGCCATGGGTGGCGAGCGCCTGGAAGAACTCGCGCACCAGTTCGGTGTCGAACGTGCCGATCTTCGGGGAGGGCATGTCGCAATTCCACACGAAGAAGGGGCGCGCGGACAGGTCCAGCGCGCAAGAGACCTGCGTGTCATCCATCGCCAGCGCGAAATGGCCATAGCGGCGGATGCCGCGCTTGTCGCCGAGCGCCTGCACCAGCGCCTGACCCAGCGCGATCCCGGTATCCTCGACCGTGTGGTGATCGTCGATATGCAGGTCGCCCTTCGCGCGCACGGTCATGTCGATCAGCGAATGCCGCGCGAGCTGGTCGAGCATGTGGTCGAAGAAGCCCACGCCCGTCTTGTTATCGAATTGACCGGTGCCATCGAGATTGATCTCGACGTTGATCTCGGTCTCGGCGGTCTTGCGGCTGATCGTGGCTTTGCGCATTGGGCGCCTCCTTGAAACTCACCGCCTTATAGGCCGGGGCAGGGGGCGCGCTCAAGCGGGGGCATGTCGATTGACGGGCAGTGGGGCGGAAAAACAAAAGCCTCCCCGAAGGGAGGCTTTTTTGTATTGGAGCGGGCGAGGCGATTCGAACGCCCGACCCTAACCTTGGCAAGGTTATGCTCTACCCCTGAGCTACGCCCGCATCCTTGGGTATTTGACCGAACTGGAGCGGGCGAGGCGATTCGAACGCCCGACCCTAACCTTGGCAAGGTTATGCTCTACCCCTGAGCTACGCCCGCGCCGGTTCGGTGGAGGCGGATTTAGGGGATAGCGGCGTAGGCTGCAAGAGGAAATTTTGCGCGAAGGGGAAAATTCCTGCCTGACGTTTCGGCAGGTGGCGTAAAGCCGCGTTGCAAGCACCTGGTGAGGCGAGAGGAGAGCGAGCCGGCGAGCTTCGGACGCGCCAAGCGAGGGGGCTCTGCCCCCGCTGGCTGCGCCAGCCCCCCGGGATATTTGACCCAAGCCGAAAACGAAAAATGCCCGACTCGATCCGCAGAAGGGCGGGCGAGCCGGGCACGTTCGTCTTGGGCGGTCATCGGCGTCCCCGCCTGTTCCGCGATTCCTTGATAGCCGGAGCGTAGTTAATGTTCCGTTGCGCCCGTTCGGCTTGGTGGAAATATCCCGGGGGGGCGCGCGGAACGCGAGCGGGGGCAGCGCCCCCTCCGTCCCTCGGGTCAGCTCAGCGCCCGCCAGCCGATATCGCGGCGACAGAAGCCTTCGGGCCAGTCGATCGCGTCGACCATTGCGTAAGCCCGGTCGCGCGCTTCCTGCAGGCTCTCGCCGCGCGCGGTGACGTTGAGCACGCGCCCGCCCGTCGCGACGACATGTCCGTCTTTCTCGGAGGTACCCGCGTGGAAGACCATGCGCGAGCCGTCTTCGGGCAGCGCGTCGAGCCCGCCGATCACCGAGCCTTTTTCATAGGCGCCGGGATAGCCCTGCGCGGCCATGACCACCGTCATCGCATGATCGGGCGCCCACTGCGCCTGCACCTCGCCCAGACGCCCTTCCGCGCAGGCCAGCAGCAGGTCGAGTGCCTGCGCGCCGAGCCGCAGCATCAGCACCTGACATTCGGGATCGCCGAAGCGCACGTTATATTCCACGAGCCGCGGCTGGCCATCCTTGATCATCAACCCGGCATAGAGCACGCCCTGGAACGGGGTGCCGCGCTTCGCCATCTCGGCCACGGTGGGGCGGACGATCTCGTCCATCGCCTTCGCCTCGATCTTGGGGCTCAGGATCGGGGCGGGGGAATAGGCCCCCATGCCGCCGGTGTTCGGGCCGGTATCGCCTTCGCCGACGCGCTTGTGATCCTGCGCGCCGCCCACGGCCAGCACGTTCTCGCCATCGCAGAGCACGAAGAGCGAGGCTTCCTCGCCCTCCATGAATTCCTCGATCACGACTTCCGCGCCCGCGCTTCCGAACGCGCCGCCGAAAATCTCGTCGATACCGTTGAACGCCTCATCGAGCGTCATCGCGACGATCACGCCCTTACCGGCGGCCAGACCGTCGGCCTTCACTACGATCGGCGCGCCTTGTTCGCGGACATAGCCCTTCGCGCCTTCCGCGCTGGTGAAGCGGGCATAGGCAGCGGTGGGTGCGTTGCAGGCGTCGCAAATCTCTTTCGTGAAGGCTTTCGAGGCTTCCAGCTTCGCGGCCTCCGCCGAGGGGCCGAAGGTCAGGATGTTCTGCGCGCGCAGCGCATCGGCCACGCCCGCAGCCAGCGGCGCTTCCGGCCCGATCACCACGAAATCGACCGCGTTGGCTTCGCAGAGTTCCAGCACCGCCGCCGCATCGTTCGGATCGATCGCCGCGCAATCGGCGATCTGCGCGATCCCGGCATTGCCCGGGGCCACGATCAGCCGGTCGCATTTCGGATTTTGCTTGATCGCCCAAGCCAGCGCATGTTCGCGCCCGCCGCCGCCCAGAACCAGAATGTTCATCGCTCGCCCCCTTGGCCTTCGCTTTCCCGCCTTCTAAGCTGCGCGAAACCCTGAGGCAAGGCGCCCCGGACCCACGCTCAAGCAGGCAGGCATATGGACCTTCTCGACGACGAAAACGGCTCGAACGCGCATGACTACACGGTCTCCGAGATTTCGGGGGCGGTGAAGCGGGTAATCGAGGGGGAATTCGGCCGCGTCCGGGTGCGCGGCGAAGTCGGCCGTGTGTCGATGCCGCGCTCGGGCCATATGTATTTCGACCTCAAGGACGACCGTTCGGTGATCGCCGCCGTCAGCTGGAAGGGGCAGGTGGCAAAGATGCAGGTCCGCCCCGAGGAGGGGATGGAGGTCATCGCCACGGGCCGGATGACGACCTTCGCGGGCCAGTCGAAATACCAGCTGATCGTCGACAATGTCGAACCGGCGGGCGCGGGCGCGCTGATGGCGATGCTGGAGGCGCGGCGCAAGGCGCTGGCCGCCGAGGGGCTGTTCGACGCGGGCCGCAAGAAGCCCATTCCGTGGTTGCCGCAGGTGATCGGCGTGGTGACCTCGCCCTCGGGCGCGGTGATCCGCGACATCCTGCACAGGCTCGCCGACCGCTTCCCGCGCCATGTGCTGATCTGGCCGGTGGCGGTGCAGGGGCAGGCCTGTGCGCCGGAAGTGGCGCGTGCAGTGCGGGGCTTCAATGCGCTGGCGCCGGGCGGGGAGATCCCGCGCCCCGATCTGATCATCGTCGCGCGCGGCGGCGGCTCTATCGAGGACCTCTGGGGCTTCAACGAAGAAGCCGTGGTGCGCGCCGTGGCCGAAAGCGACATCCCGGTGATTTCGGCGGTGGGCCACGAAACCGATACGACGCTGGTCGATCACGCCGCCGACCGGCGTGCCCCTACGCCCACGGCGGCGGCGGAAATGGCGGTGCCGGTGCGCGCCGAACTGGCCGCTTGGCTGTCGGAGGCACAGACGCGGATGATGCGGGCGGCGCGCGGGCGGCTCGATCAGCGCGGCCAGCGGCTGCGCGATCTGGCGCGTGGGCTGGGCCGTCCCGAGGCGCTAACGCAACCGGCGCGGCAAAGCTTCGACCTCTGGGCCGAGCGGCTGGGCCCTGCGCTGCGCACGCTGGTCCTGCGCAAGAATACCCGTTTCGCGCCGCTGGCTGCGCAAATTTCGCCGAACCTGCTGCGGCGCTTCATCCGGGATCGCTCGCGCGAGATCGACGGGCTGTCGGCGAGGCTGGCCCCTGCGCCTGCGGCGCGGATGCGGCGCGCGACGCAGGATCACACGCAGCTTGCGCGGCGGCTGGATGCGGCGCGGGTGCGGATGATCGGCGATGCGCAAAGGCGCAACCGCGACGGCGCTGAGCGGCTGGCGGGGCTGGAAACCCGGCTCGACCGCTCCTTGCCCGCGCGGCTCGAGGCGCAGCGCGAACGGCTCGAGCGGCTCGACCGGACGCGCCAGACGCTGGGCTATACCGAGACGCTCAAGCGCGGCTATGCGGTGGTGCGCGGGCCCGACGGCGTGGTGACCTCGCAGGGGGTGGCCGAAAAGCAGCCCGGTCTCGAGATCGAGTTCGCCGATGGCAAGCTCGCGGTGATCCCGGGCGGGGGCGGCAGTGCGACTGCGCCGAAGCCGAAGAAGAAAAAGCCCGATCCGGGCCCGTCTCAGGGCAGTCTGTTCTGAGACTTAGACGCCCACATCCGGGCCCTGACAGACCAGCGGGTCCTGGCTTTCCGACAGGCTCACCAGCGGTTCCTGCGAGGGATCGCCCTTGAACTGTGCGAGCAGCCCCTGCGCCGTGTCGTAGAAGGTCCAGCATTGCAGCGGCGCGTATTCGCCGTAATCGAAGCAGATATACTGCCCGTCCTGATACCAGTCGCCTTCCTTGCACTCGCTTTCGGTGAAGGCCCAGATCACCTTGTGGCCGGGCTTGTATTGCTCGGAGCCGTAGGGCTGGCCGAAGACCGAATAGGTGATTGTGCGCCCGACGGTGCGCTGATCGAATTGCTCCGCATTGAGCGGCGGGCCGAGCGGATCGGCGGCACGCGCAAGCGTCGGCATCAGAGCCAAGGCCGCAAGGGATAAAGTCAGGATCGGGTTCGGGCGCATGGGGGAGGCTCCGGCAAGGTCTTTCACCCAACCTGCCAGATCGCGACCCGCTTGCCTAGCGCGCGCTCGCCCCTTCGGTGCCGACTGGCTGCGCTTTGCCCAAGGCCTTCACGCGCTTGTCCATGACCCGACGCCACAGCGGCGGGAACAGCGCCAGCGCCGCCATCGCGGGCAGGCTGCGCGGCAACACGGGCCGCCGCGGCTCGGTCAGATCGCCAAGTCGCAAGGCCGGGTATTCCCGCGCCGGATGCGCGTGGTGATCCGAATGGCGCGGCGCGTTGAGCATCCACAGCGAGGTAATCGGCGCGGGCGCATCCCAGCTGTGATGCGCATCGACCGGATCGAAACTGCCGTCGCCACGGCGTTTCCGAGATAGGCCGTAATGCTGGACGTAATCGGCGAGCAGGATCTGCACCTGCGCATAGGCGCAGAGCATCAGGTAAGCCACCACGCCCTCGGCCCCGAAGAGTATCCCGAACAGCACCGCGAACCACAGCCCGCCCAGCAGATAGGACGGGTAGGGGCCTAGCCGCGCGATCCTTGCCTTGATCCGCGCGCTCAGCGGCGCTTTCGGGTCGATCGCAGGCAGACGGGCAAAGCGGTTGCGCTCCATCTCGTAGCCGCCGATGAAGCTGCCGACCCAGGCCCGCGGCGCAAACGACCAGAACCCCTCGCCAAGCTGCGCGGAATTCGGATCGTCCGGCGTCGCGACGAAGCGGTGGTGGACGAGCCGATGCGCCGAGGTGTGATGCCCGAAAAGCAGCGAGATATAGACCCATTTCCCCAGCAGAAACAGTCGTTTGTCCGAGCGATGGATCAGCTCATGCGCGTTGGAATTCGACACCTGTCCGAAGAACAGCCCGAAGGCCAGCCAGACCGCGATCCAGCTCGGCCCCTCCAGCAGCGTATGCCCCGACATCGCCGCCACGCCGAGCACGAGCAGCACGAAATGCACCACCGCCAGCGTCGTCGACAGCGCATCCGCTGCCGGGAATTCGGAGCCTTCCGGGGCATCGGGAGAGGGATGCTTCAGCGCCTCATCCAGGATGAACATGCACAGCCCGATCCAGACCAGCGCCGCCCAGGCCGCGATCCCGCCTAAGACGCCCGCCACCAACAGAAGCGGTACCGGCAGAAGCGTCACGACCGCGAAACTGTCGACCCCGGGGATCTCGCGCGACCGCCGCAGCAGATTTGCAAACGCACCGCTCAGGCGGCGCTTGCGTGAAGGGTCTTTGCCTTGGGTCACGTGCTGCGGGTCCGCTTCGCTCACTCTCATTAGTGCAATGGTTTTGCGCTATTCTTTCGCCAATTTCGACCCTTTTATGACCCCGCTTGCGGCGGCCGGGCTTTTCTGCGCGAGATGTGGCCATGATGTCCGCAGCCCCGATCAGTCTCTTCATCGCCGCCGTCTTCGCGCTGATCTACCTCGCGCGTCATGCAGGCGCTGAGGAAAGTGGCGCGAAAACCCTTGTGAAGACCGCCTCCGTCGTGGCGCTGATTCCGATGGCGGCGGCCATGGGCGCGCCACTTGCGATCCTTGCGGGGCTCGCGCTCGGGGCGGCGGGCGATTTCGCCCTGTCGCGTCCCGGACAGCGGGCCTTCCTGATCGGCATGGCGGCCTTCGCGGCGGGGCATCTGGCCTATCTTCTGGGGTTCCTCGACATCGGCGCGCGGCCCTCCGCATGGACCATCCCGCTTATCGCCCTGGGACTGTCGGCGGAGTTCTGGCTGCTGCCGCGCACGGGCGGGCTGTGCTGGCCGGTGCGCAGCTACATCTGGATCATCGTGGCGATGGCGGCGGTGGCGATGGGCCTGCCCGCGGGCTATCTGATGGTGATCGTGGGCAGCCTCGCTTTCGTCCTCTCCGACCTGATCCTCGCGCTGGAGATGTTCGTGCTGCGCGACGCAGGCCGCAAACAGCTGGCGGCGCGCGCGCTCTGGGTGCTCTACTGGGGCGGTCAGGCCTTGATCGGCTGGGGCGCGGGATCGGGTTTTGCCGGGGGATAAGCCTTCCATCCGGGCCTGCGATGAACTAGGTGGAGCGTAAGGAAAGGCCTGATCCATGTCGTTTTTCAAAAAGCTCAAATCGCGTCTGACGCGTTCCTCCTCGAAGCTCGAGCAGGGCCTCGAGGATATCGTCGCCGAGAATGCGGCCAGTGAAGACGAGGTCGCGGAGACGCCGGAACCCTTCGCGCCCGCGATGCCCGCAGAGACCTCCCCCGAGGCCGCGCCGCAGACCCGCGCCGAACCCGCTCCGGAACCGGAGCCCGAGGCAGAGCCGGAACCCGAACCCGAGCCGCCGCACAGCGAGACGATCAACCTCCCCGATCCGACCCCGCCCGCACCCGGCTACGTGCCCGCGCCGGTGACCGAACCGGTCGAGGAAGAGCACGCGCAGATCGCCAAGGCGCCGCTCGACGTCGAGCCCGCGCCCGAACGTCCCAGCCCCGAGCCGAAGAAGCCCGGCCTTCTGGGCCGCATCTTCGGTGGCGGCGAGGCGAAAGTGGCCGAGCCGCGCCGCGTCCTCGATGACGAGATGTTAGAGAGCCTCGAGGAATTGCTGATCGCCTCCGACATGGGCGTCGACACCGCGCTGCGCGTCTCGGCGAACCTCGCCGAGGGGCGAATGGGCCGCAAACTCTCGGTCTCCGAGATCAAGGGGCTGCTGGCCCAAGAGGTCGCCCGGATCATGGAGCCGGTCGCGAAACCGCTGCCGCTTTACCCCAAGAAGCCGCAGGTCGTGCTGGTGGTCGGCGTCAACGGCTCGGGCAAGACCACGACGATCGGCAAGCTCGCCTCGCAATTCCGCGCCGCCGGCAAGCGGGTGGTGATCGCCGCGGGCGACACGTTCCGTGCGGCCGCTGTCGAGCAATTGCAGGTCTGGGGCGATCGCGCCGGCGTGCCGGTGCTGACAGCGCCCGAAGGCTCGGACCCGGCCTCGCTCGCCTATGATGCAATGAAGAAGGCCGAGGCCGAAGGCGCGGACCTTCTGATGATCGACACGGCAGGTCGCTTGCAGAACCGCGCCGATCTGATGGAGGAGCTGGCCAAAATCGTCCGCGTGATCCGCAAGGTCGACGAGACCGCGCCGCATAACACGCTTCTCGTGCTCGACGCGACGACGGGGCAGAACGCGCTGCAGCAGGTCGATGTCTTCCGCAAGATCTCGAACGTGTCGGGGCTGGTGATGACCAAGCTCGACGGCACCGCGAAAGGCGGCGTTCTGGTCGCGCTGGCCGACAAGTTCGGCCTGCCGATCCACGCGATCGGGGTGGGCGAACAGCTCGACGATCTGGCGCCCTTCGATCCGGAAGAATTCGCGCAGGCCCTCGTCGGTCTCGAAGACTGACACCGCGGAGGGGGGGCGCCGCCCCCCGCGCTTGCGCGCGCCCCCGGGGATATTTGTGCAAGAGCGAAGAGAGGGATGCGCCTTTCCTCTTCCCCTTGGTCGAAATATCCCGGGGGTGAATGGCCCCTGAGGCCAGCGGGGGCAGCGCCCCCTTGGCGCCGACATCACGAAGGACTTCCCCTTGAGCGACTGGATCATCTCCGTCTCGGGCACCGAGACCGGCAAGCACCTCGCGCTGAGCCTCGCTCTGCTCGCGGCCTTTCTTCACGCGCTGTTCGGGGCGCTGCAGAAGGGGCGTCACGATCCTTGGCTCAGCCGCGCCGCGATCGATGCGAGCTACGGGATCATCGCAGCCCCCTTTGCGCTTTTCGTGGTGCCGTGGCCCGAGCCCTTCATGTGGCCGATCTTCGTGGGCGTCTTCTTCATCCATGTCGCCTACAAGCTGTTGCAGGCGGCCTGTTACCAGCGTGGGGCCTATACGGTGGTCTATCCGGTGGTGCGCGGCACCGGGCCGCTTTTCGCGGTCATCGGCGCGGGGTTCATCTTCGGCGAGCATTTCACGCTGGGCCAATGGGCCGGGGTGGCGACGCTTCTGGCAGGCATCTACGGGCTTGCGCTCTACAACCTGCGCAATGTGACGGTCGATCGCGAGACGATGGTGCCGGCCCTGATGCTGGCCGTGGCGACCGGTGCCTTCGTCGCCCTCTACACCACCTATGACGCCTATGGCATCCGCGCGACCGCCGATCCGTTCACTTTCCTTGCGTGGTTCTTCTTCATCGACGGCTGGTTCATGCCGATCTTCACCGCGCGGCGCTGGACGAAGCTGCCGAGTTCGGAAAAGGTGCCGCTCATCAAGAGGGGTGTTATCGGCGCGATTGTTGCTTATTTCTCCTTTGGCTCGATCATGTTGGCGACACGGCTCGACAAGGTGGGCGAGGCGGCGGTGCTGCGCGAGACGTCTACGGTCTTCGCAGCGCTCATCGGCTGGCTCGTGCTGGGCGAGAAAGTGGGGCCGCGGCGCACGGCCCTGATGGCGCTGATCGCGGCAGGGGCCGTGATCGTTGAGATAGCAGGCAGGTAAAGGCAGATGGCAGAGAAAAAGATTTCCCCCTGGGTGAAAGCGGCGCTCGACTGGGGGCCGCTCATCGTGTTCTTCGTCGCCTTCAACCGGCTGAAGGACGGCACCTACACGATCCTCGGCACCGATTACTCGGGCTTCGTCGTGGCCACCGCGCTGTTCATCCCGCTGATCGCGGCGACGACGCTGATCCTGTGGCTGCTGACCGGCAAGCTCTCGGCGATGCAGATCGCGACGCTCGTGCTGGTGGCGATCTTCGGCGGGCTGTCGGTCTGGCTGAACGATCCGACCTTCTTCAAGATGAAGCCCACGATCATCTACCTGCTGTTCGCGGGCATCCTCGGGGCCGGGTTGCTGCGCGGCAAGGCGTGGCTGCAACTGGTGATGAACGAGGCGATGCCGATGGCGCATGAGGGCTGGATGATCCTGACCAAGCGCTTCGTCTGGCTGTTCCTCGGGCTTGCCGTGGCCAATGAGATCGTCTGGCGCACGATGTCGGACGCGCATTGGGTCGATTTCAAGACCTTCGGTCTGCCGATCATCATGATCGCCTTCATCATGTCGCAGGCGAAGCTGTTCGAGCGTCACGGGATCGATACGGAGGAAAGCGAGGAGGGCTAACTCCGCCCTGTCCGCGCCCGCCGCGATCCGTTACACCTTTCGCGACCGCCAACCCCGGAGCCGCTCATGAAAATCGCCACCTTCAACATCAACGGCATCAAGGCGCGCCATCAGGCGCTGGTCGATTGGCTGAAGGAGGCCGAGCCCGACGTGGCTTTGCTGCAGGAGATCAAGTCGGTTGACGAGGGTTTCCCGCGCGAGCTCTTCGAAGAGCTGGGCTATTCGGTCGAGACGCACGGCCAGAAAAGCTTCAACGGCGTCGCGATCCTCTCGAAGCTGCCTCTGGAGGATGTGACGCGCGGCCTGCCCGGCGATGAGAGCGACGAACAGGCGCGCTGGATCGAGGCCACCGTGGTCGGCGACAAGGGCGCGGTGCGACTCTGTGGTCTCTATCTGCCCAACGGCAACCCGGTGGAGCTGGACGATGCAGGCCAGCCCGTCGAAGGCGGCAAATATGCCTACAAGCTGTCATGGATGGAGCGGATGAAGGCGCGGGCGGAAGAGCTGCTGGCGCTGGAAGAACCTTTCGTGATGGCGGGCGATTACAACATCATCCCGCAGGACGAGGATGCCGCGAAACCCGAGGCGTGGCGCGGTGATGCGCTGGCGCTGCCGCAAAGCCGCGAAGCCTTCCGCCGTATCCTCAATCTCGGTTTCACCGAGGCGTTCCGCGCCCGGGTCCAAGGGCCGGGGCATTACTCCTTCTGGGATTATCAGGCGGGCGCCTGGCAGAAGAATAACGGCATTCGCATCGACCATCTGCTGCTGTCGCCGCAGGCCGCCGATCTGCTGCGCGAGGTCGGCATCGACAAGGAAATCCGCGGCCGCGACAAGCCCTCGGATCACGTGCCGGTCTGGATCACGCTCGACCTCTGAGCGCGATTGCCGCAACGTCATTTCCTCGGCCCCGTCGCACCTGTGCATAGTGGCGGCGGAGAAGAGGAGACCCCACATGCAAGACAAGATCAGCCGGCATCCGGTGCCGAAACTCGCAGACATGCCCGAGGATATCCGCACGCGGATCGAGGCGGTGCAGGAGAAGGCCGGGTTCATCCCGAACATCTTCCTCGCGCTGGCGCATCGCCCCGACGAATGTCGCGCCTTCTTCGCCTATCATGACGCGCTGATGGAGAAGCCCGGTAACCTGACCATTGCCGAGCGTGAGATGATCGTGGTGGCGACCTCGGCGGCCAATGAGTGCCAGTATTGCGTGATCGCGCATGGCGCGATCCTGCGCATCCGGGCCAAGAACCCACTGATCGCCGATCAGGTCGCGGTGAACTACCGCAAGTCCGAGATCACGCCGCGCCAGCGCGCGATGCTCGACTTTGCGATGAAGGTGAGCCTGCGCGCGCAGGAGGTCGAGGAGGCCGATTACGAGGCGCTGCGCGCCCATGGCTTCACCGATGACGACATCTGGGACATCGGTGCGATCACGGCGTTTTTCAGCCTGTCGAACCGGTTGGTGAACATGGCCGCGATCCCGCCGAACCCCGAGTTCTACGCGATGGGGCGCTGAGCGCCTCTGGTCTTCGCCCATCCGCGCGGTCTAGGCTCTGGCGAAACCAGCCAGTAGGAGCGCGCGATGGGCGAGATCTTGATCCGGGGCGCCGAGGTGATCGTCACGATGGACGGCACCCGGCGCGAGCTGAAGGGCGCGGATCTGCTGCTGCGCGACGGGCAGATCGCCGCCGTCGGGCCGGGGCTGGAAAGCCCGGGCGAGGTGGTCGAGGCAAAGGGCTGCGTCGTCACACCGGGCCTCGTGAACACCCATCATCATCTTTACCAGACGCTGACCCGCGCAGTGCCGGGCGGCCAAGATGCGCTGCTTTTCGGCTGGCTGCAGACGCTCTATCCGATCTGGGCGAAGATGGGCCCCGAGGAGATCCGCGTCTCGGCGCAGGTGGGGCTGGCGGAACTGGCGCTGACCGGTTGCACCACCAGTTCCGATCATCTGTATATGTATCCGAATGGCGCGCGGCTGGAGGACACGATCCACGCCGCCGCCGAACTGGGCCTGCGCTTCCACCCCACGCGCGGCGCGATGAGCATCGGCGAGAGCGATGGTGGCTTGCCGCCCGATAGTCTGGTCGAGCGCGAGGACGCGATCCTGAACGACTGCATCCGGGTCGTCGATGCGTTCCACGATGCGGGCGAGGGCTCGATGTGCCGGGTGGGGATCGCGCCGTGCTCGCCGTTTTCCGTCTCGCGCGAGCTGATGCGCGATGCGGCGCTGCTGGCGCGCGACAAGGGTGTGATGCTGCACACCCATCTGGCCGAGAATGACGAGGATATTTCCTACAGCTTGGAGCAGTTCGGCTGTCGGCCGGGGCAGTATGCGGAAGATCTGGGCTGGACCGGCGACGATGTCTGGCACGCCCATTGCGTGAAGCTGGACGCGGGCGAAATCGACCTGTTCGCGCGCACGAAGACGGGCGTTGCGCATTGTCCGTGCTCGAACTGCCGTCTGGGGTCGGGCATCGCGCCGGTGCGGCAGATGCGCGATGCGGGGGTGAAGGTGGCGCTTGGCGTCGATGGCTCGGCCTCGAACGATGCAGGGAGCCTCATCGGCGAGGCGCGCATGGCGATGCTGCTGCAGCGGGTGCAAAACGGCGCCGACGCGATGGCCGCGCGCGAGGCGCTGGAGATCGCGACTTTGGGCGGGGCGCAGGTGCTGGGTCGTCCCGATTGCGGGGTGCTCGCCCCCGGAAAACGCGCGGATGTGGCGATCTGGGATGTCTCGGGGCTGGAGGCGGCAGGCGCATGGGATCCGGTCGCGGCACTGGTGCTGTGCGGGCCGCCCAAGGTGAAACACCTCTTCGTCGAGGGCCGTCAGGTGGTGCGCGACGGGCAGGTGGTGACAATCGACATGCCGCGCGTGATCGAGACGCAAAACCGTCTCGCGGCACGGCTTATGGGCTGAACTTTTCGCGCCGCACGGCACTGGCGGCGCTCGCGATCCGCAGCAGGCGGCGACGGTCGCCTGCAAGGGCGGCCTCCATCAGCCCCGATAGCCCACCGCGCGCCTTCAGATGCGGCCCGAGGTCGGAATGGCCAAGAGCGGGGAAGATCAGGTGGTCGACATTTGACGCGCGCGGGAAGAGCATCGCCTGATCCAGATCGTCATGCGCGCCGTGGCACAGGATCGTCCAACAGGGCGCGGGCGGAAGCGGGGTGGTCTCGCGGGCGAATGTTCCGATCCGAGAGGTCCATTCGCTCCAGCGTGTCTCCCCCGGCACGACGCCCGGTTTGACCGAGACTTGCGGCGACAGGGCGAGCACCACATCGACCGGGATCACCTGCGTCGCGACCAGCGCCGAGACCGCGCCCATCGAGAGGCCAATGGCGGCGATGCGGGTGACGGGGCGGCGGCGCGTCACCTCTGCCAAGGCGGCGCGCAGGGCAGCGGCGAAACCCGGGTCATTCGCCCAACTGCGGCTTTCGTCGCTGATGAACAATGCCCGGCGTGAGAAGCCGGGCGTGCCGCGCCCCGTGGCAGTGGCGACGAATTCCGGTGCGGGCGGGCGGCTGGGGTCATGGCCGATCGAGGCGAAGGAGATCACCAGATCGCCGCCGCCACCGTCTAGGAAATCGACCGTGAAAGGCGCGCGGGCGTAGATCCTCTCGAAGGCTGGATCGCTCAATGCAGCCGCTTGCCCGCGACCCATGTGCCCGCGATCGCGCGGTCGTCGCCCATCATGATCGTGGGGAAGATCGCCTCCCAGATATCCTCCGCCCGCGCCACGCGTTGCGAAATGGCAAGCGTCGAGGCGAGGTCGACGGCGATGAAATCCGCCTCCATCCCCGGGGCCAGCGCACCGATCTTGTCGCCCATCCGCATCGACTGGGCCGAGCCTTGCGTGGCCAGCCACCAAAGCTGCGCGGGATGCAGCGGCTGATGCGTGAGCTGCCCGATCTCATAGGCGGCCGCCATCGTGCGCAGCATCGAAAAGCTCGACCCGCCGCCGGTATCGGTGGCCAGACCGATCTGCTGGCCTTCGGCCAGACGCGTCGGCCAGTCGAACAGGCCCGAGCCGATGAACGTGTTCGAGGTCGGGCAATGGATTAGCGCCGCGCCGATCTCCTTGATCCGGTCGGCCTCGCGCGGCTCCAGATGGATCGCGTGGCCGTAAAGCGCGTTCTCGCCCAGCAGGCCATAGGTCTCGTAAGTGTCGAGATAGTCGCGCGCGGTGGGATATAGCTCGCGCACCCAGGCGATCTCGTCCACCTGCTCGCTCAGATGGGTTTGCATCAGGCAATCGGGATGCTCCGCCCAGAGCGCGCCCAGGGCGCAAAGCTGATCCGCCGAAGAGGTGGGCGAGAAGCGCGGCGTGATGACGTAGCTCAGCCGGCCTGTCCCGTGCCATTTCTGCAAGAGGACGCGGCTGTCGTCATAGGCCGATTGCGGGGTGTCGCGCAAAGCTTCGGGGGCGTGGCGATCCATGCAGGTCTTGCCCGCCGCGGCGCGCATTCCGCGGGCCTTGGCGGCGGTGAAGAAGGCTTCGACGCTGGCGGGATGGATCGTGCAATAGCTGCACATCGACGTCGTGCCGTTCATCAGCGCCAGATCGAGATAGCGGGTCGCGATATCTTCGGCATGGGCGGGATCGGCGAAGGAAATCTCTTCGGGGAAAGTATAGGTGTTGAGCCAGTCGATCAGCCGCTTACCCCAGCTCGCGATGATCGCGGTTTGCGGGTAATGCACATGCGCATCGACGAACCCGGGCGACAGGAGATGGTCGCCATGATCGACGATCTCGGCTTGCGGATGGGCGTCGCGCAGATCGTCGGCCTCGCCCACGGCGGCGATCATACCGCCGTCGATCAGCATACCGCCGCGGCGCCGGTGCGAGACCGCCTCCGGCCCCTCGACAAGCGCGTCGCCACGGTATTCCAGAACCTGCCCAAGGTGCAGCTCAGCCATCATTCTCTCCTGTCCGACGCGCCATGCTAGGGCGGGGCGGGGCGAAGGTAAATCTCTGCCGTGGCGGCGCTTCTTTTTCGCCGCCGCCCCCCTGTCCATCTGCGAGAAAACAGCTATGTTTCACGCGCGATCGGAATGGGGGCGACATGGCCGAAGCACTTGCCGAAGAGACAGAGCGCGAGGAAGAGGATTATCGGCTGAGCGGAGAGCTGGTCGAGGAAATTCTCGATGCCGTCGAGCAGGAAGATGCAGATCGCCTGAGCGAGCTGCTCGAGCCCTTGCACGCCGCCGATATCGCCGACCTTATCGAACAGGTCTCCGGCCATGAGCGGCGCGAGATTCTGCGGCTCTGGGGCCGCCAGATCGACGGCGAGATCCTGACCGAGATCGACGAGGGCATCCGCGAGGAGGTTCTCGCGAGCCTGCCGCCGGAAGTTCTGGCCGACGCTGTCCGCGAGCTTGATTCCGATGACGTCGTCGACCTGATCGAAGACCTCGAGGAGCCGCAGCAGGAGGCGATCCTCGGCGCGCTCGACGAGACCGACCGGGCCGCGGTCGAGAAATCGCTGGGCTATCCCGAATATTCCGCCGGTCGTTTGATGCAGCGCGAGGTCGTGACCGCGCCCGAGCATTGGACGGTGGGCGAGACGATCGACTTCCTGCGCAAAGCCAAATGGCTGCCCGACCAGTTCTATCACGTGACTCTCGTCGATCCGGGCCACCACCCGGTCGGCAATGTCACTCTGGGACGCATCCTGTCCGCCCCGCGCGCCTCGAAGCTGATCGAGATTTGCGAGGAAGAGTTCCGCAAGATCTCGGCCTATCAGGACGAGGGCGACGTGGCCTATGCGTTCAACCAGTATCACCTGATCTCGGCCCCGGTCGTGGATGAAGACGACCGTTTGGTTGGCGTGATTACCATCGATGACGCCATGTCGGTCCTCGACGAGGAACACGAGGAAGACATCCTCCGCCTCGCCGGTGTGGGCGACGAATCCGCGATCTCGGATACGGTGCTGGAAACAGTGCGTCAGCGCCTGCCGTGGCTCTTCATTAACCTCCTGACGGCCATTCTCGCCTCGGCGGTGATTTCGATCTTCGAGGGTACGATCCAGCAGCTTGTGGCGCTCGCTGTGCTGATGCCGATCGTGGCCTCGATGGGCGGCAATGCGGGCACGCAGACCCTGACCGTGGCGGTGCGCGCACTCGCCACGCGCGACCTGACCGACAGCAACGTCTGGCGGGTTGTGCGACGCGAAACCATCGTGGGGCTGCTCAACGGTCTGGCCTTCGCGGTGGTGATGGGGGCGGTGGCCGCCTTCTGGTTCTCGGGCGCACAGCTTGGTATCGTGATCGGGCTGGCGATGGTGATCAACCTCGTGGTGGCCGCCCTGTCGGGCATCCTGATCCCGCTCGCGCTGGAGAAGCTCGGCGCGGACCCGGCCTTGGCCTCGGGCACGTTCGTCACGACGATGACCGATGTGGTGGGCTTCTTCGCCTTCCTCGGGCTGGCCTCTGTGGTTCTGCTATGAGCAAGGATCTCGCGCGCAAGGATGCTTTCGCGGCGCGTAAGGCGGCCCATGCGGCCGATGATGGCGCGGTGACCCGTGCGCTGACGGCGGCGCTGGAGCCCTTCGCGGGCAAGGTGCTGGCGGGCTATTGGCCGATCCGCACCGAGCCCGATCCGCGCCCGGCGATGGTGGCCCATGGCGGGCCGCTCTGTCTGCCGGTGGTGGTCGCGGAGGCGCAGCCTCTGGTCTTTCACCGCTGGACGCCCGAGACCGAGATGATCGCGGGCGCTTTCGGGGCGCATATCCCGGCGGAAGGCGAAGAGATCACGCCCGAGGTGCTGATCGTGCCGCTACTGGCTTTCGACGCGAAGGGCTATCGGCTGGGCTATGGCGGCGGCTTTTACGACCGCACGCTGGAGGGGCTGCGCGCCCGCGGCCCCGTCACGGCGATCGGCTTTGCGTTTGCCGCGCAGGAAGTGCCGGAAGTGCCCACCGAGCCGACCGATCAGCCGCTCGACATGATCGTGACCGAGGCGGGCATCCTACATCTTTGATCAGCCCATCCGCTCGGAGGCGTAGGCACCGGGCGAAGCCGGGAAGACCACCGTCTTGCTGTCGTTCAGGAAGACCCGGTGCTGCACATGGGCGTGGATCGCGCGCGACAGCACCTGCGCCTCGACGTCACGGCCCAGCGAGACGTAATCCGACGGGCTTTGCGCATGGGTGACGCGCACGGTATCCTGCTCGATGATCGGGCCTTCGTCGAGATCGGCGGTCACGTAATGCGAGGTCGCCCCGATCAGCTTCACACCACGCTCGTAAGCCTGCTTGTAGGGGTTCGCACCCTTGAAGCTCGGCAGGAAGGAGTGGTGGATGTTGATGATCCGGCCCGACATCTTCTGGCACAGCGCATCCGACAGGATCTGCATGTAGCGCGCGAGCACGATCAGTTCCGCGCCCGATTCATCGACGACGTCCAGAAGACGCTTCTCGGCCTCGGGCTTGTTCTCTTTCGTCACCTTGATGTGGTGGAAGGGCAGGTCATGGTTCACGACGACCTTCTGATAGGTCATGTGGTTCGACACCACGCCCACGATCTCGATCGGCAGCGCACCGATGCGCCAGCGGTAGAGAAGGTCGTTCAGGCAGTGGCCGAAATTCGACACCATCACCAGAACCTTCATCTTCTCGCGGGAGTCGCGGACCGCCCAGTCCATCTCGAAATCCTTGGCGACCGGCTCGAACGCGGCGCGGATCGCCTCGGCATCCTTGCCCTTCTCGGAGACGAAGCTGACGCGCATGAAGAACTGGCCCGTCTTCGGGTCGTCATACTGATGCGAGTCGGTGATGTTGCAGCCCTGATCGGCCAACACGTTCGCGATCCCCGCGACGATCCCCCGCGTGGAGGGGCAGGCAACGGTAAGAACGTAAGCGTCGGCAGTCTGGGTCATGTCGCATCCCTTTTGATCTTTCGCCCGGTTTCCTAGCGCGCCGGGGGTGGGGACACAATCACCCCGACTCCGGGGAGGAGCGCGGGAGAAAGCGACGGCGTTGCGGTGAAAAGCGGCATCGCGTCGGGGGCGCGGCGCGCGGCCTCAGGCCGCCGCGTTTTCGGGCTGCGTGCCGCGCAGGGATTCGATTTCCAGGAAAACGCTCGAAACCTCGGGATGGGCCTCATGGATTTTCTTCTGCACAGCCTCCACCGCGTGGAAGATCGCTTCGGGCGAGAGGCCGTTCCTCATCTTCAGCTCTATATTCACCAGTACCTGATCGGGCGCGAAATGCATCGTCAGGAGGCGTTTGACCTCCGCGACCTCGTCGAAACCGGTCGCGATCTCGCGGATCGATTTGCGCACGTCGCGGTCCGCGGCCTCGCCCATGATCAGCGCGCGGGTCTCGTAGACGAGGATGATCGCCACGACGATCAGGATGAGCCCGATGACGATGGAGGCAGCCCCGTCGAAGAAGGGGTTTTCAAACGTCACCGAGAGATAGACGCCAAGTGCGGCCGCGAGGATGCCCAGAAGGGCCGCGCTGTCCTCGGCGACGACGACGAAGATCGACGGGTCCTTGGAGCGGCGGAAGGCCTTGAAATAGCCTTCGCCCGGTTTGCGCTGCTTCAGAAGCTGACGGATCGCGATGACCCAGGACGTGCCTTCGGCGAGGAAAGCCACGAGCAGCACGCCGTAATTCCAGATCGGCTTTTCGATCGGCTCGGGGTTCTGGATATGGACGATGCCCTCATAGATCGAGAGCCCGCCGCCGATCGCAAACAGCAGCATCGCGACGACGAGCGACCAGAAATACAGCTCCTTGCCATAGCCGAACGGGTGTTTCTCGTCCGGTTCCTTCTTGCTGCGCTTGTGGCCCAGCAACAGCAGCCCCTCATTGCCGGTATCGACCACCGAGTGGAACGCCTCCGCCAGCATGGATGAGCTACCCGTGAAGGCCGCGGCTATGAATTTCGCGATGGCGATCAGGAGGTTCGCCGCGAGCGCCCCATAGACGGCAATCGGCTTTTCTTCGGAGGCTTGGGCTTCGGCCATGGCTGGGATCCTGCATCGGGGCGCGCGACGGGGAGGAACGACCGTGCGCCGGTGTCGTGATGCAGGGGTAACATGGGCGGGGGCAGGGCGGTTCCGTGAGGCCGGTGCGGCAGGGCTCAGCCGTTGCAGTTCAGCGCTTTCGCGAAACCGCCGGGCGAGGTGTCGGTGCCGAGGCGTGTCCATGCCACGGTTTGTCTGGGCGTGACGGAGAGCGACAGCAACGCGGACCAGTCGAAACTGGCGACGATCATCTCGGGACCAGCGCCGCAATCGCGCAATCCTCCAAGGATCGCGTCAGAGCCGAAACGGTGATTGGTGAACTTGCCGCCCGCGAAGGTCGGGTGCAAAGCGCCGTCGCGATACTCGAAAAGGCGCAGCACGCCCAACCGATGCGGCGCGTCGATCAGCGCGATGTCACGATGCCCGTTGTCATTGAAATCCGCGACGCCGATGGGCGCGAGCCAATGGTTCGGCTCTCCCACGAAATCGGTCGCGGCGAGGAATTCCGGCTTGCCCGATTTCACCGTGAGCACCAGAAGCCGCGATCCGAATTTCAGATGAGATTGCACCACGATCACCTCGTCGATGCCGTCACCGTCGAGATCGCTCAGGCGCGGGCTCGTGTCCTCGTAGACCATGTCGGGGTCGAGGCGCAGGTCATAGGTCAGGGTGCTGTGGCCCGAGAACAGCCCCTTGGGGCTGCCCGCCTTGCGGGTCACGTCGATCTGGAGATTTGCGAATTCATGATCGGGGCCGAGCGCGCCGTGACCATAGCGATCTGTAGGCTCGATGAAACGCGCGGCGACCGACATCTCGGCCCGCGCGGGCAGGGCGGCAGCGGTGACCAGCGCGAAGGCGAGGGCCACCGCGCGGCGCATCAGATCTGCTTTTCGGGAAGGTTGACGATCAAGCCGTCGAGCTCGTCCGTGACCTTGATCTGGCAGGTCAGGCGCGAGGTGACGGGATCGGGCTCGTACGCGAAGTCGAGCATGTCCTCTTCCATCGGATCGCGCGGAGGCAGTTTCTCGATCCAGTCCTTGTCGACATAGACATGGCAGGTCGAACAGGCGCAGGCACCGCCGCAATCGGCGTCGATGCCGGGCACGCCATTGTCGCGCGCACCTTCCATCACGGTCATGCCGGGCTTCACGTCGATCTCGTGACGGGTGCCGTTGAATTCGACATAGGTGATTTTCGCCATAGCTCGGGGCCTCTTGTTCGTAATCAAAACGCGCTTGCCGGCGGGGCCGGTCGCAAGTGATCTAAGCTGCTTTCGGCGATTTGGCCAGAGGTGGGCTGTCACGGGCAAGGGATTGCCGCAGCGTAGATATCGGCTAGTCTGCCGGCCGAAGGCAGGCGGAGACAAGAATGCGGCAGATCGCTGAAAACTTCGGCACGGCGCGGGCGGTGCTGGTGGCGCTGGGTGTGACGATGGGGATGGCGGGCTGTCAGCCCACAGCGCAGGGCTCGGAGGCCGCGCCGAAAGATCCGCCCGCCAAGACGCTCGCCCATGTGCTGCAAAGCCGCCCGCCCGCCGACGACGCGCAGGGATGTTTCACCCAACTCAAAGGTCCCGCGAAGGTCGAGACCGTGACCGGGCAGGTGCAGGTGCTCCCCGAACAGCGCGATCCGAAGACCGGCCAGGTCACGCAGCCTGCGATCTATCGCGAATTGAGCGGCCAGAAGCTCGTCGACAGCGGCAAGCCGCGCTATTTCGAATCCGTCTGTTCGGAGGATCTGACGCCCGCTTTCGTTGCCATGACCCAGCGCGCGCTGGCGCTGCGCGGGCTTTATTCCGGCCCCGCCGACGGCAAGCTCGACCCGGCGACGGGCCGCGCGATCGCGGCCTATCAGGCACCGCGTGGCCTCGACAGCCCGACGCTTTCGGTCCGCGCCGCACAGGAGCTGGGTCTCTATATCTGGTCGAACTGAGGCCGTCCGCGCCCGCCATCGCATCGCCGCACAGACCTTTGCGCAGGCGGCGGGGTTGTGCCCACGGGGGGAACGGTCTCTAACCGGGGACCAAGGGATCAGGGGGCATCATGCAAAAGCTTTTCGGCAGCAACCTGCGCTTCATGCGCGACAATGCCCGCTGGCTCGGCGCGGGGTTTCTGCTGACGCTGTTCTCCTCCTTCGGGCAGACCTTCTTCATCGGCCTGTCGGGCAATGACATCCGGGCGACTTTCGGCCTGTCGGGCGGCACCTTCGGGGCGCTCTACATGGTGGCGACGCTGGCCTCGGCCTCGACGTTGCCCTTCCTCGGGCGCACGCTCGACCTGATGCCCGGCTGGAAGGTCGTGCGTTTTACCATCCCACTGCTGGCGCTGGCCTGCATCGGGATCACGCTCGCGCCGAACCTGATCTTCCTGACGCTCGCGATCTACATGCTGCGGCTCTTCGGGCAGGGCATGATGACCGAGATCGCCTTTACCGAGATCGGCCGCTGGTTCGTCGCGAGCCGCGGCAAGGCGATGTCGCTGATCGTGCCGGGCCAGCCTTTCGGCTCTGCGGTGCTGCCGGTTCTGGTGGTGCTGATCGCGCAGGCGAGCGGCAATTGGCATCTCGCGTGGTGGCTCTCGGCCGGGGTGCTGGTCTTGATCGCCTGGCCGCTCCTGATGCGGCTGATGCAGGTCGAGCGGGTGCCCAACGCGACCGAGGTGCAATCGAGCGCCTCTGGCACCGCGCGCGACTGGACCCGTGCGGAGGTGATCCGTGATCCGGTCCTCTATATGCTGCTGGCGGGGCTGCTCGCGCCGCCCTTCATCGGCACGGTGATCTTCTTCCACCAAGGCTACCTGACTGAGCTGCGCGGCTACTCCCCGCTTGCCTTCGCGGCGGCCTTCCCGGTGATGTCCCTCGCGACCGTGGGCTTCGGCTTCGTCTGCGGCGGGCTGATCGACCGGTTCGGGGCGCTGCGCCTGCTGCCCTTCGTGCTGGCACCGCTGACGCTTGCCTCGCTGACGGTCGCCTTGGTCACGCCGGTCTGGGGCGTCTATGCCTTCATGGCGCTGCTTGGCATGTCGAACGGGTTTTCCGGCACGCTGATGGGCGCGCTCTGGCCCGAGGTCTACGGGGTGAAAAACCTCGGCGGCATCCGCGCGATCATCGTGGCCTCGATGGTGCTCTCGACCGCCGTGGGGCCGGGGATCACGGGCGTGCTGATCGATATGGGGGTGGAGCTGCCGACCCAGATGCTGGGCATGGCGGTCTGGTGCGTGATCGCCGCCGGGAGCCTGACGATCGCCTCGCGCCGGGTGCGGGCGCGCGAAGCGGCGCAATGAAACAGGCGCCCCGGGGGGCTGCCCTTTGCAGTAACTGGTGCAGCGTGGGGCCGGACGCCTTGTAGGCGCAACGCATGTCGATCAGCAGCTCCCGACAAGAACTTCGGGAGCTGTCTGCGGCGGATGTCGGCTAGGCGGACATCTCTACTACCCGCACCAGTGGCCATCGTTCCAGCCAGCCTTTGCTCTGTACTCTGGTCCGGAAGGCTTCGCGCTTATGTGGCAAGCTCGATGCTGGGCGCAAAATCATCGAACAGAGGTCGTTGAGCGTGAAGGGTGCAAGGATCCGGCAATCTGAGCCCGACCTTTGGGCCGCGACTGCCGTGGCCGTTTCTGGCCAGTAGCGCATTGCATCTGCCACTGAACAATATGGTGAATCTCCGTTTCGCAGGTGCATTCTCGCCTGGTTTTTCACGGACCATTGGTACTCCGGCGCTGCTTGCCGAAGCCAATTCTCAAAAGCTTCGTCCGACGCTGGATCGAGGTTCTTATCGTCGAAGTAGAGAACGTCTGTGTCCTCATCTCTGCAATCCGAAGCCCGACCGTGAAGGGCGTCCCACACGAAGTTTCGGACAAAGCCCGCACCGATGCTTCCCTGACGCAGATTGAGTGATTCAACCAACTCAAGAATCTCCCATCGCTGCCGGTTTTCGCGCAGCAGAGAAGCGATGTCGTAGGACTGAAGCACTGATGCCCTCGCGGTATTCCGGCCCACTCAGCCAAGTTAGGCGAAGATTGATGTCGCTCCAACCTTCGCAACAGGAAGCAATGTCCGCAGTAGGCTCGAAGCGGCCATTGCGCTTCGAGCCTTCAAGGTTCTCACGCGCACCATTTACTGCAAAAGGCGCCCCGTGGGGCGCCTTTTCTATCGTTTTGAACGGTGCGGATCACTCCACGGGGAGGGCCACGAAACGCGGCTCGCCAGCGCGGCGGATCAACAGCAGGATCGACTTGCGCCCCGCATCCTTCGCCGCCTGCACGCGCTCTTCGAAGTCATCGACCGCGGAGACCGGCTTCTGCCCGACTTCGGTGATCAAATCGCCGACGCGCAGCCCTTTTTCATAGGCCGAGGAGGTCTCGTCGATCTGCTTGATGACAAGGCCGTTCGCCTCTTTCGTCAGGCCCATCTCGGTGCGCAACTCATCCGTCAGCGGCGTCACGGTCAGGCCGAGCATGTCCTTCTCGACTTCCTGCGGGGCCTGCACGGCTTTCGGGGGCTGTTCGCCCTCGGCGGCTTCGCGACGGCCCAGCGTCACCAGAAGCGTCTTGGCCTCGCCATCGCGCATCACGGTCACGCGGACCTTCTCGCCCACCGGCGCATCGGCCACGCGACGCACCAGATCGCGGGTGCTCTTGACCTCGCCGCCATCGAAGGAGGTGATCACGTCGCCCGCCTCGATCCCGGCTTCCTTGGCGGGGCCATCGGGCACCTCAGATACAAGCGCGCCTTCGGGGGCCTCGAGCCCCATCGCTTCGGCCATGTCGGCGGTGACGTCCTGGATTTTCACACCCAGCCAGCCGCGCCGCGTCTCGCCGTATTCCTTGAGCTGATCGACCACTTTCGCGACCACGTTCGAGGCCATCGAGAAGCCGATCCCGATCGAGCCGCCATTGGGCGACAGGATCGCGGTGTTCACGCCGACGACCTCGCCTTCCATGTCGAAGAGCGGACCGCCCGAGTTGCCGCGGTTGATCGCGGCATCGGTCTGCAGGTAGTCGTCATAGCTGCCGGACAGCTCGCGGTTGCGCGCCGAGATGATCCCGGCCGAGGCGGAGAAGCCCTGACCCAGCGGGTTGCCCATCGCCATCACCCAGTCGCCGACGCGCACGGCGTCGCTGTCGCCGAAGGCGACGAAGGGCAGGGGGGAATCGCTCTCGACTTTCAAGAGCGCGATGTCGGTTTTCGGATCGGTGCCCACCAGTTTCGCGTCGAGACGCTTGCCCGAGAAGAATTCGATCTCGATCTCGTCGGCATCTTCGATGACGTGATTGTTGGTGACGATATAGCCGTCTTCCGAGATCACGAAGCCGGAGCCGAGCGCGTTCGAGCGACGCGGCGCGCCCCGCCCGTTCGGGCCATTGGGGGCGTTCGGGTTCGGCAGGCCGAAATCGCGGAACAGATCCTCGAAGGGTGAGCCGGGCGGGAAGTTCGGCATTTCGCCGGTCGGCGCGGCCACCGTGGTCGAGGTGGTGATATTCACCACCGAATTGGACACCTGATCGACGAGTTCGGCAAAGCTTTCCGGGGCGGCGCGGGCATAGGCGGGCCCGGCCAGAGGGGCGCAGGCGAGCGCCACGGCAAGCGTGGCGGCGCTCAATCCGGCGCGCAGCATGGATCCGGGTCCGGTGAGGATTGTCATATGGCTCTCCCTTGCTTCGCCGGTGCGGAGGACCGGCGCGATGCTCTCTTTGATTTGAAATGTAGGAGCAGGGAGGGGCGAAGGGAAGTTATTCGCCAAAATTCACGACAGGAAATTGCGTCGCAGGGGGCGGACAAGGGCGCTCTCTTGCGCTCAAGGCACGAGAGAAAGGGCCGCTATCCGAACTGCCGCAGCGCCCAGAGGATCGCCACACCCGTCGCCAGAGCCGCAAGGCCAAGGGCGCGACGTTGGCCCGCCGACATGGCGCGCAGCATGTCCAGCGCCTCCTCGATACGCGAAGGGGCCAGCGCAAGCGCCAGCCCCTCGATCACAAGGACCAGTCCGAGACCGGTCAAGAGCATCGCCATCACTGGCCGACCTGGCTCGCGGATGCACTGCCCCGGCCTGCACCGGTTTCCGGCCCCGGGTTCTCCCCGATCGAGCGCAGGAAGCGCCCGTAATCGAAGTAGAGGCTGTCGGGCTGCGTCACCAGCGACGAGGTCTGCGTCTTCATCGACTGCGCGTAGAATTGCAGCGCGCGCACGAAAGCGAAGAACTGGCGATCCTTGCCGTAAGCATCCGCATAGACCTTGTTGGCCTGCGCATCGGCTTCACCGCGCACGATCTCGGCCTGTTTCTTGGCCTCGGACGTGACCTCGACCGCGGTACGGTCGGCGGTTGCGCGGATGCGCTGTGCAGCTTCTGCGCCGCGGGCGCGCTCGTCGGCGGCCTCGCGTTCACGCTCTGCCCGCATCCGGCCATAGGTGGAGGCGAGGTTCTGCTCGGGCAGATCGGTGCGCGTCAGACGCACGTCGATCACGTCCACGCCCAGTGACAGCGCCTCGCGCCGTGCCAGATCACGGATGCGGTTCATCAGCGGCGTCCGGTCATCCGACAGCACAGCCGTCGAGGGGACCGAGCCCAGAACTTCGCGGATCGCGTTGTTCAGGATGCCGTCGATCCGGCTCTTTGCGGTCGTCTCACCGCCCGCGCCAACGGCTTCGCGGAATTTCACCGCGTCGACGATGCGCCAGCGGGCGAAGGCGTCGACCACGAGACGACGATCGTCCTCGGGCGTGACTTCGAGCGGCTGCGTGGTCAGGCTCAGGATGCGGTCATCATATTTCACGATGGTGTCCACGACCGGAATCTTGAACCCGAGACCGGGCTCGGTCTTCACCTGCTGCACCTCACCGAAGCGCAGCACGAGGGCCTTTTCACGCTCGTCCACCACGAAGACCGAATTCAGTCCGAGGAAGATGAGAACAACGAGAACGGCAATTGCGATAGGTCCGCGCATCAGTTGCTTCCTCCCGTGTTAGCGGTCGAGTTGGTTGTGCTGGACGACGAGCTGGAGTTCTTGCGCAGCTGATCCAGCGGCAGATAGGGCACGACCCCGCCAGCACCGTCTTTGGTATCCACGACGACCTTGTCGACGTTCTGCAGCAGCTTGCCCATGGTTTCGTAGAACATCCGGCGCTTGGTCACTTCGGGCGCTTTCTCGTATTCCGTGAGGATCGAGTTGAAGCGCGCGGCGTCACCTTCGGCTGCGTTCACGATCTGCGCGCGGTAGCCTTCGGCCTCTTCCTTGACCTGAGCGGCCTCACCGCGAGCACCTGCCGTCACCTTGTTGGCATAGGCGTCGGCTTCCTTCTCGAGACGGTCACGCTCCTGCTGGGCGGCTTGCACCTCGCGGAAGCTGTCGATCACCTCGCGCGGCGGGTCGGCACGGTTGAAGTTCACACGGACGATGTTGATGCCTGCATCATAGCTGTCGAGCGTGTTCTGCACCGCCGAGCGCAGATCGCCCGCGATTTCGCCACGTGCGGTCGACAGGATCGGTGCGAGGTTCGAGCGCGCGATGATGTCACGCATCGCGGATTCCGACACCGCGCGGATCGTGTCCTGCGGATCGCCGAGGTTGAACAGGTATTTCGCCGGATCGCTGATGTTCCAGACCACCTGGAATTCGAGATCGACGATATTCTGGTCGCCCGTCAGCATCAGGCCGGTATCGTTCGTGCCTGCGCGGCCCGAGCCGATATCGACGGTCTGTTCGCGCGTCACCGGAACCTTGGAATAGGTGATGAAGGGCCACGGTGCGAGGTTCAGGCCGGGGCCTTTGGTCGCGTAGTAGCGCCCGAACATCAGTTCCACCGAGCGTTCTTCCGGGTTCACCTTGTAGAGCGAGGAGCCGAGCCAGATCGCAACCAGGGCCACAAGGCCGATGACGACCGCGGTCTTGGCCGGGAAGGGGCTCTTGCCGCCGCCTCCGCCGCCATTGGGACGGTTGGGACGATTGCCGCCCCCCTTGCCGCCCATCAGCACCTTGAGCTGCTCGGAGCCCTTGCGCATGAATTCCTCTATTTCCGGGATCTGTCCGCCCTCGCCGGGACGTCGCTGACCGGGACGCTTGTCTTCGCGGTCGTCGTCGCGGTCATCGCCGCCACCGCCTCCGCCGCCCCAGGGGCCTCCGTTGCTCATATGCTCCTCACCTTTCCGTTATCTTGTCGGACAGTTGGGTATCTTTTCCGTGATTTCAATAATGTCTTACAGGGTTCCGCATGGTCACGAGCTCTTCGCCCATGGTCGGGTGGACCGCGCAAGTCGCGTCGAACTGTTCCTTGGTTGCCCCCATTTTGACGGCGATACCGACCATTTGGATCAATTCGCCCGCTTCGGGGGCCACGATATGGCATCCCAGTACGCAGCGCGTCTCGCGGCAAACGATCAATTTCATCAGCACCCGCGCGTCAGAGCCTGCAAAGCTCGAGCGCATCGGTCGGAAGCTGGAGACGTAGACCTCTGCATTGCCGCGCTCCTCTGCCTCTTCCTCGGTGATGCCGACGGTGCCGAATTCGGGTTGGGTGAAGACGGCCGAGGCCACCAGCTCGTGATCGGAGGGGCGGGCATTGGCGCCGAAGACGGTGTCGGCGAAAGCGTGGCCCTCGCGGATCGCGACCGGGGTCAGGTTGATGCGGTCCGTGACATCGCCCACCGCGAAGATCGAGGGCACGTTGGTCTGCGACCATTCATCCACCATGACCTCGCCGCGCTCGCCCAGTTCCACGCCCGCGGTCTCGAGGCCGAGCCCTTCGGTATTCGGTGTGCGGCCGGTCGCGTAGAGCACTGCGTCGAATTCGTCCTCGCGCCCGTCGCCGCAGGTGACTTTCAGGCAGTTCTCGGTCTTTTCGATCTCGGTGATCACGACATGGGTATGAATGTCGACCCCGTTCGCCTGCATCTGATCCACGATCAGATCGCGCGCTTCGCCATCGAAGCCGCGCAGCAGGGGGGAGCGGTTGTATTGCGTGACCTGCACGCCCAGACCGTTGAGGATGCAGGCGAATTCGCAGGCAATGTAGCCGCCGCCGACGATCAGGATGCGCTGGGGCAGGATGTCGAGCTTGAAGATGTCGTTCGAGGTCATCACCAGATCGCAGCCCGGGAATTCGGGCACGAAGGGCCGTCCTCCGACCGCGACGAGGATATGCTTGGTGGTGATCTTCGTGCCATCGGCCAGCGTGACCTCATGCGGGCCAGACACAGTGGCGCGCTGGTCGAAGACCTTCACGCCCGCGTTTTCCTGCCCCTTGCGATAGATCGCTTCGAGCCGGTCAAGCTCCGCATCCAGCTTGCCGCGGAAACCCGGCCAGTCGAACTGACCCGCATCCGCGCTCCAGCCATAGGCGCGCGCCTCTTCGATGGCCGCCGGCGCGGTGGAGGCGAAGACCATCAGTTTCTTCGGGACGCAGCCGCGGATCACGCAGGTGCCGCCCATCCGGTATTCCTCGGCCAGTGCGACGCGCGCGCCATGCCCGGCCGAAATCCGGGCCGCCCGCACCCCGCCAGAACCGCCGCCGATGACGAAAAGGTCGTAGTCGAAGCTCATGGGGGCGCCTTCCTTCCTGATATTCCTTGGGTCTTGGCTTAGCGGTCCATGCGCTCAGGAGCAAGGCGGGGACGGAAAGACGCGCGCAAGGCGGGGATGCGTCACAGTGTTGTATCCCGGAGGCGCGCGTCCGGCGCCAAGATCAGTCCATATCGCGGAAGATATTCTCGTCCTCGGCGAACTCGATGGTCTCGTTGGCCACCGTGCCCTCATTGATGTCGCGGATCTCGACCTTGCCGTCGGTGCCGCCGATGATGACCTTGTCGCAGATGTCGATGAACAGGCCATTCTCGACCACGCCGGGAATCTGGTTCAGCACCAGCGCCAGCTGACGCGGGTTGCCGATGCGGTTGAGATGCAGATCGACGATGTAATTGCCTTCATCGGTAACGAAGGGCTGCTGGCCGTTCAGGCGCAGCGAGGTCTGGCGGCCCATCACGTCCATCGAATCCAGCAGTTCCTCGATCAGCGCGCGGGTGACCTGCCAGCCGAAGGGCACGACTTCGACGGGCAGCGGGAAGGCGCCCAGATGGTTCACTTCCTTGGAGGCATCGGTGATGACGATCATCTGATCGGACGCGGTGGCCACGATCTTTTCTTGCAGCAGCGCGCCGCCGCCACCCTTCACCAGGTTCAGGTCGGGGTCGAATTCGTCTGCCCCGTCGATCGTGATATCGAGCCATTTCGCTTCGTCGAGCGCCACGACCTTGATGCCGACCTGACGGGCGAGATCGGCGGTGCGTGTCGAGGTGGGCACCCCGATCAGCTGCAGCCCTTCGTCGCGGATACGCTCGCCAAGGCAGCGCACCATCCATGCGGCGGTCGAGCCGGTGCCGAGGCCCACACGCATCCCGTCTTCAACGAGGTCAACGGCACGGCGGGCGGCGGCGAATTTCGCCTTGTCGATCGGGGAGAGGTCGGCAGCCATTTGGCACTCCATTCATGGGCAGTCTGAGTTGCCGACGCTTATAGGCAATCAGGGGCGCTCAGGCGAGGGCTTTGTCGGCCTGTCTTCAGCGCAGGAGGAATTGTCGCATCCCGCCTGCCTGCTTGGCGTGGCGTCGCGCCTGTCCCGGCGGCAGGATCGGGCGCGCGGGCTGGGTGAGGAGCGGGTTCTCCGCCATCAACCCGCGCAGCCGCGCGGCGGCTTGCGGGTCGACCCCGCGCAGCGCCATCGGGCCAGGCAGAAGGCTTTCCACTGCCGCCCCGTCTGCGAAGACGATCTCATGCGCCTCGAACAGCAGATGCAGCCATTCGATGCGCGGACGCGGCGCCCGTGCGATCCCCGGCAGATCGAGCAACCCCTTGGCCGGGATCAGAAGCTCCCGCCCGCCAAGGATTCCCGCGCGGCTGCGAACCAGCAGCCGGTGCTGGGCCGAGACCTCAAAAGCGCGGTCATTGCCAAGCACGCCTTTCGCAATGCGGATCGGCGCGTTCTCGTCGCGCCCCGTCATCCGCCAGCGGCCCGTCCAGATCAGTTCGCGATAGCCGTTATCGGCGGTTTGCACTCTCATGCCCGGGCGCAGGTCTTCGACTGCGACTGGGCCGAGTTTCGTCGCGATCCGGGTGCCGCGGGCGAAGCAGACAGCGAGATCGCTATAAGGAATGATCGGATCGTTGCTGTCGATTGCGACGATGTCGTAGGTTTGGCCCGCGAAAAGGCGCTGAGATGACGCGATGCCATGAACGTCGCCCTCGAATTCGAGCACGAAGATCGTGATATTGTCCGCCGGATCGGAGGAGCCCGCCGGACGGATGACATAGCTGTATTCGATTTCGACATCGCCCGCCGCACCTGCGCCCCAGGCGATTCCGTCGAATGTCATCGGGACGGTGAGTTCCTGCGAGCCGTCGGCATCCTCGAGATTGGCGTCGTCATCGGTCAGATCGATCATCTGCACCGCAGCGTCAGCCTCGATCGTGAAGCTGGTCGCACCCACCGCATCGGCATTCGCCAAAGCGTTCGACCCGAACGGGTCCGGGCCCGAGACGATCAGGTCCGAAAATTGCCATGCACCGAAAATCGGCATCGTGCCCACCACAGCCTTTCGCCGCTCAGGCTGCTCGATAATCCTGAATATCGCGTCAACGATGTTGCTTTTGCGCGTGGCGGGGTCGTTTTGGGGCTGTTGGTCCGGGGGCGAACACGGCAGTCTGGGCCAAAATCAGGGCAGGGAGGCCGCATGTTTCTGAGCGTCTTCGATATCTTCAAGATCGGCGTCGGGCCGTCCTCGTCGCACACGATGGGGCCGATGGTGGCCGGCGCGCGGTTTCTCGACGCGCTCCGGGCCTCGCCCTTCACCGCGCATGGGGTGCGGGTGCGCCTGCACGGCTCGCTTGCCTTCACCGGCAAGGGCCATGCGACGGACCGCGCCGCGATCCTCGGGCTCGCGGGCGTGGTGCCCGAGAGCTACGACAATGATCTGGCCGAGAAATTGCTGGCCGCGAATGCCCGCGACCACCTATTGAAGCCTGACGGATTGCCGCCCTTGGCCTTCGACCCCGAGGCCGATCTGATCTTCGATTACGACACGTCGCTGCCCGGCCATGCGAATGGCATGGTGATCGAGGCGCGCGACGCGCAGGGCGACGTGTTGATGCACGAGGTCTATTACTCGATCGGTGGCGGCTTCGTGCGCACCGAGGCCGAATTGGCCGCGGTCGACGATGCCGCCCGCGACGCGCCGAGCCCGGTGCCGTTCCCCTTCAAGACCGCCGAGGAGATGCTGGCGATGGCCCATGCCTCGGGGCAGAGCATCGCGCAGATGAAGCGGCGCAACGAGGCGCGTTTCCGCGGCCCGAAGGAGATCGACGAAGGTCTCGAGAAAATCTGGATCACGATGCGCGACTGTATGGAGCGCGGGCTGACCAGCGAAGGCGAGTTGCCCGGCGGGTTGCGGGTGAAGCGCCGGGCCAAGGCGATCCATGAGAGCCTGAAGGCGGATTGGGGCCAGAACCTAGCGCCGCCGCATCAGATCAATGACTGGATCTCGGCCTATGCAATGGCGGTGAATGAGGAAAACGCGGCCGGTGGGCAGGTCGTCACCGCGCCCACGAACGGGGCGGCGGGCGTGATGCCTTCGGTGATCCGCTATTGGCTGGATCATGTGCCTTCCGCGTCCTCCGCTAAGATCCCCGATTTCCTGCTGACCGCCGCGGCGGTGGGCGGGCTGATCAAGACCAACGCCTCGATCTCGGGGGCGGAATGCGGCTGTCAGGCAGAGGTCGGATCGGCGGCGGCGATGGCGGCGGCGGGACTGGCCGCCGTGCTGGGCGGCACGCCCGAGCAGATCGAGAACGCGGCCGAGATCGCGCTGGAGCATCACCTCGGGATGACCTGCGATCCGGTGAAGGGGCTGGTGCAGGTGCCCTGTATCGAGCGCAACGGTCTTGGCGCGATCAAGGCGGTGTCGGCGGCCTCGCTGGCGCTGCGCGGGGACGGCACGCATTTCGTGCCGCTGGATGCGGCGATCGAGACGATGCGCCAGACGGGCCGCGACATGCACGAGCACTACAAGGAAACGAGCCTCGGCGGGCTGGCGGTGAACGTGCCAAACTGCTGAGGGTGCCTCATTCGTGCTGAGGGCTGCGCCCGACCTCGGATGGGCGCATGCTCGCTAGGTGGTTTGCACTTTATCGTGCCACCTCTCCCGAAGGCCGAGCGCGCGCAGCTTGCGCAGATGCGCCCTCCCGGGGGGAGGTCGGGCGCGGCCCGGGCTGGTCGCCCGGGCGGGCATCACTCCAATGGAGGCACTCGCAAAACACGCTCCCCCTTGACTTTTCGCGCCATCACGCGCATTTACCCCCAATCGCCGCGCTGCCGCGTGAGCAAGCCGCGCCCGACAGAGGCGCACCGGCGATACCTCCCGAGTTCCCATTCACGCAGGGTTCTGACACGCAAGACCGGACCACGCGGGACTAGCCCGCCTGTCCCGAGGTCTGCGTCAACCTGCGCTCCGGACAATCCCGTCCGGGCTGATCGCCGTGCGCATCCCCGCGTTGGGAGCCTCGGCCATAAAGGATAGGCATTGTCCGATTTCTCTTCGCTGGGGCTCTCCCCGGCCATTCTCAAGTCGCTCGCACGCGCAAAGTTCACCCAGCCGACCCCGATTCAGGAAAAGGCGATCCCGCTGGTTCTTGCGGGCCATGACGTGCTGGGCCTCGCCCAGACCGGCACCGGCAAGACGCTGGCCTTCGGCCTGCCGCTCATCGACAAGCTGATGGCGCAGCCGGGCAAACCCTCGCCCAAGACCTGCAAGGCGCTGATCCTCGCGCCGACCCGCGAGCTGGTGAACCAGATCGCCGACAACCTCGCGGGGCTCGTTCAGGGCACCAAGATGAACGTCGCGACCGTCGTCGGAGGCCAGTCGATCAACCGCCAGATCACCATGATGCATCGCGGCAACGACATTCTCGTCGCCACCCCCGGCCGTCTGATCGACCTGATGGATCGTGGCGCGGTTGACCTCCGCTACACCCGCCATCTGGTGCTCGACGAGGCTGACCAGATGCTCGACCTCGGCTTCATCCACGCGCTGCGCAAGATCGCGTCGCGCCTTGGCACGCCGCGCCAGACCCTGCTGTTCTCGGCCACGATGCCGAAGCAGATGGAGGAAATCTCGCAGGCCTACCTCACCGATCCCAAGCGCGTGCAGGTTTCGCCCCCCGGCAAGGCTGCCGACAAGATCACCCAGTCGGTGCACTTCCTCGATAGCAAGGCCGAGAAGGCCCGCAAGCTGCGCGATATTCTCTCCGCCGATATGGGCGCGCTGACGCTCGTCTTCGCGCGCACCAAGCATGGCGCGGAAAAGCTGATGAAGAGCCTGCGCGCCGACGGTTACAACGCGGAATCGATCCATGGCAACAAGAGCCAAGGCCAGCGTGACCGCGCGATCAAGGGCTTCCGCGATGGCAAGGTCAACGTGCTGGTCGCGACCGACGTGGCCGCGCGCGGCATCGACATTCCGGGCGTGTCCTATGTCGTGAACTTCGACCTGCCGGACGTGCCGGACGCTTATGTCCACCGCATCGGGCGCACCGCGCGTGCCGGTCGCGAGGGCGAGGCGATTGCCTTCTGCTCGCCGGATGAGGCCGATAACTTCCTGCAGATCGAAAAACTGATGAAAATCGAGATCCCGACCGCGAGCGGCGAACGCCCGTCTGCGGCCGTGCGCCCCTCGGCGCGTGCAGCTCGAGGCCGCGGTCGCGGCGGTCCGCGCTCTGGCGGCAACAAGGGTCGCGGTGGCAAGCCTCAGGGCAAACCGCAGGGGCAGGGGCAGCCGCAAGGTCAAGCTCAGGCCCAGGCGCGCTCGAAACCTCGCGCCGAAGCCAAGCCCAAGGTCGATGCCGGTGGCAACGCCTCGCCGAAGCGGCGTCGCCCGCGTCGGCGCAATGCAGGCGCTGCATGAAATTGACAGCGGGCCGCATCGTAAGATGCGGCCCGTTTCAGTTCCTCCGTCCGGTCCACGTGAGACGCGTCCGAACGACCCAATCGAAACGCATCCTCAGCCGTCATCTGCATCGCTTCAATGTCATGTCCAACGCGGCGGCGAAGCCTTTTGCGGAGAAGTCGAAGACACCCACGTTCGGAATGGAGACGGTGAAATTTGCGTTCCCGCCTGCCGCCTCAACTTGTTTTAGCGCGTTGATCGCAAGCTTGTCGGTGCGTTGATCCAGCCAGGCATATTGCCCTGTCGAACGCAGGCGGAATGTGCTCTGCCCGATCGCGATGGTCAGTCCGCCGGAGCGCGGAAGTCGTCGGTCGGCATAGACGGACAGCTCCGGTTGCCTGCCCGAGTGCTTCGTCACCGCGACATAGAGAAGCGAGCCATTCAGCAAAATCCGCCGATCATTCGCGGTCGCTGTCCAGCAGGTCTTCATGGTGCCGTTTCTCTCTTCGAAGACGCTCCACTTCCCGACATTGCCGATGCTATCGGCGGCATAGGTTGGCGAGAGCGCACCGAGGGCGATCAGGGCGGCGCAGATAAGTACTCTGAGAAGACGGCTCATGCGCGTTCCTCCGACCAACGCAATTTACCTCGCCCACAGGGGGCGAGGTAAAAATAGCATAATTTTCGTCAGTTGGACTGAATTATGCGTCGGGGTGCCTAAGACAGAACGCAGGTGATCTCGCGGTTTGGCGGGTCACCCCACCTCCGCGAACACCTTCTTCAACGCCGTTTCCAGCTTTTTCAACATCTCGTCCATCTGCGGCTCGGTGAGGATGAACGGCGGACACAGTACCACCGATTGCCCCAGGGGTCGGCAGATCAGCCCCTGATCGGTGCAGGCATTGGCGATGCGTTCCGAAACCGAGAGCGACCCGTCGAACGGCGTCTTGCTCTCCCGATCCTTTACCGCCTCCAGCGCCCACATGTAGCCCACGCCGCGCAGCTCGCCGATATTGGGGTTCTGCGCGATCTGGGCGAGGCCCGCTTCGAGGCGCGGGCTCAGGCGGCGGACGTTTTCGGCCAGTCCCTCGTTCATCACCACGTCGATGGCTTTCAGCGCAATCGCGCAGCCGACCGGGTGGCCCGAGGCGGTGAAGCCATGGGGGAATTCCTCGATCGCCTCGGAGGCCGCTTGCAGGCGGTCCGACAATTCCGGGCCGAGGATCACCGCGCCCATCGGGAAGAAGCCGGCGGTGAGGTTCTTCGACGAGATGATCGCGTCGGGCTGGAAGTCATAGGTCTCGCAGCCCCATGTGTTGCCGGTGCGCCCGAAGCCGCAGATCACCTCGTCGGAGATCAGCGGGATGTCGTATTTCTTGAGGATCTTCGCGACCGCCTGGAAATAGCCCTTGGGTGGCGTGATCACCCCGCCTGCACCCATCACCGGCTCGGCGAAGAAGCCCGCTATCGTGTCCGCGCCTTCCTTGATGATCGTCGCTTCCAGCTCATTCGCGAGGCGCTGGGTGAACTGCTCCTCCGTCTCGCCCGGCTGCCCTTCGCGCCAGTAATGCGGGCAGGTGAGGTGCAGAAATCCCGGCAGCGGCAGGCCGAAGACAGAGTTGTAGGGCTTGCCGGTCATCGAAGCCGAGACCGCCGTGACACCGTGATAGGCGTTCTTGCGGGTCAGGATCTTGCGCTTCTGCGGCTTGCCCTCGGCCCCATGCAGGAACCACAGCATCTTGACCATCGTGTCATTCGCCTCGGAGCCGGAGTTGGTGTAGAACACCTTGCCGTCCTCGAAGGGCGAGACCTCGATCAGCTTCTCGGACAGCATCACCGTCTGATCCGACATTCGACCGAAGAAGGCGTGATAGCCGGGGAAGCGCGCATATTGCGCCTGCGCGGCCTCAATCAGCCCGGGATGGTCGAACCCCGCGACCATGTTCCAGAGCCCGGAATTCGCGTCGAGATATTTCCGCCCCTCGGTGTCGAAGATGTACGGCCCCTCGCCATGGGTCACGACGACCGCGCCGCGGTCATGGATCGTGGGCAGATCGGTGAAACCGTAGAAGCTATGCGCATCGGCGCGGGCCTGCCAGCTTTGGTCTTTCATCTCGCGACTCCTCCGGGATGGGCGATGGATGAAAGCGAGGCTATCCGCGGCGCGGTCGGCGTCAATGGCCCGCGATGTCTCAGGATGCCGCACGGCTTGCGCGCCGGGGCGGGGCAAGGCAGTCTGCGCCTCAAGCCTTACCGCCTCCCCGATCACGGAGCCTCCCATGCCCGCCCCCAATCCCCGCATCAGCCTCTGGGCGGTCGAGGTCTTCGTGGCCACGGCGGAAGAAGGCGCGACCACCGCAGCCGCGCGCCGTTTGGGTGTCTCGGCTTCGGCGGTCAGCCAGCAGCTTGCGGGCCTGGAGGGAGCTTTGGGTGCGGAGCTTGTGGACCGCTCCGCGCGCCCCTTCGCTTTGACGGCCGCCGGGCGGGCGTTCCTGCCTCATGCCGAGGCGATGCTGGACGAATTGGCCCGCGGCCGTGCCGGGGTGGGGCAGGCCGATCCGGCGGGGCTCACGAGTTTCCGGCTGGGCATGATCGAGGATTTTGAGGCCGAGGTTACGCCACTTCTGCTGGCGGGCATGGCCGACGAGCTCAGCACCTGCCGGTTCGAGCTGGAAACCGGACCGAGCCACCGGCTGCTGTCGAAGCTCGAAGCGCGGGGCTTGGATGTCGCCGTCGCCGCCGAGCCGCAGGGCGCGGCGCTCGACGGGATCGAGCTGCATCCGCTACTGACCGAGCCCTTCCTCGCCATTCATCCCGCCGATGCACCTGCGAAAAGCGATCCGTCGCTGCCGCTGATCCACTATTCCCAGCGCACGTTGATGGGGCGCCAGATCGCCGCGCATCTCGCGCAAACGGGCAAGGCGCCGCCGCATCAACTGGAACTCGACAGCTATCCCGCGATCCTCGCGCTGGTCGCGGCGGGGCGGGGCTGGACGATCCTGACGCCCTCGGCGGTGCGTCATGCGCCGCGCGCGGGGCTGGCGCTGTCGCCGCTCGACGGGCCGCCGCTGACCCGACGCATCGTGCTGGCGGCGCGCGACGGGATGATGGCCGATTGGCCCGCGAAAGTGGCTGCCCGCCTGCGGGCGTTGCTGCAAGAACGCGTGGTCGGACCGGCGCTGGAAGAAGCGCCGTGGCTGGATGGGACATTGCGGGTCGAGGCGGGCTAGCGCCTCAGCCGATCCCCAGACCTGTCAGGGCGGCGGCCAATTCTTCGCGCGGCAGCATCATCAGGGCTGGCCCCTCCAGCATGATCCGCACGGGCCCCGTCGCCCGGTTCGACGTGCCGACCCGCTCGGCGGGCGTGAAGCCGATCCCGTCCAGCGGCCATTGCAGCCCTTCCGAGCGCGCCTTTACCTCGCCGAACGGAAACAAAGAGACCCGCGTGCCTTCCGTCACATCCAGCGAAAGGGACGGCGGGCAGCGGAAGATCACCTCTTCTTCTGCCAGCATCACGACCCGGTGCGGCGTGCGGATCAGGTCGGTCATCGCGGCCAGCGTGTGATCCAGCCGCATCCCGGTGAAGCCGAGCGCCAGGATGAACGGCGCCTTGATCCGTTGCAGGCATTTCGCGAAATCGGTGCTGTCCTGCTCGGCCACCGGATGCACCCGCGGGCCAAGGGTGGCGCGCGCCGCATCCGACAGGGAATCGAGATCGCCGATTACCGCTTCGGGCTCGAGACCCATCGCCAAGGCCCGATCTCCACCGCCATCTGCGGCCACGAGACAGGGGGCGATTGTCAACGCTTCGTCAACATCCGCATGGTTAACTGCGCCGGCGCCGAGAAGCGAAACCCCGGTTGACGAATGGACAATACTGCTAATCATGGGCTGATTGATGACGATTGTGGCAAAGAAAGACAATCGAGACCGGTAAAAAACCTTTCAAATGCCTTCTTTCGTCCACGCGAAAGAACCAGTTGGACAGGAATGTCGACGCATTGAGGTCCAATAGAAAGCGAGTGGTCCATGGTTGGTGCGAGCAAGATCCTGACCGTATCCTACGGCACCTTTTCGTGCACCTTGGAAGGATTTGATGAGCCTTTCAACACGATGAAGGCGATTGCGGAGTATTTCCGCGATCTGGCTGCCGACGACCGGTATTTCGGTGCAGAGCCGCCCCAGCCTGATGCGGAAATGCTTCACCGTATCGCAGAGCGCGAAATTCAGCGCCGGGTCGAAGCGAAAATTCAGGAAAACGGCGTTGTTCTGCGCCAGCAAGACACCCTGCTGGGTGGCGAGGCTGCGGCGGATGAAGCGCCCGCGCCCGCTCAGGAAGAGCCGCTGGTGACGTCGGACGCGCTGCAAGAAGCCGCGCCTGCCGCCGAAGCGCCCGCGCAGCCGGAGGTCGCCGAGACGCCCGAGCCGGCAGCCGCGCCCGAACCGGTCGCAGAGCGGCCCGAGCCCGAGATTGAAACCCAGCCCGTCGAACCCGAAGCAGGCTTCGCGCAGCCGGAAACCGTCGCCGCCAAGCTGCAACGTATCCGCGAAGCCGTGGCCCGCGCTCGCGAGGTTCAGGCAGATAGCTTCGCCGAGGAAGACGAACCCGTTTCCGCCCCTGAGGCGCTTCTGGACCGCTTCGAGGCCGAACCGTCGAGCGAAGCGGAAGATTTCGGCTATGCCCTCGACATCTCCGGCCCGCTGAGCGCCGAGGAAATCGAACCCGAAGCCTCCGAACCCACGCAGACCGAGGCAGAGATGCCCGAGGCGGACGTGGCAGAAGAAGATTCGGCAGACGCCGCACTCGAACAGATCGCGGAAGAAAACGAAGAAGTGGCGGAAGTTGCTCGCGAAGACGAAGACGTCGTCACCGAGGAAGAGCCCGTCGCCGAAGCGGATGAGACTGCAGCCGAAGACATCGCAGCAGCCGAACCCGTTGCCTCGGAAGAGGACGCTGTCGACGAAGCCGAAGCCGCGTTTGGCCCGACCGACGATCACATGCAGCGCCGTCAGGCAAGCCGCCGCGCGCGCCGTTCGGCCAAGCGTGCCAAGCGCATCGCAGCGCTCAAGGCCGCAGCCGAAGAGCTCGGTGCGACCGAAGAGGAAACGGTCGAACATGCCGAGGACCAGGCCGAGGAGACCTCGGCTGAGACCACCGTTGAGGCCGACGCACCTGCCGCGCCGCGGATGCGCGCGCGTGTGATCAAGGTACGCCGCCGCGAAACGATCGAAGCCGCGACTGCGGAGGTCGCAGCGGACGCTTCGGAAGAGCTTCCGGCGCAGACCGACGACGCGGCCACGGCAGACAGCGCAGAGGATCAGTCGATCCCGACTGCCGAGCAGGTCGAGGACGACGCCGCGCAACAGGCACCTGAAGTGGCTGCCGAAGCCGAGCAAGACGTCGAAGCCGAGGCCGAGCTGGAGGCAGAGGCCGAGGAGGACGACCTCGCCGCACGTCTGGCTGCCGAGTTGAGCGAAACGACGGAGGAGGCCAGCCCTGCTCCGGTCGCGCCGCAGGCAGAGCAGCCGCAGGCGCAGGACGAAAGTGATCGCGACAGTCGGATGCCGGGGCGCCTCTCGCCCGAAGCCGAAGCTGATCTCATGCGCGAACTCGCCGCGCTGCAGATGGAGAACCTTTTCACCGGCGCCGAAATCGAGACGGCTGACGAAGCCCCGGACGAGGCGGTTGCGCAGGCAGATGTCTACGAAGATCTGGCGCTGCCCGATATCGACCTGTCCGATCTGGAAGACGAGTCGGTCGACGCGCCGCTGGTTCTGACGCAAGACGAGGCCGCCGCGCCCGAGGCGGAAGAGCCCGAGGCGACCATGGAAGCCGCGTCCCTCGACGCGCAAAACGTGCTGGTTCTGGGCAACGCGATCATCGCCGAAGAGGCCGAAGCCGAGATGTCGGAAGACGACACCGTGGCCGAGGATGAGGCCGAGGATATCTCCGCCGACGTCTTCGCACCCGAATTCGAAGCAGAGGTCGCAGAAGAGATCGAAGCCGAGGAGACGGAGGCAGAGGCCGAAACCGTCGAGACCGCCGACGCGGAAGACACGGAAGAGGCGGAGGCCCCGACCGAGGTTGCCGCACGCGAGGCCGCGTCGCTCTCCGAGGAAGAGACCGACCGCGAAGCCGAGGTGGATCGCCTTCTGGCCGAGGCCGACAAGCAGGCTGAAGTCGTCGAAACCCGCCGCCGCTTCTCCGCGATCGCGCATCTCAAGGCCGCCGTCGCCGCGACCGTTGCGGATCGTCTTGCCAAGGGGCAGGACACCGCGAAAGGGGGCGTCGAGGACGAGGACGGGTCCGAGCCCTACCGCGCCGATCTGACCCAGGCCGTGCGTCCGCGCCGCCCGGTCAGCTCGGGCGAGACGGCATCGCGCCGTCCCGATCCGTTGCGCCCCGCGCCGCTGGTGCTGGTTTCCGAACAGCGCGTCGACGCCGAAGAAGCCTCGGATGTCGAGGAGGTCGAGCAGCCGGCTGCTCAGCCCGCCGCCGCGATCCGTCCGCGCCGTGTCTCGGCAGGTCAGTTCGCCGCTGCCCAAGGCGACGAATCCGAAGCCACGCCGATGAACCCCGAGCAGGCGACCAGCTTCGCCGAATTCGCGGAAAGCCTCGGCACGCAGGGCCTCTCCGATTTGTTGGAAGCCGCCGCCGCCTATACGTCGGCCGTGGAAGGGCGCCCGCATTTCTCGCCGCCGCAGATCATGCGCAAACTGTCCGTCATGGACGATGCGGCTGACGTGCCGCGCGAAGAGCGGATGCGCGTCTTCGGCCGCCTGCTGCGTCAGGGCAAGATCACCAAGGTGAAGCGCGGCCAATACGCGATCACCGAAGCCTCGCGCTACTGGGACGAGGCGAAGATGGCCTCGGGGCAGTAAGCCCGGCGACAGATCAGAAGGGGCGGTCCTGCGGGGCCGCCCTTTCTCATTGGATCAGTACAGCCGCGCGCGCAGGCACTGGATCAGGACGCGCGCGCCGGGGCCGATCAGCGCGTCGGGGAAATCGTAATCGGGGTTGTGCAGGGCCGGGCGGTTGCCCGCGCCCAGAAGCGCCATCGCGGCGGGACCGTGATCGGCGAAACGCCCGAAATCCTCGGAGGCGCGCATCGGCAGATCGGTCTCGGTGGTCTCGATCCCCTCGGCCTGCAGCGCCGCGCGCAGAATTTCGGTCGCTTCGGGAGTATTTTCGCAATGGCGAAAGACGTCGTGATAGGTGATCTCGCGCTCCAGCCCGAGCGCATCGGCAGCCTCATGCACCATCGCCTCGGCTTTCTCCACGAGCCCCGCCATCCCCGTATCGCGCTGGGTGCGCAGGGTCGCCCACAGCTCCGCCGCGCCGGGCGCGACACCGAAGGCGGGTTCGCCGAGCCGCGCATGGGTGATCGTCACGCGCGCGAAATCGGGATCGCTCTGGTGCAGATCGTTGCCGAGCGCCGTCAGGTCGGTCAGCAGCCGGGCCAGCGCCGAGGCGGGGGAACGACCGCTTTCAGGCAGCGAGGCATGGGCGGTCCACCCCGTGAGCGTGATTTTCATACCGCGCGAGGCGCAATTCATCACCCCGTCCTGCAGCGCCGCCGCCCCGAAGGGCACGCCGGGCATATTGTGCAGCGCGAAGGAGAGATCGGGCGCGATCTCGGCAAAGCGCGGATCGGCGATCACGGCCGCAGCCCCCGCGCCCGTCTCTTCGGCGGGTTGGAATAGCAAGATCGCGCGGCCGCGGATGGGTCGATTGCGCGACAGCCAGCGCGCCACGCCTGCGAGAATCGCCATGTGACCGTCATGGCCGCACAGATGCCCCTTGCCGGGAAAGTTCGACCGGTAAGGCGGCGTGCCGGTCTCGTGGATCGGCAGCGCGTCCAATTCGCAGCGTAAGAGAATCGTCGGGCCGGGCTCCGCCCCCTCGTAGATCGCGGCGATGCCATGCCCGCCAAGCTCGGTCAGCGTCCGGTCGGGGGCGGTCGGCAGCAGCATCGCGACGACACGCGCGGCAGTGTCGCGTTCCTCGCCGGAAAGCTCGGGGTCCTGATGCAGACGGTGCCGCCACGCGGTCAGTTCCGCGATGTCGGAATTGGTCAGACTGTCGGGCGGGAGGGGCAGGGCGCGCTTGTCATCGGGCTAATTTGCCCGTTTTTCAGCGCGCCCGCCAGAGGGTGTCACGGCTGCGACGGATCGTCGGGATCGTCCTTGCCGACGCCTTTGAAGATCGGCTTGAGCGGCGCAATCCACAGCAAGCCAAGCACGACATAGACGCCGAACTCGGCCCAGATCGGCAGCCGCCCCCAGCGCGCGCCCGCCCAGTTCACCACCGTCACCGCGACGACGATATAGGCGGGCAGCCCCACGACGAGGGCCAGCAGCGAGAGGCGGCGTCGGGCCTTGTAGCTCAGCGCCATCGGATCAATCCGCGAAGGGGTCGGTCACGAGGATCGTGTCGTCGCGCTCAGGCGAGGTCGAAAGCATCGCGACCGGGCAGTCGATCAGCTCCTCGATCCGGCGGACATATTTGATCGCCGCCGCCGGAAGATCGGCCCAGCTGCGCGCGCCTTCGGTCGATTCGGCCCAGCCTTCGATCTCTTCATAGACGGGCACGCAGCGCTTCTGCTCTTCCGCGGCGGTCGGCAGATAGTCGAGCGTCTCGCCGTCGAGCTCATAACCGGTGCAGATCTTGATCGTCTCAAAGCCGTCGAGCACGTCGAGCTTGGTCAGCGCGATGCCGTTCACGCCGGAGATCGCGCAGGTCTGGCGCACCAGCGCCGCATCGAACCAGCCACAGCGGCGCTTGCGGCCCGTGACGGTGCCGAATTCATGGCCGCGCGTGCCGAGGCGGTTGCCGTCTTCGTCGTCCAGCTCGGTCGGGAAGGGGCCTTCGCCGACGCGGGTGGTGTAGGCTTTGACGATGCCAAGGACGAAATCGATTGCGCCCGGGCCCATGCCGGTGCCGGCTGCGGCCTGACCTGCGACCACGTTCGACGAGGTCACGAAGGGGTAGGTGCCGAAATCGATATCCAGCAACGAGCCCTGCGCGCCTTCGAACAGGATGCGCTTACCCTGCTTGCGCTTCTCGTTGAGCACTTTCCAGACGGGAGCTGCGTATTTCAGGATCTCGGGCGCGACTTCCTTTAGCTTTGCGATCAGCGCGTCGCGGTCGATCGCCTCGATGCCGAGGCCCTTGCGCAGCGGATCGTGGTGCTGCAGCGCGCGGTCGACGCGGGCTTCCAGCGTCGCGTCATCGGCGAGATCAGCCACGCGGACCGAGCGGCGGCCCACCTTGTCTTCATAGGCCGGACCGATGCCGCGACCGGTGGTGCCGATCTTGGTGCCTTTCGACGCCGCTTCCTCGCGGGCGCGATCGAGCTCGCCGTGAATCGGCAGGATCAGCGGGGTGTTTTCCGCGATCATCAGCGTCTCGGGGGTGATCTCGACGCCCTGATCGCGGATCTTCTCGATCTCTGCGAGCAGGTGGAACGGGTCGAGCACGACGCCATTGCCGATCACCGAGAGCTTGCCGCCCCGCACCACGCCCGAAGGCAGCGCGTTGAGCTTGTAGACCTTGCCGTCGATCACGAGCGTATGGCCCGCGTTATGACCGCCCTGAAACCGCGCGATCACATCCGCGCGCTCGCTGAGCCAGTCCACGATCTTGCCTTTCCCCTCGTCACCCCATTGGGCGCCGACGACGACGACATTGGCCATTGCTCTCTCCTTGGCAGGTGTAAAACCGCGCGAGGTATAGCGGCTGAGCGCGCGGTGCGAAAGCCCGCATTTGCGAGAGGTGGTCCGCTCTACTCACGTGTGACGCGCGCGCGAGGGGCAGGCGCCTCCGGCGGGGATATTTGGACCAAAACGAAGGGGAGGGCGGACGCACGCTGCGTGGCTGTGCCGATTTGACCCCGCGAAAGCCGAAAATACACCTCTGCGGCCTTGCACCCTCAGTCTCATCCGCCTAGATAGGCGCGTCGCAAGAAAGAAGGCCCGACCCGTTCATGGAAAACGTCGTTCTCTCGATCCATCTGATCCTCGCACTGCTGCTGATTGGCGTGGTGCTGCTGCAACGCTCCGAAGGGGGTGGCCTCGGCATGGGGTCGTCCAACAGCTCTGGCGGCGGTGTCGGCGGGCTGATGACCGGTCGGCAGGCGGCCAATGCGCTGACTCGCGTGACCTGGGTTCTCGCCGCCGGCTTCTTCGCGACCTCGGTGACGCTGACGGTTCTGGCCGCGCAGAAAGCGGGCAGCAGCTCGGTGCTCGATAGCGCCGCGCCCGAGCAAAGCGCTCCGGCAGAGACCGCGCCGGCGAATGACACGACCGGCTCGACGCCGTCGCTCGATGTCGTGATGCCGCCGCCGGCAAGCGGGTCGGATTCCTCGACCGGCGGAAACGCGGGCGAAACCACGACGGATACGCAAAGCGGTCCGGTTACGCCGCCCGCCGCCAACTAAGCCGTCACTTCAGCCGACAATCGGTTCGCACCCACAAAAAGTTGCGGGTGCGTCCAATCCAAACTCAATAGCTTGCGGTCTGGTTGCGGGCAGGCCGCGAATCGTGTAAGCATTAAATCCCGTGATCCTGACCCTCTTTGGGCAGGGAAACCATTCGAATTTCGCAGATCACGGGGGTCTTCATGGCACGTTATGTCTTCATTACCGGCGGCGTTGTCTCGTCGCTCGGCAAGGGTTTGGCATCCGCCGCCTTGGGGGCATTGCTGCAAGCACGCGGCTTTTCGGTTCGGCTGCGCAAGCTCGACCCGTATCTCAATGTCGATCCGGGCACGATGAGCCCGTTCGAGCATGGCGAGGTCTTCGTCACCGATGACGGGGCCGAGACCGATCTCGACCTTGGCCATTACGAACGCTTCACCGGCGTCTCGGCGCGCAAGACCGACTCGATCTCGTCGGGGCGGATCTACACCAACGTGCTCGAGAAAGAGCGCCGCGGCGAATATCTGGGCAAAACGATCCAGGTGATCCCGCACGTCACCAACGAGATCAAGGACTTCCTCGATGTCGGCGACGACGAGGTCGATTTCATGCTCTGCGAGATCGGCGGCACGGTCGGCGATATCGAGGGCCTGCCCTTCTTCGAAGCGATCCGCCAGTTCAGCCAGGACCGTCCGCGCGGCCAATGTATCTTCATGCACCTCACGCTGCTGCCCTATCTGGCGGCGTCGGGCGAGCTGAAGACCAAGCCGACGCAGCACTCGGTGAAGGAACTGCGCTCGATCGGCCTGCAGCCCGACGTGCTGGTCTGCCGCTCGGAGCAGCCGATTCCGGAGAAAGAGCGCGGCAAAATCGCGCTGTTCTGTAACGTGCGCCCCGAAGCGGTGATCCCGGCCTATGACCTGAAGTCGATCTACGAGGCGCCGCTGGCCTATCACCGCATGGGCCTCGATCAGGCGGTTCTGGACGCGTTCGGCATCTCGCCCGCGCCGAAGCCTGAACTGAGCCGCTGGGAAGACGTGATGGATCGTCTCGACCATGCCGAGGGCGAAGTGCGTGTCGCGATCGTCGGCAAATATGTCCAGCTGGAGGACGCCTACAAGTCGATCGCCGAGGCGCTGACCCATGGCGGCATGGCGAACCGGGTCCGCGTGAAGGCGGAATGGATCGACGCGGAGATTTTCGAGAACGAAGATCCCGCGCCCTATCTGGAAAACTACCACGCGATCCTCGTGCCCGGCGGCTTCGGCGAGCGCGGCACGGAAGGCAAGATCCGGGCGGCCCAATTCGCGCGCGAAAAGGGCGTGCCTTACTTGGGCATCTGTCTGGGGATGCAGATGGCCGTCATCGAGGCCGCGCGGAACCTCGCGGGCGTCAGCGATGCGGGCTCGGAAGAATTCGACCACGAGGCGGGCAAGAAGCGCTTCACCCCGGTCGTCTATCACCTCAAGGAATGGGTGCAGGGCAACCACCGGGTCGAGCGCAAGGTGACCGACGACAAGGGCGGCACGATGCGTCTGGGCGCCTATTCGGCCGCACTGAAAGAGGGCTCGAAGGTCGCGGAAGTCTACGGCTCGACCGATATCGAAGAGCGTCACCGCCACCGCTACGAGGTCGACATCAAGTATCGCGAGCCGCTCGAGAAATGCGGCATGACCTTCTCCGGCATGTCGCCCGATGGCCGCCTGCCCGAGATCGTCGAGCACAAGGACCATCCGTGGTTCATCGGCGTGCAGTTCCACCCCGAGTTGAAATCGAAGCCCTTCGCACCGCACCCGCTCTTTGCGGGCTTCATCAAGGCCGCGCGGGATCAGAGCCGGTTGGTGTAAACCGCATCGCCACTCGAAATCGAAAAAGCCGCGCTCAGCTTTGCGCGGCTTTTTTCTTTTTCTTCTTCGACGGCTTAGGCGCGGGCTTTTCCGCTTTGCCGCCGCCGCGCGCCGGGTCGATGTGACGGGCAAGCTCGGCGGGGTCGAGACGGATCAGTGCCTGGATGTAGCCCGAGGCCGCGTCGAGCAGCTCGCACAGGGCCGCCGCGCGCGGATCGGCGCTGCGGGCTTCCAGGGCGGAAAGGTGGTCACGCGCGGGGCCGATGACGCGACGCTCGCGTTCGGCCAGCATCAGGCGTGCCAGTTCCCACGGCTCGGTGGGCGCCACGAAGAAATCCTTGCGCGAGCCGGGCGAGCGTGCGGCCTGCACCAGACCGGCATCGCGCAATTCCTTAAGCGCGGTCGAGACATTGGAACGCGACAGCCCAAGCTGCGTCACCAGATCGTCGGCCGAGGGCGCTTGCGCCGCGCGCCAGATCGCGCCGAGGCAGCGGCCTGCGGGGCGGGAAAATCCGAAACGGGGGGCGAGTTCGGCGAAGGCTTCGGGCAGTTCGGTTTCACTCATGCATCCATCCTCTGCCGCCTATTTTCGCCGCTCGGTTACGCGCCGGGTCGGCGCGCCGCGGACAGGCCCGCGATCAGCGCGGCCTCCCCGTCGCCCAACGTGACCTGCGCGCCCTGCGCTTGCAAGCCGCGGGCGCAAATTTCCGACCAGCCGGGGGCGGAGGCGGAGGACAGCGCCAGCACGGTTTGCCCGAGCCACCACGGTTTCGCAGCTGCGAGTTCGGCCCCAAGCACGGCACCAGCGGCGCGTGGGGCGGGGCGTCCGAGGCTGAGCGGGGCCAATTCGCGGGCGAGGCGTTCGGGGCGCGAGAGCGTATCGGCGAGGGCTGCGTCGAACCCGTCGCCTGCCTCCAGCGGTGCGCCAAGGGCGGCCAGCATCGCGGCGGAGCCTGCGCGCATCGCGCTGACGACTTCACCCGCCGAGATATGCGCCCAGATCGCGCTTGCGCCGCAGATCCAGATCACGCCGTCGAATTGCGGGAGGCCGGCGAGGATGCCGGCGATCCGGGCCGCCTCGGGGGCGGTGATCTCGGTGCCGTCGCTGTCTTGGATCAGGCCGGGCAGGGCGGGATAGCTTTGCCCGCCGATTTCGGTCAGCGGCAGCGCGCCTTCGGGGCGAGGGGTGCAGGGCAGGGCGCGCGGGGCAGGGCCTGCAGCGGAGGCCGCCACGATCGCAGCGGCCCCGTCGGGCAAGAGCGGGCGCGCGGCGGGCCCGGATTTGCGGTCGCTCACCGCCCCGTCCGAGACATGTGCGGCGCGCCAGCGCCCGAATTCTTCCGTGAGTGCGATCCAATCAGCCATGGCGCATCAGATCGCACGGCGGTCTTGCGGGATCAACCCTGCGACAGGCAGGCGGTGATCGTGTCCGCCATTCCCTGCATCAGGTCGTTGTACAGGCCGGGGCCATAGGTCAGCGCGGTGCCGGACGGATCGAGCGGCTTGCCGAGCGTCACCGGCGTGCCATCGACGAGGATTTCGACCATTTTCGGGTCGTGGTTCGCTTCCGGGAAGGCGCAGACGGCTTCCTTCGCCGAGGCTTCGTCGCGCAGGCTCACCAGATGCGCCGCGCCGGGGGTCGAAGCGTCGCTGGGCGAGAGCGCGCCCATGATGGTCAGCCCGTAATGATCGGCCAGATAGCCATAGGCCGCGTGATAGACGAGGAAGGGTTTATCCGCGACCGGCGCGAATTCAGCCTTGAGCTTGGCGTCGAGCGTCTCGATCCGCGCCTGTGCCTCTTTGGCATTGGCCACGTAGGTGTCGGCATGTTCGGGATCGGCTTTGGAAAGGTCGTCGGCGATCAGGCCGAGCCAAAGCTTCGCATTGTCGGGGTCGAGCCACGCATGGGGATCGGTCATCTGGTCGACCTCGCCGTGGTCGTCGTGCCCCGCCTCGGCGTGATCCTCGTCCTCGTCGAGATCGGCGCTGTGATCATGCGGGTCCTGCGCCGAGAAGCTGCGCACATTCGTGCCGGGGGCGTGCAGCAATTCGACCGATTGGCCCTTCACGCCGACGCCCTCGATCGCGCGTTCGAGCCAAGGCGTCAGGCGCGGGCCGACCCAGAAGACGAGATCGGCATCCTGCAGATCGCGCGCTTGGCTTGGCTTTAGCTGATAGTGATGCGCGTCCGAATTCTGACCGAGCAGCACTTCGGGCTTGCCCAGATCGCCCATCACCTGCGCGACGAGAGACTGCACCGGCGGCACATCGGTGACGACGCTGGGCACTTCGGCTTGGGCGAGCGCGGGCAGCGCGACGAGGGCGCTCACGAGAACGGGAAGGGTGGGGCGCATCGGATGTCTCCTGTCCAACTTGATCTGAGGAGCGGAACATGTATGTTATAAAATCACTCGTCAAGAAGAAATGTGATAAGGTAACGCTCTCGTGGGATCTTCGACCTCTTCCGCCAAGGCTTTCACGCCGCATGACCACAGCCGATGCGCCGGCACGACGCTGGCGCGCGCCGAGGCTGTCGCCGCCGAAAAGGGCGCGCGTCTGACCCCGGTGCGCAAGCGCGCGCTGGAAATTCTGCTGGAAGAACACCGGGCTATGGGGGCCTACGAGGTGCTCGACCGGCTCGCAGAGGATGGGTTCGGCAAGCAGCCGCCCGTCGCCTATCGCGCGCTGGAATTCCTTGTCGAGCACGGTCTTGCGCATCGCGTGCGCCGCCTGAATGCCTTTGCCGCCTGCATGAGCCCGGGCGAGGAACATGCGCCGGTCTTCCTGATCTGCCGCAACTGTGGCGAGGTCGCCGAGGCTGGACCCGAAGAGGGGGCCGAAGAGGTGCGCCACGCGCTGCAGGGCGCGGCCGAGCGGCTGAATTTCCATGTCGAGCGGGCAACCGTCGAGGCGCTGGGGCTCTGCCCGAACTGCGCCGCTGAGGAGGCGCAATGAGCGAATTGATCACGGCGCAGGGCCTGAGCGTGCGCCATGGCGAGGTCGAAGTGCTTCACGGCGTCGACTTCACTATTTCCCCAGGCGAGATCGTTACCGTCGTCGGGCCCAACGGCTCGGGTAAATCGACGCTGATCCGCGCTCTGATCGGGCTGGAGCGCGCCGCGCGCGGCAAGGTGAACCGTCAGGCGGGGTTGCGGATCGGTTACGTCCCGCAAAAGCTGCATGTCGATGCGAGCCTGCCGCTGACGGTGCGCCGCTTCCTGTCGCTGCCCAAGCGCGTCTCGAACGCCCGCGCCGAGGCCGCCCTGGAGCGCACCGGCGTTCCGCATCTGGGCGCGCGGCAGATTTCGCGCCTCTCGGGCGGGCAGTTCCAACGGGTGCTTCTGGCGCGCGCCTTGCTGTCGGAGCCTCAGATCCTGATCCTCGACGAGCCGACGCAGGGCCTCGACCAGCCCGGCACGGCGGGGTTCTACAAGCTGATCGAAGAGGTCCGTCAGGAAACCGGCTGCGCGGTGCTGATGGTCAGTCACGATCTGCACGTCGTGATGTCGGCCTCGGATCGGGTGATCTGCCTCAACGGCCATGTCTGCTGTCAGGGCACGCCGAAGGTGGTGGCCGAGGCACCGGAATATCGCGCGCTGTTCGGGATGGGCACGCAGGGGGCCTTCGCGCTCTATCAGCACAGCCACGATCATGGCGAACATGCGGATCACGCGACCTGCGGCCACGATCACGATCACGCCCATGACGCGGCGCAGGACGGCACTCAAACCCACGGGCAGGCGCATGTTTGACGATTTTCTTTTCCGCGCGGCGTTGGCCGGGATCGGCCTGACCTTCGCGACCGGCCCCTTGGGCTCTTTCGTGGTGTGGCGGCGGATGGCCTATTTCGGCGATGCGACGGCCCATGCGGCGATCCTCGGCGTGGCGCTGAGCTTCGCTTTCGGTATTTCGGTCTATCTCGGCACGCTCGGCGTGGCGCTGGCGATGGCGCTGACCGTCGCGCGGCTTTCTGGGCGCGGCCATGCGATGGACACGCTCTTGGGCGTGCTCGCCCATTCCGCACTGGCCTTCGGCCTCGTTGCGGCGTCGCTGCAATCGGGGCTGCGGGTCGATCTGTCGGCATGGCTGTTCGGCGATATTCTCGCCGTGTCGCGCAGCGACCTCGCCGTGGTCTGGGGCGGCTCGGCCGTGGTCGTGGCGCTGCTGGCATGGCGCTGGCAGGGGCTGCTGACCGCGACGATCAATGACGAGCTGGCGATGTCCTCGGGGCTCGATCCGCGGCGCGAGCAGATGGCGCTGACCATCGCGCTGGCGCTGACCGTGGCGGTGGCGATCAAGATCGTCGGCGCGCTGTTGATCGCGGCACTGCTCATCATCCCGGCGGCCACGGCGCGGCAATTCGCGCGCGGGCCCGAGGCGATGGCCGCGGGCGCGACCGGGGTGGGGATCGCCTCGGTGCTGCTGGGGCTCTGGGGCTCGCTGCAGTTCGACACCCCCGCCGGTCCGTCGATCGTGGCGGCCTCGACCGTGCTCTTCGTGCTGTCCTTGCCGCTGCGTCGCGCGCGCTAAGCCGCGCTGCCGCTTGCCATTTCCCCTCCCGCGCGGTGAGATGCGCGGCAAAGGAGCCCCGATGGATCACCGCAGTTTCAAGACCCCGGCGCAGATTTTCGTCGACCTCGCGGCGGGCAATCCACAGCGCCGCATGGCCTTCGATCCCGCGCAGCGGCGCGCGGCGCTGCAGGCGCTCTCGCGCGCGATCCACGATTGCGAGGCGGAGATCCTCGCGGCGCTGGCCGAGGATTTTTCCAAGCCCGAGGCCGAGATCCGCCTGACCGAAATTCTGCCCGTTCAGGCCGAGATTTCGCACGCGCTGCGCCACCTGAAAACGTGGACGCGAGTGCGCCGGGTCCGCCCGACCCGCGCGATGCTGGGCACCCGCGCGCGGATCGTGCCCGAGCCGAAGGGCACCGCGCTGATCATCGCGCCGTGGAATTACCCGCTGGCGCTGTCGCTCGGGCCGCTGGTTTCGGCCATCGCGGCTGGCTGTGCCGCGATCGTCAAACCGTCCGAGCTGGCCCCGGCCAGCGCTGCCGTGATCGCGCAGATCGTCGAGGAGGCGCTGCCCGCCGATCTCGTGCGCGTGGTGCAGGGCGGGGTCGAGGTCAGTCAGGAACTGCTCGACCAGCCTTTCGATCATATCTTCTTCACCGGCTCGCCGCGGGTGGGCAAGATCGTGATGGCGGCGGCGGCGAAGCATCTCACCTCTGTGACGCTGGAACTCGGGGGCAAATCCCCGGTCATCGTCGGCCCCGGTGCGGATCTGAAAAAGGCCGCGCGGATGATCGCCTGGGGCAAGTTCGCGAATGCCGGTCAGACCTGTATCGCCCCCGATCACGTCTATGTCGCCAAGCAGATCGAAGCGCCGTTTCTGGCCGAGCTGAAAGCCGCGATCGCGCGGATGTATGGCAAGACGGAAGAGGCGCAGGCGGCGTCGCGCGACCTCGCGCGGATCATCAACCCGGATCATTTCGCCCGCCTGATGGGCATGATCGAGAGCGCGCAATCCGCTGGCGCAAAGGCGCTGACCGGCGCCACGAGCGAGGCCGAGAGCCGCTATATCGCGCCGACCGTCCTGATGGGCACCGACCCGTCGATGCGCGTCGAGCAGGAGGAGATTTTCGGCCCTGTTCTGCCGGTCATTCCCTTCGACGATGCGGCGGATGTGGTGGCGCGGATCGAAGCCGGGCCGAAGCCGCTCGCCCTTTATATCTTCGAGCGCGACCGCGGTCTGATCGACCGATTGCGCCGCGCGACCAGTTCGGGCGCGGTCGGCGTCAATGTCGCGCTGGTCCATTACCTGCACCAAAACCTGCCCTTCGGCGGGATCGGGAATTCGGGTGTCGGGGCCGCGCATGGGCATTGGGGCTTCGAGGCCTTCACCCATCTCAAGCCCGTGCTCGAGAACCGTTTCGCGCCGCTTTCGATGCTGATGCCGCCCTATCGCAGCGGACGCATGGCGAAGCTTGCCCAGAAATTCCTGCGCTAAGTCCGACTGCAGATTTCACGCGTGATCGCGTTCCGCCACAAGCCCGTGTAATCGCTCCGGTTGGCGAAATCGCGCCCTAGTTGAACCCTTGTGATTAATAAGAAACAGGGGATTAACCAATGGCATCAACGGAAACGATGGCCGGAGGAGGCAAACTGCGGCGCGACGCCGGGGTCATCGGGCTGCTCTTTGCCTCAACGACGTCGATGATCGGCTCGGGCTGGTTGTTCGGCGCCTATCACGCCTCGAAAATCGCGGGGCCGCTCTCGGTCTGGTCCTGGGTGATCGGGGCTGCGATCATCATGTTGATCGCGCTGTGCTTCGCCGAGCTCTCCACGATGTTCTCCAAATCCGGCGCGCTCGTCCATATGAGCCATGCGAGCCACGGCGCGACGCTGGGACGGCTCTGGGGCTGGATGCTGTTTCTCAGCTATGCGCCGGTGCCCGCGGTCGAGGCCGAGGGGATCGTCACCTATGCCAATAACTACCTGCCCTATTTCCTGCGCGGGGACGGGTCGGGCACGCTGACGCTGGTGGGCTTCATCACCTCTGCGCTGCTCCTGAGCGTGCTGGCGCTGCTGAACCTGCTCGCGATCAAGGCGCTGCTAAAGGTGAACAACACCGTCACGTGGTGGAAGATCGCCGTGCCGCTGATCACCGTGGTCGGGCTGATCGCGGCCTCGTCCCATTGGGGCGTCTGGCATGCGGCACCGGGCACCTACAAGGCGCAGGGCATGTTCACCGCCATTCCGGCCGCAGGGATCGTGTTCTCCTTCCTTGGCTTCCGCACCGCGATCGACCTGGGCGGCGAGAGCGCCAATCCGGGCCGCAATATCCCGATGGCGGTGATCGGCTCGGTCATTCTCGCCGCGATCGTTTATATCCTGCTGCAGGTGGCCTTCATCATGGCGCTCTCGCAGGGCGATCTGGCGAATGGCTGGTCGTCGTTGAGCTTCAAAGGCTCCGCTGGTCCCTTCGCCGGTCTCGCGGCGACGCTGGGCATGGGATGGCTCGCGCTGCTCCTTTACGTCGATGCCTATGTCTCTCCCGGCGGGACGGGGCTGATCTACGTCACCGGCGGCTCGCGTATCCTCTACGCGGTGGGCGACACCGAGAGCGGACCGAGCGCGCTGACCCACACGACCCGCCACGGCGTGCCGTGGCTGGCGGTTGCGGTGATGTGGGCCGTGGGCGTGTTCTTCCTGCTGCCCTTCCCGGCATGGCAACTGCTGGTGGGCTATATCAGCTCGATCACGGTTCTGACCTACGGCCTCGGTCCGATCGTCCTGATGGTGCTGCGCCGCAGCCAACCCGATGCCGAGCGCGCCTTCCGCCTGAAAGGGGCGGAGTTCCTTGCGCCGCTGGCCTTCATCGCGTCGAACCTCGTGATCTACTGGACGGGTTTCTACACCGACTCGATCCTGTTCGGGATGCTGCTCGGGGGCTTCGCGGTCTATGCCGTCGTCTTCCACGTCGTGCAGAAGAAATCCGCCTCCGAGTTCGGCTGGGGCCATATCGGCTGGCTGGCTCTGTGGTTCGGCGGGCTTTGGGTGATCACGGCGCTCGGAACGTCGGATCACGCGCTCAATGTGCTGAACTTCTGGGGCGGGATGGCCCTGGTCGCGGTGTGGTCGCTGGTGGTGATCTGGTTCGCGCTGCGCGCGGCCCTGCCGGCCGAAGAGACCGGCGCGCTGATGGAGCGTATCCAGCGCGGCAACTGAGCCTTTGCGAGATGACAAAAGGGCGCGCGGGGATACTCGCGCGCCTTTTCTATGCGCGCTTCACCTTCCAGCGGCGATGGATCCAGAGCCATTGCTCCATATGCTTGAGGATCATCTCCTCCAGCCCGTCATTGAGCGTCTGCGTCATCGCCTCGGGGGTGCTGTGCGGCACGGGCTTGTCGGCATAGATCTTGAAGTTGAGCCCATCCGGCTGCCGGATCGCGTAGATCGGCACCAGATCGGCTTTCATCTTCAGCGCCATTTCCGCCGCCGACAGGGGCGTGCGCGCGGGCAGGCCGAAGAAGCTCAGCTCCGCGCCCTTGTTGAAATGCTGGTCGAAGCCGAAGGCCACCATCCCGCCGTCGCGCAGAAATTTCATCATGTCGCCCAGCCCCCGGCGCGAGCGCGAGAACAGCGGCTCCGCGATGGCCGAGATGGTCGAGACATATTGCTCGTTGAATAGCGGGTTGTTCATCGGTCGGTAGATTGCGCCGACCCGGTAGCCGCGGCCCGCAAGCGCCGCGCGCCACGCGTCGTAATTGCCGAAATGGCCTGCCGCGAGGACGACGGGGCGACCCTCGCGATGGGCGGCCTCCAGCGTCTCGGCGCCGGGGCCCTCGATCGGCAGATCGCGGACGCGGGCCACGAATTCCTCGCCGGAATAAATCTCCGCCAGCATCCGGCCCAGATTGTCGGGCATCTCGCGCTGCAGCCGTTTGATCTCGTCTTCGGACAGGTCCGGGCAGGCGATACGGAGGTTCTCGCGGATCTTGCGGGTGAAGCCGAGGATCGGGGCGAGCCGCGCCACCATCCGTCCCGCCGCCGGGATGCGCCGCTCGTAGGGGAGGCGCTGGACCAGCCGCATCACCGCCACGAAAAGGGCATTCGAGGCGCGGTCGGACAGGGTGGGTTCGCGGTTCTTCATCGTGTCGGGTGTCAGGCTCTGGCTTGGCGCGCGGCACGGCGCTCACGCGACCAGACATAGAGCCCAGCCCCTACGATCACAAGCGCCCCGGCAATGGTGAACCCGTCGGGAAACTGCCCGAACATCAGCCATCCCCAGAAGGATGCGAACAGCAGGCCCGAATAGCCGAAGGGCGCGAGCGTCGAGGCTTCGGCCAGTGCGAAGGCGCGGATGAGCAGGAATTGCGACAGGCTGCCCGCCAGCCCGAGACCGAGGAAAATCCACAGGTCCGACAGCTCGATCGGTTGCCAGGTGAAGGGCAGGGCGAGCGAAGAAAGCGCAAGCCCGGTGAACGCCGACCAGAGCTGTGAGGTGGCCGCGCTGTCGCCGCGCAGGTAGCGCGTCAGCAACACCGCGCCCGCGAAGCTGAACGCGGCCAGCAGCGCCAGAAACGCCGCCGGATGGAGCCCCCCGAAGCCCGGACGCAGGATGATCATCGCGCCCATGAAGGCCGCCAGAATGCCGAAGATGCGGTGCGGGCCTAGCCGCTCGCCCAGAAACAGCGCCGCGCCGAGCGTCACGATCACCGGGTTGAGATCGCCAAGCGCGGTGGCGGTGGCCAGCGGCACGTGTTTCAGCGCGTAGAAGAACGACACGATCGCACCCATCTGGAACAGCGCCCGGCCCAGCTGGAACTTCGGCTGTGCGCTGCGGATGCGGCGCGGCAGGCTGCCGCGATAGATAACCGCCAGCACGGCGGCATTCACCGCGAAGCGCGCCCAGACGATCAGGAGCGGGTGATACCCTTGCCCGAGAAGCTTCGCGAAAGCGTCCATCAGCGTCAGCATCGAGAACGCGCCGAGCATCAGCGCGATCCCCATCCCGGGACGATCGCCCTCGGGATGTGAAGAGGGGGCCACGCCGGGCCCCCTCGCAGTCGCTTTCAAGCCGGGCAGAGCCATCAGAGGAGGCTCTTGACCTTCTCGGCCACGGCCTCGGGGGTGATCCCGAACTTTTCGTAAAGCTCGCCTGCGGGGGCGGAGGCGCCGAAGCCCTCCATGCCCACGAAGCCCGCTTTCGCCTCGCGGCCACGCTCGCCCAGAAGCCAACGGTCCCACGGCTGGCGCACGGCGGCCTCGACGGCCACGCGGACCGAGTTCGGCGGCAGCACGCGCTTACGGTAGGCTTCGTCCTGCTCGGCGAACAGTTCCATGCAGGGCATCGAGACGACACGGGTGCCGATCGCTTCCTTCTGCAGCAGCTCGCGGGCTTTGATCGCGATTTCCACTTCCGAGCCGGTCGCCATCAGGATCACCTGACGCTTGCCGTCGGCCTCGGCCAGAACATAAGCGCCGCGCGCGGTGAGGTTCTGCGGCTTGTACTCGGTGCGCAGCGTCGGCAGACCCTGACGCGACAGCGCCAGAACCGAGGGCGTGCCCTCCTGGTTCATCGCGATTTCCCACGCCTCGGCGGTCTCGATGACATCGGCGGGGCGGAAGGTCAGCGTGTTGGGCGTCGCGCGGCAGATTGCCAGATGCTCGACCGGCTGGTGGGTCGGGCCGTCTTCGCCGAGACCGATGGAGTCATGGGTCATGACATAGACGGTCGGCACTTTCATCAGCGCCGACAGGCGCATCGCGCCGCGCGCGTAGTCGGTGAAGCAGAAGAACGTGCCGCCATAGGGGCGCACGCCGCCATGCAGCCACTGACCGTTCATCGCAGCCGCCATGCCGTGCTCGCGGATGCCGTAATGGATGTAGCGGCCCTTGCGGTTCTCCGGGTTGAAGACCGTCATGTCCTTCGACTTCGTGAGGTTCGAGCCGGTCAGGTCGGCCGAGCCGCCGATGGTCTCGGGGCAGGCGGCGTTGATCACGCCCAGCACCATCTCGGACGCCTTGCGGGTCGCGACTTTCGGCGCGGCTTCGGCCTGCTCTTTCTTGAACTTGCGGATCGCGCCGGTGAGCTTCTTCGAGACGCCGCCTTCCATGATGCGGGTGAACTCGGCCTGCTTGTTGGCCGAAAGCTTGCCGAAGCGCTCCTCCCATTCGCCGCGCTCAGCCGCGCCGCGGGTGCCGATCGCTTCCCATTGCGATTTCACGTCGGCGGGGATTTCGAACGGGCCGTGATCCCAGCCGTAGATCGCCTTGGTGCGCGCGATTTCCTCGTCGCCCAGCGGCGAGCCGTGGGCCGAGTAGCTGTCGGCCTTGGTCGGTGCGCCGAAGCCGATGATGGTTTTGCAGTCGACCAGAACCGGACCCTTGGCTTTCTTCGCCTTGGTCAGCGCCTCGTCGATGGAGGCCGGATCGTGGCCGTCACAGGCAAACACCGTCCAGCCCGACGCCTCGAAGCGCTTGCGCTGGTCGGTCTTGTCGGACATCGACACGCGGCCGTCGATGGTGATGTCGTTATTGTCCCACAGCACGATCAGGTTCGACAGTTCCTGCATCCCGGCAAGACCGATGGCCTCCTGGGAGATGCCTTCCATCAGGCAGCCGTCGCCTGCGATGACCCAGGTGCGGTGATCGACGAGCTTCTTGCCCCATTGCGCGCGCAGCGCCTCTTCGGCGATGGCCATGCCGACCGAAGTCGCGAGGCCCTGGCCGAGCGGGCCGGTCGTGGTCTCCACCGCGTCGAGCAGGAAGTTCTCCGGGTGGCCCGCGGTCAGAGCGCCCGACTGGCGGAAGTTCTTGATCTGGTCGAGCGTCACCTGCTCGTCGCCGCAGAGATAGAGCAACGAGTAGATCAGCATCGAGCCGTGGCCGGCCGACAGGATGAATCGGTCGCGGTCCGCCCATTTCGGGTTCTTCACGTCGAATTTCAGGTGGTTCTGGAACAGAACGGTCGCCACATCGGCCATGCCCATCGGCATGCCGGGGTGACCGGAATTGGCGGCCTGCACCGCATCCATCGCCAGTGCGCGGATCGCGGAGGCAAGTTTCCAATGCTCAGGATGGGCGGCGCGCAGCTCTTCGATTTCCATGAAACGTCCTTTCGCGGGGCAGCTGTTGGATGGGTCCGCGCCCCTGATAGCAGGGATCGGCCCAAGATCAAGCACGGCCCACAAGTGCTTGAGGCAAAAGGGTGGGCTTGCCCTGTCGCAAAAGGTTAGACTTAACCAAACCCGCAGTCGGCCGCGATTCGGCCATGGCAAGCGAAAAACATGAGGACGAGGAGGCGCGTATGAGTGACATAGCCGAATACGAACGCCGCATCGCTTTCGCGCTCGAACGGATCGGGCGCGGGGTCGAAGCGCTCAAGCAGCGCGAGGCATTGCAGGCGCAAGCGGCGCAGGATGCTACGCACCAGCCCGAGCCGGAGACCGCAGCGCCCGCCGAGGCAGAGCTGCCCCCCGTGCCGGAGGCGCCGCCCGAAGCGATTGCCGATCCGGCGGAAGTGGCCGAGCTGAAAGCCGCGCTCGCCGCCGAGCAGGAAGCCAACGCGCAACTCTCCGAACGCGTCCGCGCGATCCGCGAGAAACAGGACACCACGCTGGGCGCGATGGAGCGCAAATACGGCGCCGCTGTCCGCGCGCAGGAAGCCGCTTTCAAGGAAGTCGCAGCCCTCAAGCAAGCCAACGCAGCATTGGTCGCGGCCAACCGCAAGCTGATGGACGAGGGCGTGGCCTTCTCCGAGGAGGCGCTGATGGCCGAGCTGCAAAGCCTGCGCGCCGCGCGCGACGGCGAGAGCGCCGAGCTGGAGCAGATCATCGCGGGTCTCGACCCCATCATTGAAGCGGCGAACCGCGAGGAGGAGACCGATGCCTGAGGTGACGATTTCCATCGGCGGCCGCGATTTTCAGGTCGCCTGCCAAGAAGGTGAAGAACATTTCCTTCGCTCGGCTGCCGGGATGCTCGACAGCGAGGCGCAGGTGCTTCTGGGCCAGATCGGGCGGGTGCCCGAGAACCGGATGCTGCTGATGTCGGGGCTGATGCTGGCCGACAAGGCGGCGGGCATCGAGGATCAGCTGCGAGACGCGATGAACCGTCTGGGCGAATTGCAGGCGAAGATCGACGAGCTGCAGTCGAACCCTGCGCATGTCGAAGTGCCGATCGTGCCGCCCGAAGTGACCGAGACGCTGGCCGAGATCGCCGCGCGCGCGGAGTCGCTTGCCGACCGGGTCGAGGACGACGCGTGAGGCGGGCGCTGTTTGGCGCGGCGCTCGCATGCGTCGCGCTGGCGGGACCGGTCGCGGCGCAAGACGCGGCGCAGGGCACGGCCCCGGATGACGGATCGGTCAAGCGGTTGGAGCCTCTCAATCCGATTGTCGGCGACGGCCCCCCGGCGGTGGTGAACGCCACCTATCATTGCGAGCGCGGCGCAGAAGTGCATGCGGCCTATCTCAACGACACCGATCCGCAGCGCGTCGTCGTGTTTCTACAGGGGCGGCAGGTTGTGATGAGCCATATCCGCTCCGCCGATGGGGCGAAATATGCCGAGGATGGCGAGGGCGAAGCCGGCTATGTCTGGTGGACGCGCGGCGCGCAGGCGATGCTCGACTGGATCGCCGAGGATGGCGAGGTGCAACCGCTGCTCAGGGCCTGCCGCCAAGAATAAGGGCCGCAACGCGGATCAGCGCGGCGGCCCTTGTCTTGTTGGTTCTGGAAACCTGAAGCGTCGCGCGCTTACTCGGCCGCCTTCATCTCGAAGCCTTTTTCAAGCTGATCCGACGGTGTGATCGGATACTCGCCCGAGAAGCAGGCATCGCAATATTGCGGGCAGGAATTGTCGCGGCCCTCGGCCTCGCCCACGGCGCGATACAGCCCGTCGAGCGAGATGAATTTCAGGCTGTCCACGCCAACCCAGTCGCGCATCTCTTCTTCGGTCATCTGCGCTGCCAATAGCTTGTCGCGGTTGGGCGTGTCGACGCCGTAGAAGCACGGCCATGCGGTCGGCGGCGAGGCGATCCGGAAATGCACCGATTTCGCGCCCGCATCGAGGATCATGTCCTTGATCTTGCGCGAGGTGGTGCCGCGGACGACGGAGTCGTCGACAAGGACCACCCGCTTGCCCCGAATGAGCGACTTGTTGACGTTGAGCTTGAGGCGCACGCCCATGTTGCGGATCTGCTCGGTCGGCTCGATGAAGGTGCGGCCCATATACTGGTTGCGCGTGATCCCGAGCGCGAAGGGGATGCCGCTTTCCTGACTGTAGCCGATTGCCGCCGGGGTGCCGCTGTCGGGCACCGGGCAGACCAGATCGGCCTCGACCGGGGCCTCGCGGGCCAGCTCGACGCCGATCGCGCGGCGAGTCTCATAGACCGAGCGGCCACCGATCATGCTGTCGGGGCGCGAGAAATAGACATGCTCGAAGATGCAGAAGCGACCGGTGGAGGGGCCGAAGGGGCGCGAGCTCTCAATATGGCCGTCCTGGATGACGACCATCTCGCCCGGATCGATCTCACGGACGAAGTCCGCACCGATGATGTCGAGCGCGCAGGTCTCCGAGCTCAGCACATAGCCATGCTCGCCAAGCTTGCCCAGCACCAGCGGGCGCACGCCCAGCGGGTCGCGCACACCGATCAGCTTGGTCCGCGTCATCGCGACGATCGAGAAGGCGCCTTCCACGCGGCGCAGCGCATCGGCGATCCGGTCGGCATGCTTGCGCTGGATCGAGCGCGCCATCAGGTGGATGATGCATTCGCTGTCCGAGCTGGACTGGAAAATCGCGCCGCGTTCGATCAACTCACGACGCAGCGCGTCGGCATTGGTGAGGTTGCCGTTATGCGCGACCGCGCAGCCGCCCATCGAGAATTCACCGAAGAAAGGCTGGATATCACGGATCACCGCACCTTTGGAGCCGGCGGTGGAGTAACGCACATGGCCAATGGCGACATCGCCCGGCAGCGTTTCCATCAGGCTCGACTTGGTGAAGTTGTCTCGGACGTAGCCGAAACGGTGGGCCGAGTTGAAGCCGGTGGCGGCGTCATGGGCGACGATGCCGCCCGCTTCCTGACCGCGGTGTTGGAGGGCGTGAAGACCGAGGGCCACGAAATTCGCGGCGTCGGAAATGCCGACAACACCGAAGACGCCGCATTCTTCCTTGAGCTTGTCGTCGTCGAAAGGGTGGGCGTAGTGGGTCTTCTGGGCGGCGGGGCAGGACATGGCAATCAGCTCCGAATGACGCAAGGGGAGGGCGCTTTGGCCCATTTATAGACAAACGCGAGAGGTGTTAACCCCTCGCGCCTGTAAAACCGTCATGTGACTGACATCAATTGTCGGTCGCCGGAGGCAGTTCATCCGTCCGGGCCGGGGCATCCGCGCCGGGAGGAGCGGGGCAGGCGGCCACAAGTTGTTCGTAACGCTGCACGATCCAGCCGGGTGCATCGGCGGGCATCGATTCGTCGAGTTGGCCCGAGGCGCGCGAGAACACTTTGGCCGAACGCGAGTCGTCGACCACCGGCACGGGGTCGTTGCTCATCACGCGGTCATAGACCACGAAGGCCACCGCCACGAGGACCACCCCGCGCAGCACGCCGAACAGGAAGCCCAGACCCTGGTCGATCCCGCCAAGCGCCGAGCGCTGCACGGCTGAGGCAAAGAGCGGCGTGAGGATCGAGAAGACGACCAGCGCCACGGCGAAGACCACCGCGAAGCCGCCGATCATGCCCAGCTCGCAGCTTTGGCCGATGAACTTGTCGAGGCCGGGGATCTGCTGCACCAGAGGGCGTGCCTCGTTGGCGAAGATATAGGCGACGATCGCCGCTGCGATCCAGCCGACGATGGCCAGCGCCTCGCGCACGAAGCCACGCGAATAGGCGAGGATCGCCGAAAGAATGATGACGACCGCCACGATGGCATCGACAATGGTGAACCCGTCCATTTGCGCTCCTGTGTTCTCGGCGTTAACCGGCGCCGAACATCTCCCCGGTAAATGTCACGAGATCGCCCAGCTTGCGCAGGGACATCCCGCTTGACCCTTCGGCTTTCGTTCCCGAGGGTGCGATCGCTTGTGAAAAACCAAGTTTCGCCGCTTCTTTCAACCTGTTTTCCGCCTGACCCACGGGACGCAGCGCGCCCGACAGGCTGATTTCCCCGAAAATGACCATATCGGCAGGCAGTGCCACATCTTCGCGCGCGCTGAGAAGGGCTGCGGCGGCGGCGAGGTCCGCTGCTGGCTCCACCACTTTCATGCCGCCCGCGACATTCAGGAACACGTCGAGCCCCGCAAACGGGATGCCACAGCGCGATTCCAGCACCGCGAGAATGGTCGATATCCGTCCGCTGTCGAGCCCGACCACGGTTCGTCTCGGCGAGGCGAGCGTGGACGGCGCAACCAGCGCCTGAATCTCTGTCAGCACAGGCCGCGTGCCTTCGATTCCTGCGAAAACCGCCGAGCCCGGTGCGGGTTGGCCGCGCTCGGACAGGAACAGCGCCGAGGGGTTGGCGACCTCGGCCAGACCCGCGCCGGTCATCTCGAAGACGCCGATCTCGGAAGCCGGGCCGAAGCGGTTCTTCACCGCGCGCAGGATGCGGAACTGGTGGCCGCGCTCGCCTTCGAAATAGAGCACCGTGTCGACCATATGCTCGATCACGCGCGGGCCGGCGATCTGGCCTTCCTTGGTCACATGCCCCACGAGGATCACGGCGGTGCCGCGCTTTTTGGCGAAGCTCACCAATTCGTGTGCGGCGGCGCGCAACTGGCTCACCGATCCCGGCGCGCTGTCGACATTGTCCGACCACATGGTCTGAATCGAATCGATGATGACGAGGTCGGGGCGCTCGGTTTCCAGCGTCGTCAGGATGTCGCGCAGGGATGTTTCTGCGCCCAGACCGACCGGAGCATCGGCCAGCCCAAGACGTTGCGCGCGCATCCGCACCTGGCTCGCCGCTTCCTCGCCCGAGATATAGAGCGCCTTCACGCCTTTGCGGGCGAAGCTGGCCGTCGCTTGCAGCAGAAGCGTCGATTTCCCGATGCCGGGATCGCCGCCGACCAGAACGGCAGAGGCCGCGACCAGACCGCCGCCCAGGACACGGTCCAACTCCTCCATGCCCGATTTTACGCGGGCAGGCGGGGTTTCCTTCGTGTCGAGCGCGGTGAGCGGGATCACCTTGCCCTTCGCGCCCTTCATGCCGGAGCCGGGCGTGGTCGAGATCGGCGCTTCCTCGTGGATCGAGTTCCATGCGCCGCAGGCGTCGCAGCGCCCGGACCATTTGGCATGCGTCGCGCCGCATTCGGCACAGCGGAAGATCGCGGATTGCTTGGCCATAAGGTCAGCTACGTTCCAGATTGGCGGCGATCAGGCTCGCGCATTGCTCGGGATGGGTGGCGGGCAGCATATGACCGGCGCCCTCGACGCAGGCGACGCCCACGTCCGGAAGTCGTGCGGCAATCGCCTCGGCCACTTTCGGCATCGTCGCGGGCGAGCGGTCGCCGTGGATGATCATCGCGGGCGCGTCGATCTGCTCGATCCCATCGGGTCGCACGATCTGCGCCGGATCCTCGAAATTGGCGCGGCTGATGTTCTCGACCATCGGCATGCAGGCGGTGAAGCGCTCGCGCTGCGTCTCGGAATAGCTGTCCCACGGCTGACCGGTGCCCCAGTCGCGCATGAAGCCGCGTGCTGCAGGCTCGTAATCGCCCGCTTCCATCAATTGCTCGAAGTGATCCTGCTTGGCGCGCAGGTCCTGCCAATCCGGGTCGTCCTGGGGGAGCGCCGCGAACAGGACCGGCTCGATCAGCGTCAGCGAACGGACGGCCTCGGGCGCGCCCACGGCGATGCGCAGCGCGACCGAGGCGCCAAAGCTATGCCCGATCAGGTCCACGGGGCGCTCGATGAAGCTGGCCGCGATCCGCGTCACCAGCGTCTGGAAGCTGCCCGGCTCGCTCGTGTCGCCGCGCCAAGGGGCGGATTGCCCGTGGCTCGGCTGGTCGAAGGCAATGGCGTTGATCTGCTGGCCCAGCGGTGTCAGCGCCTTCGCCCAGAGGTTCGAGCTGCCCAACGTGCAATGGATCGCGATCGCCGGACGCTCGCCCTGACCGAAGCTCTGCCAGAAAACCTCGGCCCCTTGTCGTTGGTCTCGCGGCATTCAGAGCGTCCCCAGATAGTCGTCGAGCAACTCCAGATGATCCTGCCCCCAGAACCGCTCATCCGTATCGGTCACGATATAGAAGGGCGAGCCGAAGACCCCGGCCTCGACCGCGTCTTCGAGGTTCTTCTCATAGGTAACCGCGCCGTCGAAGAGGCCCGTGGTCGCCAGATTGCCGTCAAAGCCATTGGCTTCCAGCGCTTCACGGATCACCTCGTCCGAGGCGATGTCCTTATCCTCGGCCCAGCAGGCCCGCAGGATCGCGTTGACCAGACCGCCCACATCGCCGCCACCGGCTTTTTGCGCTGCGATGATCGCGTAAGAGGAGGGCGCGGGGTTCGGCGGATAGCCGGGAGGCGTGGTGTTCATCTCCATCCCGAGCCGCTTCGACCAGCGCTTGAGCTCCTGCATCCGGTATTCCATCCGGCTCTGGTGGCGCTGCGCCGGGCGCACCCCGCCGGTGCGGTCGAACAGGCCCAGAAGGTCGAGCGGTTTGTAAGTCACGTCAGCGCCATGACGCGCCGCGATCTCTTCGAATCGCGGGCCGCCGAGGTAGGCCCAAGGGCTGAACGTGCCGAAATAGTAGTCGATGCGTGCCATTCATAACACTTTCTTGACAGTCGAAATTGCCGCCACGCTACCCCGGTGCTAAGGCAGGCGCAATCAAGCGAATCCCGCCGGCACTGACCGGCGTCACGAAGGAACTGGCCCATGTCCGTCGTCACTGAACCGAAGCTCATCTCCGGAAATTCCAACAAACCGCTCGCGCAATCCATCGCGCGGCGCATGTCGATGCATCGCGGCATGTCCGTCGGTTTGGTGGATGCGCGGGTCGAGCGTTTCAACGATGGCGAGATTTTCGTCGAGGTTTTCGAGAACGTTCGCGGCGAGGATATGTTCATCATCCAGCCGACCTCGAACCCGGCCAATGACAACCTGATGGAACTGCTGATCATCACCGACGCGCTCAAACGCTCTTCGGCCGATCGCATCACCGCCGTGATCCCCTATTTCGGCTATGCCCGTCAGGATCGCCGCACCAAGGCCCGCACGCCGATCTCGGCCAAGCTGGTCGCGAACCTGCTGACCGAAGCGGGCGTCGACCGCATCCTGACGCTCGACCTGCACGCCGCCCAGATCCAGGGCTTCTTCGATATCCCGGTGGACAACCTCTACGCCTCGCCGGTCTTCGCGCTCGATATCCTGCACAATTTCAAAGGCCAGACCGACGATATCATGGTCGTCTCGCCCGACGTGGGCGGCGTGGCCCGCGCGCGCGAGTTGGCCAAGCGGATCGACGCGCCGCTCTCCATCGTCGACAAGCGCCGCGAGAAGGCGGGCGAGGTTGCGGGCATGACCGTGATCGGCGACGTGAAGGGCCAGAAATGCATCATCGTCGACGACATGGTCGACACGGCAGGCACGCTGTGCAAGGCCGCCGATCTGCTGATGGAGCACGGCGCGACCGAGGTTCACGCCTATATCTCCCACGGCGTCCTGTCGGGCCCGGCGGTCGAGCGCGTGACCAATTCGGCGCTGAAATCGCTGGTCATCACCGACTCGATCGAGCCGACCGACGCCGTGAAAGCGTGCCCGAACATCCGCATCGTGCCGACCGCACCGATGTTCGCGCAGGCGATACTCAACACCTGGTCCGGCACATCCGTGTCGTCGCTCTTCGAAACCGACACGCTCGTCCCGATCTACGAGGGCATGTATACCCGCGACTGATCCGCGGCTTGCCCGAGACAGGAAAAAGGCCCGGATCAGAGCGATCCGGGCCTTTTTTCATTGCGCCCGATCCCGAGCGCGGGGTTACGAAGCTTTCTTGAGCGCCTTCTTCGCCTCTTTGAGCTTCTTTTCCTGACGCTCGACCTTGGCCTTGCGCGTCTTCACTTCCTGTTTCAGCTCCTTGAGCTTCGCTTTCTTCGCCATGATCCGGCTCCTCTATGTCAATCCCTAGCAATAGCATCGTGCGGCAACGGTCCCGCGATGTATAGGGCCGGGCGTCGAAGCCATTGTTTTCGCGTCGGCCAAAGGTCGGGCTGGACAGCGCTGCGTGGCGCGGCGATGACTTGGGGATGCGCCTTTTCGCCCTCACCGCCCTCGTCATGGTCGCCTTCGCGGCCAATTCGGTGCTCAACCGGATGGCGGTGCATGATGCGGGCTGGGGGCCGGCCGCGACGGGCTTCGTGCGGCTCGCCTCGGGGGCGCTGGTGCTGCTGATCCTTGCAATCCGGGCCAAAGGCGCGCGCGGGCTGCGGCTGCCGGGCGCGGTGCTGGGGGCCGGGGTTGCGACGCTCGCGCTTTATATCTTCGGGTTCTCCATCGCGAGCGGGCTGATCGACGCGGGCGTCGGCGCGCTGACGCTGTTCGGGATGGTGCAGAGCACCATGTTCGCGGGTGCCCTGTGGCTGCGCGAGGCGATCTCGCTCTGGCGCTGGATCGGGGCGGGGCTGGCCTTCGCAGGGCTGGCTGTTCTGCTGCTGCCCGCCTCGGGTGCCGCCCACATCGACCCGCGCGGATTTGCGATGATGGCGCTGGCCGGGATCGGCTGGGGGCTCTATTCGCTCAACGGAAGGCGCACGGGCGATCCGCTGGTCGCGACCGCACTCAATTTCGCACTCGCCACGCCGCTTGCGCTGATCTGGATGCTGGGCGCGGGCGATTGGGGGCAGGGGCAAGCTGGGGCTGGACGCCTGCGATCCTCTCGGGCGCGGTCACCTCGGGGCTGGGCTATGCGCTGTGGTATCGCGTGTTGCCGCAAATACCCGCGAGCCTCGCCGCCATCGCTCAACTCTCCGTGCCCTTGATCGCGGCGCTGGGCGGGGCGGTTTTGCTCGCGGAGACGCCTTCGGCACGCTTCTGGCTGGCCGCGGCGCTGGTGATCGGCGGGATCGCCCTCTCGCTGAGGCGAAAAACCTGAGCGCATCTCTCGGATTTTGGGGCCGGAAACGGCTTGACCTCGGAACCTCCAGCGCTTCTTTAGTGTTTGACACACGTACCTTCGAACTAATGAGAGGACATCATGGCTTTTGAACTTCCCGATCTTCCCTATGCCCACGACGCACTCGCGGATCTCGGCATGTCGAAGGAAACCCTCGAATATCACCACGACATTCACCACAAGGCCTATGTCGATAACGGCAACAAGGCGATTGCCGGTACCGAATGGGAAGGCAAGTCGGTCGAAGAGATCGTGAAAGGCACCTACCAGCCGAACGCGGTTGCGCAGAGCGGCGTCTTCAACAACGCCTCGCAGCATTGGAACCACACCCAGTTCTGGGAAATGATGGGGCCGGGCAACTCGGCGATGCCGAGCGAGCTGGAAAAGGCGCTGACCGAAAGCTTCGGCTCGGTCGACAAGTTCAAGGAAGACTTCGCCGCCGCAGGCGCGGGCCAGTTCGGCTCGGGCTGGGCATGGCTCGTGAAGGACACCGACGGGTCGCTGAAAGTGACCAAGACCGAGAACGGCGTGAACCCGCTGTGCTTCGGTCAGACCGCGCTTCTGGGCTGCGACGTGTGGGAGCACTCCTACTACATCGACTTCCGCAACAAGCGCCCCGCCTACCTGTCGAACTTCCTCGACAAACTGGTGAACTGGGAAAACGTCGCTTCGCGCATGTAATTTCCGCGAAACGAATGAATTGGAAGGGCGTCCTGCGGGGCGCCCTTTTTCATTTCCGCGCCCGCGGCGATTGCCGGAACGGAAAGCCTGCAAGGCAGGAACCGCACCCCTGCCATATCGGTTTTCTTGACAGCTACCAGAAACCAAGAGGAGGATATGATGGCAGAGCGTATTCGTTCGAAAGACGGCAAGCGCGAAACCGAAGAGGTCCTCGGCGAGAAGCCCGAGAATATCGAGACGCCGGAAGGGCAAGGCAGCTCGGGCGGGAACCTCAATCGCAAGGTCGGCACCCGCGACGAGAAGAAACGCCTGGATGAGACTTCGGCAGGCGCGACCCGTCCGTTGGGCGGCGACGAGCGCGACAGCGGTGAAAAGGAGAAGATGTGATGACCAAGCTTTCCAAAGGCACCTGGGTTGTGATCGCGGATGGCGAGAAGGCGCTGTTTCTTGAAAACATGATGGACGAGCAGGATCCCAACCTCGTCGTGCGCCGCATCGACGAGCAGGAGAACCCGCCGGACCACGAGCAGGGCACCGACAGCCCCGGTCGTATGGCCGATGACGGCCCCGGCCATCGCTCGGCCTTCCAGGAGACCGACTGGCACGAGCTGGCGAAGATGCGCTTCGCCGACGATCTGGCCGACCGGCTCTACAAGATGGTCCATAAAGGCCGGATCGAGCGGCTGGTGATCGTTGCGGCGCCGCGCGTCTTGGGCGAAATCCGCTCTGCACTGCACAAGGAAGTCTCCGACGTGGTGGTGGCCGAGATCGACAAGACGCTGACCAATCACCCGCGCGACGAGATCGAGAAGCTGGTGAAGGAAGAGCTCGCGACCGCCTGAGCCGCGCCTCGCCAAGATGACAGGAAAAGCGCCGTGCGGGTTTTCGCGCGGCGCTTTTTCATTTGGGCTGAAAGGGGAGTGGGGGATGCTGATGGTCCGAGCGCCACCGATCGTTCAACCCGCCATGCGTCTCCGGTCGTCTGTCGCGCAACGCAAAAACGCCGCGCGAAGCCCGCGCGGCGTTCGTTGGATGAGAAGGAACGAGACGGCTCAGTCGTCGCTCTCGAGGCTCTGCTTGAGCGTTTCGATATCGGGGTCGCTGGCGCGCGGTACGATCCGATAGACGGCGTTGACGAAGCAGAACACGGCGAACCCGAGAAGGCCCACGCAGATCGCCCCGGTCAGGAACTGCCCGAACGGGTGTCCGCGCAGCCAGTCGAACACCTTGCCGAGGCCGCCCGCGCTGGAGGGATCGTAGCTATAGGCGGCATAGACGATCAGCGCGCCCATGATCGCGATCACCACGCCCTGCGCCACAAGCCCCGCCTGCAGCACGATATTGGCCCGCCGCGTGACCTCGTTGGCTTGCAGATGTTTCAGGTAAGCCTTGGTGATCCCTTTGTAGAGGTAGTAGCCGCCCGCGCCGATCACGATCAGCCCGATGACGCCAAGCGCGATACGTCCCATCGGTGCGCTCAGGATCGTGGAGACCAGTTTGCTCGTCCCGTTGTCGCCGCTGGCGCGTGCGGCCAGAGTCGTCACCGCGATGCCGCCGATGCCCAGATGGACGAGGCCGCTGACCACGAGGCCGATCCGCGCGACCCAGCCCTTCATCTCGGAGCCATAGGCCTCGAGGTCCCAGAGCGCATCGACCACGCGCCAGATCGCATATGCCGCCATGCCGAGCGCGATGGCGACCAGTACCACGGCGCCCCAGCCGCTCGACAGCTTCTGCAGCACCTGCTTGGTGCCCTCGGCGCTGCCGCCATGAAAAAGCGACCAGAGCGATACGCCGGCGACGACGAGATAGACCAGCCCGCGCCCCCCGTAGCCCGTGCGCATTACGGGCACTGCCCAAGCGAAATCGTCGGGGTCGTGGCTGTCTGTAGCGGACATTGGCGGTCTCTCTCGGTACTGTGAATTGACGCAGACCCAATGCGTGGACAAGCGCACAGGTTCCCGTGAGGCGCGGCCTTTCCTTTCGCCCGCCGATCGGTCAGGGTCACGCGGTTGAGAGAAGGGAATTTCGATGAACGAGGCGGTCAAGGGCTTCTGGGCGATGGTGACGGCCTGCGTCATCTGGGGGCTGTCGGGCCTCTATTACAAAATGCTCGACGGGATGCCGCCGATCGAGGTGCTTGCCCATCGCACGCTCTGGTCCTTCCTGTTCTTCGCCGTGATCCTCGGGCTGAAAGGCCGCCTTGGCGAGCTTTGGATCGCGCTGGCGGAACGTCGCGGGCGCGGAACGCTGGTGATCGCGACAGCGGCGTTTATGATCTCGGCCAACTGGTTCACCTTCATCTGGTCGGTCCATTTCGGCCATGCGGTGCAGGCGTCGCTCGGCTATTACATCTTCCCGCTCGTGGCCGTCGTCCTCGGGCTGATCGTCTATCGCGAGGCGCTGAGCACGCGGCAATGGATGGCGGTCGCGCTGGCGGCCACGGCGGTCATCGTCCTGACGATCGGGCTGGGCGTCGCGCCTTGGGTCTCGCTGATCCTTGCCGCGACTTTCGGCACTTACGGGCTGATCAAGAAGGGGCTGCGTGCCGGTCCGATGGTCTCGGTCTGCGCCGAGGTGCTGCTGCTCTCGCCGGTCGCACTGATCGTGCTCTGGGGCTATCACGCGGGCTGGTGGGGTGATGCGCCCGGCGCGGGCCATTTCGGCGGCGACTGGAAGACGACGCTGCTTCTGATCTTCTCCGGCCCGCTCACCGGCACGCCGCTCTTGCTGTTTGCCTATGCGGCGCAGCGGGTGCGAATGGCGACCGTGGGGCTGGTGCAATATCTCAACCCGACCCTGCAATTCGCGGTGGCGACGCTGGCCTTCGGCGAGACGGTCACGATCTGGCACGCGATCGCGCTGGGGCTGATCTGGACGGCGCTCGCGCTCTATTCCAGCGCCAACCTGCGGATGCGCCGCCCGCAGCCTGCGGCACAGCCAGCCACGCAGCGCGGATTAGGCGAAGGCTGAGACGAGCGCGCTTTCCAGCTCCGCCACGCTATCGACCGTCACGACCAGCTCGCGCAGCGACGCATCCGCGAAGCCCTCGCCGATGATATGGTCGATCAGCGCCTCGAGCGGGGCCCAGTAGCCTTCGATATTGAGCAGATAGATCGGCTTCTCATGCAGGCCGATCTGGCGCCATGTCAGCACTTCGAACAGTTCATCGAGCGAGCCCGCGCCGCCCGGCAGCACCACCACCGCATCGGCATTCATGAACATCACCTTCTTGCGCTCGTGCATCGTCTCGGTGACGACGAAGGTGGTCAGGTCGCGCTTGCCGACCTCGCGCGGGAAGAGGTGCTCGGGGATCACGCCGAAGGTGCGCCCACCCGCGGTTTGCGCCGCGCGCGCAACCTCTCCCATCAGCCCGACATCGCCCGCGCCGTAAACCAGCTGCCAGTCGCGCGCGGCGAGCATCTCTCCGGTTTCCTGCGCTGCTGCCGCATAAGCAGGCTTCGCGCCCGAACGAGAGCCGCAATAGACACAGACGGAACGGGGAAGGGTCATGACGGTGTCTCCGAAAATGCATTGTTATTGAGCGGTGATACCGGGGTTGCTAAGTTCCCTCAAGGGACCGGGTGACCTAGCCGCACATAAGAACAGGCGGCAGGCCCCGAGGGATGACGTGAAGGCGGGACTTAAATGAATGAAAACGTGACGGATCAACCAGTCGAGAGCACCGGGCTCGGGGCGGTGAAAGGCGGGGCGGTGGCACTGCTCCTCGTGGTCTTGGGGCTGGTGCTTTGGGGCGTGCTGCGCCCGGTGGAACGCGAAGGGGCGCAACCGTCGGGGACAGATACGACCGCCGCGACCGGTTCCGCAGGGGCGCCGCAAACGGCCCAGCAGGGGGATGGGGGCACGACCTTCGGCACCGCCGCGCCGCAAAAGCAAGGCGTGGAAACCGTGGCTCAGGAAGCGGAAGAGGCGGCGAGTGCCGTGGCTCCGCTGGCAGAAGAGCCTACCGATAAGCTGGTTGAAACGACTGGTGAGACTGGTGCGGAGACATCCGCGACGGCGACCGCCACCGGGTCGGACGCTGGGGCTGCCATCGGGGCTGACGGTGCCACCGTGAAGGCGGCGCCGGACGGCAAGCCGCTCGCCCAGGTGCAATTCGATGCGCTGCGCGCCGCGCCCGACGGATCGGTGACGCTCGCCGGGCGGGCCGAACCGGGTGCCAAGCTCGATATTCTGGTCGATGGGAAAGTCGTGGCGAGCACGCTGGCCGATGGCGGCGGCAGCTTCGCCTCGCTCTTCGATCTGCCGCCCTCCGATGGCCCGCGCGCGCTCTCGCTGCGGGTGACCGGCGCGGATGGCACCACGCGTGACAGTGCCGAGACGCTCGTGCTGCGCGGCCAGCCGAAACAGGAGCGCCTTGCTTCGGCAGGGGAGAGCGCGACCTCCGGAACGGCTGCGGATGGTGCGACAGATGGTAGCGGCGGGGCGACGGCTTCGGCGACCGATGGTGCGGCGATGACCGGCACTGATGCGGGCGCGTCCGCCGCAACCGCGAGCGACGCGGCCCCCTCCACACCCACGCCGCCGGCAGCCCCGCTCATCGCGGATGCCGATGGCGCGCGGCTGCTTGCTCCGAAAAGCGACGATCTGGTGATCGACACGATCTCCTTCGGCTCGGGCGAGGTTGCGCGCAGTGAAGGGCGCGGCGCGCCCGAGGGCACGACGCTGTCGGCCTATCTCGACGACACGCTCGTCGCCGAGGCGCAGCCGGGTGCGGATGGGCGCTGGTCGCTCAGCCTGCCTGGCTTGGGCACGGGCGAGCATAAGCTGCGGATCGATGCGCAGGATGCGTCCGGCAAGGTGGTCGCACGGGCCGAGACCGGCTTCGACCAGCCCGACGAGATCCTCGTGGCGAGCGCCGCCGATCCGACCGGTGCGCAGGCGGCTTCGGTGCGCGCGACCGGTGAGGTCGGCGACGCGGTGAAGGTGGTGCAGATCGTGAAGGGCAATACGCTCTGGGCGATCGCGCGCGAGGTCTATGGCGACGGGTTCCTCTATGTGCGGGTCTTCGACGCCAATCGCGACCAGATCCGCGACCCCGACCTGATCTATCCGGGGCAGGTCTTCAATATTCCCGCCCCCGATGCCCAGCCCGCCGAGGCTGCGCAGTAGCGCACAGACAGCTTGCATGGCTGGACTCCTGCGCGCCGCCGAGTAGGTTGCGCGCAGGTTTGACCGGTGAGGGGCGCTGCCCCGCTCCCTGATGGGAGCCCCCGGGATATTTTCGCCAAGAGGAAGAGGAGGGCGCGATGCCTCCGGCACAGATCACGACCAAGGACAAGATGAATGCCGAGGAACGCGCCCGCGGCTGGCGCACGATCCGCGCGGTGCTGCCCTATCTCTGGGCGCATGAAGCCCCGTGGGTGAAGCGCCGCGTCGTCTTCGCGATGGTGATGCTGGTGATCGCCAAGATCATCTCGGTCTCGACGCCTTTCGTCTATCGCGAGGCGGTCAACGCGCTCTCGGGCGAGGGGACCTCGGCGGCCTGGGCGCTGGGCATGGGGGCGGTGGCGATCACCGTGGCTTACGGCGTCGCGCGCCTGATGACCGTGGCCTTCGGCGAACTGCGCGACGCGATCTTCGTGAAGGTGGCGCAACGCGCGCTGCGTCATCTGGCGCTGCAGACCTTCACTCATATGCATCAGTTGAGCCTGCGCTATCACATCACCCGCAAGACCGGCGGCCTCAGCCGGATCATCGAACGCGGGGTGAAAGGCGTCGAGTTCCTGCTGCGCTTCATGCTGTTCTCGGTCGGCCCGCTGATCGTCGAGCTGACGCTGGTGGCGATCATCTTCGCGGTGGTCTTCGACTGGCGCTACGCGGCGGTCGTGCTGGTCACCATCGCGGCCTATATCAAGTTCACCTTCAAGGTCACCGAATGGCGCGTGAATATCCGGCGCGAGATGAACAAGGCCGATACGGCGGCGAACCAGAAGGCGATCGACAGCCTGCTGAACTTCGAGACGGTGAAATATTTCGGCGCGGCCAAACGCGAGGCCGAACGTTACGACGACTCGATGAAGGGCTACGAGGCGATGGCGGTGAAGACCGGCCAGTCGCTCGCGGCGCTCAATGCGGGCCAGACGCTGATCATCACGATCGGGCTTGTGACGGTGATGGTCATGGCCGCGATGCAGGTGCAGGCGGGCACGCTGACGGTCGGCGATTTCGTCATGGTGCAGGCCTACATGATCCAGATCACCATGCCGCTGGGCTTCCTCGGCACAGTATATCGCGAGATCCGGCAGGCGCTGGTCGATATGGGCGAAATGTTCGATTTGTTGCAGCAACCGGCCGAAATTCAGGACAAAGAGGATGCAGACGTTCTGAAAGTGAAAGGCGGGCATATCAGCTTCGACCATGTCGAATTCGCCTATGACCCGACGCGGCCGATCCTGAAGGGGATTTCCTTCGACGTGCCCGCTGGCCAGACCGTGGCGCTGGTCGGGCCCTCGGGCTCGGGCAAGTCGACGATCGGGCGCCTGCTGTTCCGTTTCTACGAGGTGACCGGCGGCGCGATCCGCATCGACGATCAGGACCTGCGCGACGTGACGCAGGAGAGCCTGCAGCAGTCGATCGGCGTGGTGCCGCAGGATACGGTGCTCTTCAACGACACGATCCGCTACAATATCGCCTATGGGCGCGCCGATGCCACGGACGAGGAGATCGTCGCGGCCGCGAAGGCAGCACGCATCCATGACTTCGTGCTCAGCCTGCCCGAAGGCTATGACACGGCCGTGGGCGAGCGGGGGCTGAAGCTCTCGGGCGGCGAGAAGCAGCGGGTGGGCATCGCGCGCACGATCCTGAAGAACCCGCCAATCCTGTTGCTCGATGAGGCGACCTCGGCGCTGGATACGCAGACCGAACGCGATATCCAGATGAGCCTGAAGGCGATGGGCGAGGGGCGGTCCGTGATCACCATCGCGCACCGTCTGTCGACCATCGCGGATGCCGATCAGATTCTCGTGCTCGACAAGGGCGAGATCATCGAGCGCGGGCGCCACGAGGAGTTGCTGGCACAGCGCGGGCGCTATGCCTCGATGTGGGCGCGGCAATCGGCGGAAGAGGAAGACGAGGCGGAGCAAGGGGCGGCGTAACGCGTGAAGGGCGGCGCCCGACCCTTGGGTGGGCGCCGCCCATCCCTGCGAGGCTTGGCGCTTTATCTCGAAAGCCCGCAGGTCGGTTGTGCCTGCGCCGAAATCGCCATTGCGCCCTCCCGGGGGGAGGGTCGGGCGCGGCCCGGGCTAGCCGCCCGGGCATTTTCGCAGCTTCACTCCGCCGCGTCGGGCCGTGTCACCAGATGCGGCTTCACGCCGCCTTCGGGTTCGCCATCCTCCCAGATGATCTCGCGCCCTCGCATTTTGCGCATCGCACGTTCCAGCGCGAGGTCGCGCGCGGCCCGGCTGTCGATGCCCTGCATAAGTGCCGAAAGCGCCTTGGTCCCGCGATAGGCGCCGGTGTTGAACCAGACCCGGATCGCCAGCAGCGCGGGCGTGAGAACCAGCGTCAGCACGGTCGCGGTGCCAAGGCCGAACACCACTGCGGTCGCCAGTTGCTTCCACCAGAGCGCCGTCGGGCTGTCGATCGAATAGCCGCCATTGAAGAAGTCGAGCGACAGGCCGAACATCATCGGCGCGAGCCCCGCCATCGTGGTGATCGTGGTCAGCAGCACGGGCCGCAGACGGGCCTCGGCGGTGCGGATGATCGCCTCGAGCTCGGGCATGTAGCGCGAGAATTCCTGATAGGTGTCGATCAGGATGATGTTGTTGTTCACCACGATCCCGGCCAGCGCGACGATGCCCACGCCGGTCATGATGATCGAGAATTGCTGGCCCATCACCAGCATCCCGATCAGCACGCCTGCCGTGGACAGCACAACCGCCAGCAGCACCAGCACCGAATTGTAGAAGCTGTTGAACTGCGCGAGCAGGATCACGAACATCAGCGCCAGCGCACCGCCGAAGGCAGTCATCAGGAAATCCTGGCTCTCGTTCTGCTCGACCAGATCGCCGGACCATTCGTAGCTGACGCCCGGCGGCAGGGTGGCCTCAGTATCGAGCCACTCTCCCAGTGCCGCGATCCGCTCGTTGCCGGTGATCGGCTGGCCGTCGTCATTGGTGAGGCCCTCTTCGACCCCGGCCTTGATGTCGTAATAGCGGGTCTGGTCGATCCGGTCGATCTGGCCCAGCTTGGGGGCGGGCGTGCGGGTGATGAAATTCGCGAGCGGCACCAGCCCCTCGGAGGTGCGCAGCTTGAGCGTGTCGAGGGTCGAGAGAACCCGGTCTTCCTCGGGCAGGCGCACGCGAATTTCGATCTCCTCGTCAGACGAGGGCACGCGCATCGTGTCCAGCAGGATGCCGCGCGTCACCAGCTGCACCATGCCGCCCACCGTCGCCACATCCGCGCCGAAACGGCCCGCGCGGGTCACGTCCACGTCGATCACCCAGTCGATGCCGGGCAGGGGGCGGGTATCCTCGATCGCGGTGACGCCCTTCATATCCGCCATATGCGCCTCTACCTGCCGCACGGCCTTGTCGAGCGCTACGAAATCGTCGCCTTCGAGCCGCAGCTGGATCGGCTTGCCGGAGGACGGTCCGCGATCCTGAGCGAGATATTCGGACTGGATGCCGGGGATCGTGGCGATCTTCGCCATGATCTTCTCCATCACCACATCGCCATCGAGCGCCGGATCGTCCTTGCGCTCGGCCCAGGGGATCATCTCGACCTGAATCTGACCGATCGTGTCGCGCGGCGCGCTGGCCCCGCCATTGTTCTGGTTCAGCCCGCCTTCGCCCGCGAAGGAGAAGACCGCGCCCACGCCGGGCGTGCCGATCACCATGTTTTCGGCTTCCTGCAGCAGCGCGTCCTTCTCGGTCAGCGAGAGGTTGCCGCGGCCCCGGATATAGACGATCGCCTGCTCCACCTCGCTATCGGTGAAGAACTGGGTGCCGTTATTGTTCTTGCCGTAATAGCCGAAGGTCATGACGACGCTGGTCACGATCACCGCGACCACGATCAGCGGCATGATCGGATTGCCCGCGATGGCGGCGGTGAAATAGCCGAAGGGGCGGCGGCGATAGCCCGCCTCGATGGGCTTCGGTTTGCCTTGGGGCTTAGCCGCCGTGAAGGTGATCGAGCTGAGCAGCGTCGCGATCACGAACAGGATCACGCCGGGCAGCGAGGCCAGAAGATTGCCCGAGGCGGTATGCGTGCCCGAGAAGAAGGCCGGGTTGAGCGTCAGCAGCGCGCCGAGGAAGACGAGTCCGGCCGAAGCTACGGCAAGCAGCAGGCGCAGCCCGTACGGCCAGCCCTTGATGACCCGCGCGCCCATGTCGAGACGACGGCTCATCCGGCCCGCGACGCCGCCCACGACCGGCAGGTAGATCAGCGCCACGACCAGCGAGGCCGAGAGCACGAAAATGATCGTGACCGGCAGCATTCCCATGAATTCGCCCGGCACGCCCGGCCAGAACAGCATCGGCAGGAAGGCGCAGAGCGTCGTCGCCGTGGACGACACCACCGGCCAGAACATGCGCTTGGCGGCTTCGGTGTAGGCGGCCATCGGGCCGGAGCCCTCCGAGATCCGCTTGTCGGCATATTCCACCACGACGATCGCGCCATCGACCAGCATCCCCACCGCGAGGATCAGGCCGAACATCACGATATTCGAGATCGGCACGCCCATTGCGCCCAGCAGCAGGAAGGTCAGCAAAAACGACGTCGGGATTGCGAAGCCCACCAGCAGCGCCGAGCGCGTGCCCAGCGTCGCCAGCACCACGATCATCACCAGCGCGATCGCGGTCAGCACCGAGCCTTCGAGTTGGCTGACCATCGCGCCCACGGTTTTGGATTGATCGAGCGAGATGCCCACATCGACCGCGCGTTGCAGCGGCTCGGGCCATTTGCTCTCGGTCTCGGCCACCGTCTTGCGCAGCAGGTCCACCGTGTCGATGACGTTGTAGCCTTTGCGCTTGACGATCTGCAGCGCCACCGTCGGCTCGCCGTTGAAGCGCGCAGTGCCGGTGCGGTCCTCGAAAGTCAGGCGGATATCGGCCAGATCGCCCAGCGTCACGACGCTCTCGCCGTTCTTCTTCACCGGCAGCGCATAGACATCCTGCGCGGTCTCGAAGGTCGCGGGGATCTTAACCGAGAACGCGCCGCCATCGGTCTCGACTTCGCCTGCCGCGATCAGCTGGTTGTTGGCCTGCACGACATTGATCAGCTCGGGCGCTGTGACGTTATACGCCTCCAGCTTCAGAGGATCGATCACCACTTCCAGCATCTCGTCGCGCTGGCCTGCGATCTGGGCTTCCAGCACCGGCTCCAGCCCCTCGACCTCGTCTTGCAATTCGCGGGCGAGCTTTTGCAGCGTGCGCTCGGGCGCGTTGCCCGACAGCGTCACCACGACGATCGGAAACTCGGAGAAGTTGATTTCGTTGATCGAATATTTCTCGGCCCCGTCGGGGAACTTGCCCTCGGCAGTGTTCATCGCATCGCGCACATCGGCGATGATTTTCGTCTTGTCCCAGCCGAAGTCGAATTCGAGCATCAGCCCCGCGTAATTCTCCTTCGCGATGCCGGTCATCTTGTCGAGCCCGTCGAGCCCGCCCAGTTCGGTCTCCATCGGCTTGACCAGCAGCTTCTCGGAATCGGTGGCCGAGATGCCGGGGAAGGGGACCGAGATGAACAGCATCGGAATCTCGATATCCGGCTCGCCTTCCTTGGGCAGGCTCAGATAGGCGGTGAGCCCCGCGAGGATCGAGATCGCCACGAAGGCGATCACCATCCGTGCGCGTGCTGCGGCCCAATCGACGATGCCGGTCATTGCGCGGCCCCGTCGGTGGCGTCGCCATCGGTTTGCGGGGCGGGCGTCATGGGGGCAGGCGTGTCTTGGGCCGCATCGCCCGGCGCGTGATCGACGAGGGTCACGGCCACGGGCGAGCCCTCGGTGACGTAGTCCTGTCCGACCACGATCACCGTCACGCTCTCCGGCAGGCCCGCCAGCCAGACACCCTCTGGCGTGTCACGCAGGAAGTCGACCGGGGAGAAACGGGCCACGCCGTCTACCGCGAGCCGCACGCCCAGCTTGCCCTGATCATTCAGCGTCATCGCGGAGGCGGGCAGGAAATGCGCCTTGGTCCCATCGGCGGCGACGATCATCTCGACCGTCTGCCCTTCGCGGATCGAATGGTCGCCATTGGGCGCTTCGGCCTCGATCCGGAAAGTGCGCGTGGCGGCATCCGCCGATTGCGAGACGAAGGTGACCTTGCCCATCACCTCGCGCCCGGTCGCGAGGCGTGCGCCGACCATCGCGCCGGTCTTGACCCGGTCGATCTCGGTCTCAGGGACGTATCCCACCAGTTTGATCGGATCGAGCTGGATCACGGTGGCGCAAAGCCCGCCCGCCGACAGAAGCGCGCCGAGTTCGGCGGTGTCTTCCTCGATCATCCCGGCAAAGGGCGCGGTGATCTCAAGCCGCGCCAGTTCTGTCTGCGCGGCCCCGACGGCGGCGCTGGCCGCTTCGAGCGCCGATTGCGCGGAGGCGGTGGAGGTTTCCGAACGGTAACCGCCCTCTTTCAGCTTCTCGGCAGCGGTGGCGTTGAGCCGCGCCTCGGCCAGCCGGGCCTGCGCTTCGGCCAGCGCTGCGGGCCGCGTGCCAGGATCGAGCTTGCACAGCAGTTGATCCTTTTCGACCTGCGCGCCCTTGCCGAGCGGCTCGGAAATCACCTTGCCCGTCGTCTCGGAGCGCACCTCAACGCGTCGCGCGGCCTCGGTTTGCCCGCGCGTGAGAACGCCCTGATCGAGCGGCTGCGCGGTCGAGACCATCGCCTGCACCGGCACGGCGGGGGTGCCGGTCTCCTCGACCTGCTGCGCTTGCTCGGCAGGCGTCGCGGCATCGCCGAGATAGCCCATCAGGCGGTCGCGCTCGAACACCAGAAGGTAGAGCGCGACAAGAACGAGGATCGCGTTAAGGATCGGGACCGGACGCATCGGCGGGCTCCTGTATGTGGGCACGGCGTCTCGCCAAAATGGGGACTGAACCGCAGCGTTCAACTTACCGAGAGCGGCGCGTGATCTCAAGGCTTGCATTCCTCAGGGACCGGCATGAACAGCGCAGTCCGTGCGGCCCTTGGCAGCGCCGGGGGAGCCGTGTAAGAGGGGCGCCAAAGCTACGAGGAGACCCGCGCGTGAGTGATACCGACAGTTTCATCGACGAAGTCACCGATGCCGTGCGTCAGGACAAGCTCTGGGCGGCGTTCAAGAAATGGGGCTGGATCGGCGCGGTTATCATCCTCGCGATCGTCGGCGGCACCGCTTGGAATGCGTGGCAGAAGGAAAAGACCGAGGCCGATGCGCGCGCCTTTGGCGATCAGGTGATGGCGGCCGTAAACGGTGACGCCACCAGCGCCGATCTCGCCAAGGTCACGCCCGACGGTCCCGGCCGCACCGCGGTTCTCAAGATCATGCAGGGCGACGCCGCGATCGAGGCGGGCAAGCCCGACGAGGCGATCAAATTCTTCGACGCAGTCAGCGCCGAGCAGGGCCTGCCGCTTTCGATCAGCGATCTCGCGAAGCTCAAGGCGGTGATCGCGGCGGGCGACAAGATGGATGCGGCCAAGCGCGACGCGACGCTGCAGGAGCTGGCTACCCCCGGCGCGCCCTACCGCCTTCTGGCGATGGAGCAGCAGGCGGCCGCAGCCGTCGCATCGGGCGACAGGGACGGTGCGATCTCGATCGCCCAGCAGATTCTTCAGGACGCCGGCCTCACGCCGGGCTTGCAACAACGCGCGACAGAGTTGATTGTGGCGCTGGGTGGCGAAGTGCCGACCCAGCCGGGGCAGACCGCTCCGGCACCGCAAGAGTAAAGGGTTGAACCGGCGCGCCTTTATCGGGCGTGCGGGCACTGCAAGAGAGCCGAGACAGGCAGGGGGAACGGGCGTGAAGCTGAGCAAGACGATCTGCGTGCTGAGTGTGGCGGCTTTCGTGGCAGGCTGTACCAAGGAGACGATCCTTCCCGGCGAGCGTCTCTCGCCCCGCGACGCGCTGCGCGCGGAAGAGGGGCTGCCGCTGGCCGATGCGCCCGCCCAGCAGTCGCTGCCGATCTCGCTGCCGCGTCAGGTGAGCAATGCCGAATGGCCGCAGCGGGCTGGCTCGGCCACGCATAGTCTGTTCAACGCGGCGCTCGGCAATGGCACGACGCCGGTCTGGTCCGCCGATATCGGTTCGGGCAATGCGCGTCGCTACCGCATCACCGCCGATCCGATCGTGGGTGGCGGCAAGGTCTATACGCTCGACAGTCAGGCCCGTGTCACCGCGACCGCGACGAATGGCGGGCGCGTCTGGCAGACCGACATCACGCCTCCGGGCGATCGTCAGGGCGATGCTTCGGGCGGCGGCGTGGCCTATGCCAACGGCACGGTCTACGTGACCTCCGATTTCGCCGAGCTCGTCGCGATCGACGCAGCCACCGGCGGCATCAGGTGGCGGCAATATTTCGACGCAGGCATCGGCGGTGCGCCGACCGTGAAGAACGGCGTGGTCTATGTGGTCGCGCGCGATTCCTCGGCCTGGGCGATCCGCGCCAGCGACGGCAAGGAAATCTGGCAGGTGCCGGGTGCGCCGTCGGCTTCGGGCATGACCGGCGTCTCCTCGCCTGCCGTCACCGACCGCATGGTGATCTTCCCGTTCTCCTCTGGCTTCCTGAGCGGCGTCCTGCCGCAAAGCGGGATGCAGATGTGGAACTCCAAAGTGCCGGGCGCACGTCCGGGTGTGGGCTATGCCAATATCGTCGATCTGACCGGCGATCCTGTCGTCGTGGGCGATACCGTCTACGCGGGCTCCTCGGCGGGCAAGCTGGCAGCCTTCGACGTGAATTCCGGCGAGCGGATCTGGACCGCGACCGAAGGGGCCAACAGCCCCGTTCAGGTTGCGGGCGGCTCGATCTTCCTCGTTTCCGATCAGGGCAAGATCGTGCGTCTCGATGCCAAGACCGGCGATCAGATCTGGTCCAAGGATCTGCCCTATTACACCAAGGATAAGCCGAAGCGGCAGCGCGACATCGTCGCAAGCTACGGCCCGGTTCTCGCTGGCAACAAGCTGTTCGTCGCGTCTTCCGACGGCGTGCTGCGCGTCTTCAGCCCGATCGACGGCAGCCTGATCGGGCAAGCGAAGATCCCGGGCGGGGCTGCGACCGATCCGGTCGTGGCGGGGCGCACCCTCTACGTCGTCGGCGGCGATGGGAAACTGCACGCTTTTCAGTGAGCCCTTTAGGGTGTAAGGGGGCCGCTTACGACCGCCCAAGGAGGGCATCATGAGCTTTACCCTGGCCATCGTAGGCCGCCCGAATGTCGGAAAATCGACGCTGTTCAACCGGCTTGTCGGCAAGCGACTCGCGCTTGTCGATAACATGCCCGGCGTCACGCGCGACCTGCGCGAGGGCGATGCGCGTCTGGGCGATCTGCGTTTCATCGTGATCGACTCGGCCGGTCTGGAACTGGCCGAAGACGACAGCCTTCAGGGCCGGATGCGCCGCCTGACCGAGCGCGCCGTGGAAGAGGCCGATATCTGCCTCTTCATGATCGACGCGCGCGTGGGCGTGACGCCCGCCGACGAGATTTTCGCCGATATCCTGCGCAAGAAGAACGCCAACGTCATCCTCGCGGCCAACAAGGCCGAAGGGGCGGCAGGCGATGCGGGCGCGATAGAGGCGTGGAGCCTTGGTCTGGGCGAGCCGCTGCGGATCTCGGCCGAGCATGGCGAAGGTCTCGACGATCTCTACACCGCGCTGGTGCCGCTGGCCGACGAATTCGCCGAACGTAATGCCGCGAACGCCCCAGTCACCGATATCGTGATCGAGGACGAGCTCGAGGAAGGCGATATCCCCGCCTACCAGCCGCCCTCCGCCACGAAGCCGCTGCAGCTTGCCGTGATCGGGCGCCCGAATGCGGGCAAGTCGACGCTGATCAACAAGATCCTCAACGAAGACCGCCTGCTGACCGGCCCCGAGGCCGGGATTACCCGCGACGCGATCTCGGTCACCGCAGATTTCATGGGCACGCCGATGCGGATCTGGGACACGGCGGGGATGCGCAAGAAGGCGCGGGTCACCGACAAGGTCGAGAAGCTGAGCGTGGCCGATGGCCTGCGCGCGGTGCGCTTCGCCGAAGTGGTCGTGGTGCTGCTCGACGTGAATATTCCCTTTGAAACCCAAGACTTGCGGATCGCCGATTTCGCCGAGACCGAGGGGCGCGCGGTTGTGGTTGCCGCGAATAAATGGGATCTCGAAGAAGACAAACCTGAGAAGCTGAAGGAACTGCGCGAGGCGTTCGAGCGCCTGCTGCCGCAGCTGAAAGGTGCGCCGCTGGTGACCGTCTCGGCCAAGACGGGCAAGGGGCTCGACCGGCTGCACAATGCGATCCTGAAGGCCCATGAGGTCTGGAACCGCCGCGTGCCGACCGCGAAGCTGAACAACTGGCTGACCGCGATGACCGAGGCGCACCCGCCGCCGGCTCCCGGAGGCCGTCGGATCAAGCTGCGCTACATCACGCAGGCGAAGACCCGTCCGCCGGGCTTCGTGGTGAAATCGACCCATACCGACAAGATCCCCGAAAGCTACGAGCGCTATCTGGTCAACGGTCTGCGCGAGAGCTTCGACATGCCGGGCACGCCGATCCGCCTCTACATGCGCGATCAGGGCAAGACGAACCCCTATAAGGATCGCAAGAAGTCGATCCCGTCGCGCCTGAAAAAGCACGTCGATGCGAAGAAGCGCTCGGCCCACAAGGAATCGGCGCGGAAAGCGCGCGAGGCGAAAAAGGGCGAGTAAGCCTTTAATCCTGAAAGAAAACGCCCGCCGGAAGATGTCGATCTTCGGCGGGCGTTTTTCGTTTCGGCGAGGCCGACGCGCTTTACAGAAAGCCCAGCCGATCGAGGGCCGCTTGGGCGCGTGCGCGCTCTTCGGTCGAGTCCGAAAGCACGCTCGCATTGATCTCCGCCATCAGTTTCGACAGCGTCTTTTCCCGGCGCATCGCGATGATCTGCGCGGGAATCTGATCCTCGCCGATCTCGAGAATGCGCCTCATCAAGACGCTATCCCGCTTGTGCGTGACTGTTACGGACATGTGCAGCTCTCCCGGCGACTCACTTCGAACACGGAAACGTTAACAACGTTCCCGGCCGGAGTCTTGCGTCGCCGGGTCGCAGTGTCAGGTCAGCTTGCCGTCGACCAGCCGGGTCTTGCCGCCCAGATAGGGGTGCAGGCAGGCGGGCAGGGTGACTGAGCCGTCCTCTTCCTGACCGTTCTCCAGCACCGCGATCAGGCAGCGACCGACCGCGAGGCCCGAGCCGTTGAGCGTCGCGATGAATTCGGGCTTGCCGCCGCCTTCGGGCTTGTAGCGCCCGTTCATCCGTCGCGCCTGGAAGGTGCCGCAGGTGGAGACCGAGGAAATCTCGCGATAGGTGTTCTGACCCGGCAGCCAGACCTCGAGATCGTAGGTCTTCTGCGCGCCGAACCCCATGTCGCCGGTGCAGAGCACGATACGACGATAGGGCAGCTCCAGCGCCTCCAGCACAGCCTCGGCGCATTTCGTCATGCGCTCATGCTCGTCGATCGCGGTCTCGGGCGTGCAGAGCGTCACCATCTCGACCTTCTCGAACTGGTGCTGACGCAGCATCCCCGACGTGTCCTTGCCTGCGGACCCGGCTTCCGAGCGGAAACAGTTGGTGTGGGCGCACATGCGCTGGGGCAGGGCGGCAGCGTCCATCACTTCGCCATTGGCGTAGTTGGTCAGCGTCACCTCGGCGGTGGGGATCAGCCACCAGCCATTCGTCGTCTGATAGCTGTCCTCAGCGAATTTCGGCAGTTGCCCGGTGCCCATCATCGCCTCGTCGCGCACCAGCACGGGGGTGATGTTCTCGGACAGATCGTGCTTGTCGACATGCAGGTCGAGCATGAATTGCGCGAGCGCCCGGTGGACGCGGGCGACCCCGCCCTTGAGCACCACAAAACGCGAGCCCGACAGCTTCGCCGCCGTCTCGAAATCCATCTCGCCACCCACCGCGGACAGCTCGAAATGCTCTTTCGGATCAAAGGCGAATTCGCGCGGCGTGCCCCAGCGGCTCACTTCGACATTCTCGTCCTCATCTGCACCATCGGGCACATCGGCCAGCGGCAGGTTCGGGATCGTCATCAGCAGATCGCGCAGCTTGCCGTCGAGCTCGCCCGCCTCGGTCTGCATCTGCGCGACTTCGGCTTTCTTCTCGGTCACCAGTGCGCGCAGGCGCTCGAATTCGGCCTCGTCGCCCTTCGCTTTCGCGGCGCCGACTTGCTTCGACGCGGCGTTCTGATCGGCTTTCGCGGTCTCGGCGGCGTGGATCGCCGTGCGGCGCGCCTCGTCCATCGCGAGAATCTCGGGCGAGAGCGGCGAGAGCCCCCGCCGCGCCAGCTGCGCGTCGAATTCTTCGGGGTTTTCGCGGATTGCGCGGATATCGTGCATCTCACCATCTCCAAGACTGTTGCGGGAAAGGCTTTAGCGCATGAAAGTGAAAGCGAAAACCCCCGGCGATGCGGCCATGACACAGGTCAATGAATTCGGGCCTCTGGAGTGGTTGTATTCTGTTGGGTGAATACATATTCAATAAGCGGAATATAAATTGCAGGCGCAGGGGCGCGCCGGTAAGGGAAGGGAACCCGAGATGACGTTGAAGCTTCTGCCGTTGGCATTCGCCGCGTTGATCCTGCCGGGAATCGCGTTGGCGCAGGACGGGGCGATTACGGTCGAACCGCAGGTCGTGACCGATTGGAAGTCTGTCTACGGGCAGGTCGAGGCAAAGAACACGATTGCGGCGCGTGCACGGATTTCGGGCACGATCACCGCGCTTGACGTGACCGAGGGCGACGAGGTCAAAGCCGGTCAGGAGATCGGAAAGATCACCGACCAGACGCTCGATTATCAGATCGGTGCGGTCGATGCGCAGATCAATGCGCTCGAAGCGCAGCTGGAAAACGCGAAGACCGAGCTCAAGCGCGGGCAGGAATTGCAGGCGCGGGGCGTCTCGACCTCGCAGAATGTCGATCAGCTTCAGACGCAGGTGAATGTCTACGAGGGCCAGATCGCGGCGCAGAAAGCGCAGCGCAAGGTCTATGAACAGCAGCAGGAATTCGGCACCGTGACCGCGCCGATCGACGGTAAGGTCGTGACCGTTCCGGTCACCAAGGATGCCGTCATCATGGGCGGCGAGACCATCGCGACGATCGGCGGCGGCGGGTTCTTCCTGCGTCTGTCGATCCCCGAGCGCCACGCCGACACGCTGCACATGGGCGACACGATCATGATCACCGACCCCGACGGCAAGGAGATCGAGGGCAAGCTGGCCAAGATTTACCCCGAAATCGAGGGCGGCCGGGTGCAGGCCGATGTCGAAGTGCCCGATCTGGATTCGCGCTTCGTCGGCGCGCGGCTTCTGGTGAAGCTGCCGATGGGCGAGCGTGACGCGATCGTCATCCCGCAGGACTATGTCTTCAACCGCACCGGGCTCGATTTCGTCCGCGTGAAGGAAGCGGACGGCACCTATCTGCGCACGGTCGTGCCGGGCGTTCAGGTCAATATCGACGGCCAGGACATGGTCGAAGTTCTTACCGGCCTGAACGCCGGCGACACGGTGGTGCCGAACGATGAGCAATAACCAAGGCACCGGGCCCGAGACGCCCGACGACGAAATCCACGTCAAGCTGGGGATCGCGGGGGGACTCACGAAGTCCTTCATCCGCTCGGCGCTGACGCCGCTGATGATCCTCGCCGCAATCGCGGTGGGTCTCGTCGCGCTGATCTCGCTGCCGCGCGAGGAAGAGCCGCAGATTTCCGTGCCGATGGTGGATATCCACCTGCAGGCGCCGGGTCTGAAGGCGCAGGACGCGATGAAGCTGGTGACCGAGCCGATGGAAACCATCGTGCAGGGCATCAACGAGGTCGAGCACGTCTATTCGCGCACGCAGGACGACTATTCGCTGGTGATGGCGCGCTTCAAGGTCGGCACCTCGTCGGATGCCGCGATCCTGCGCGTGCATGAAAAAGTCCGCGCGAATATGGACAAGATCCCGAAAGGCATCCCCGATCCGGTGATCGTGGGCCGCGGGATCGACGATGTGGCGATCGTCTCGCTGACGCTGACCGGCAAGGACGGCGCGCAGGTCGACAGCGACGAGCTGACCCGTGTCGCGCGCGAATTGCAGACCGAGGTCACGAAGATCCAGAACGTCGGCCTGACCTATCTGGTGGGCGACGCCACGAGCGAGATTCGCATCGAACCCGAGCCCGACAAGCTCGCGCTTTACGGCGTGACGCTGCAGCAGCTCTCGAACAAGGTCACGCAGGCGAACCGCGCCTTCAACACTGGCAATATCCGCCATGAGGGCAAACAGATCAGCCTTTCGGCAGGGGAGACGCTGACCGCGCCTTCCGAGATCGCGGGCCTCCTGCTGACCACGCGCGACAACCGCCCCGTCTATGTGGCCGATGTCGCGAAGGTCTCCTATGTGCCGGACGCCTCGGACCATATCGTCTCCAATGTGCAGCGCGACGCCAATGGCAAGATCGAGCGCTCGCCTGCCGTGACCCTCGCCATCGCCAAGCGCGCGGGCTCCAACGCCGTGGTCGTGGCCGAACATATCCTCGACCGCGTGCACGAGCTGCATGGCCAGCTGATCCCCGACAATGTCGAGGTGAAGGTCACCCGCGACTATGGCGAGACCGCGAACGAGAAGGCCAACGAACTGCTGTTCCACCTTGGCCTCGCGACGATCTCGATCGTGGGCCTCGTGCTGGTCGCGATCGGCTGGCGCGAATCCATCGTGGTCGCGGTCGTCATTCCGGTGACGATCCTGCTGACGCTGTTTGCGGCCTATATCATGGGCTTCACGCTGAACCGGGTGTCGCTCTTCGCGCTGATCTTCGCGATCGGTATTCTCGTCGATGACGCCATCGTGGTGATCGAGAATATCGCGCGACACTGGGCGATGAAGACGCCGGGCTCGCGCGTGACCAAGGCGATCGAGGCGGTGGCCGAGGTGGGCAACCCCACCATTGTCGCCACCCTGACCGTTGTCGCCGCGCTGCTGCCGATGCTCTTCGTGTCGGGGCTGATGGGGCCTTACATGTCGCCTATTCCGGCGGTGGCCTCGGCGGCTATGATCTTCTCCTTCTTCGTGGCGGTCATCATCACGCCCTGGCTGATGGTGAAGGTCGCGGGCAAGGCGCAGCTGCATGGCCATCACGGCGATGACGACGCCTATGGCGGCGAACATGCGGGCGGCAAGCTCGGCCGGATGTACAGCGCTGTGGCGCGTCCGATCCTGAAGACCAAAGGCCGCTCGGGTCTGTTCCTGCTGGTCGTGTCGGTGCTGTCCTTCGGCTCGCTGGGGCTGCTTTATACCAAGCATGTCACTGTGAAACTGCTGCCCTTCGACAACAAATCCGAACTCTCGGTCGTGGTCGATATGCCTGCGGGCACCTCGGTCGAGGGCACGGATGCGGTCGCTCAGCAAGTGGCCGAGATCGTGACCAAGCTGCCCGAGGTGCTCTCGGTGCAGACCCATGCGGGCACCTCCGCGCCGTTCAACTTCAACGGGCTCGTGCGCCACTACTACCTGCGCGCGCAGCCCAATCAGGGCGATGTCGAGCTTCAGCTTGCGCCGAAAGGGGAACGGGACCGCACCAGCCACGAGATTGCGCTGGAGATCCGCGACAAGATCAAGGCGATCAAGCTGCCCGAAGGCGCGAGCCTGAAGACGGTCGAACCGCCGCCGGGTCCGCCGGTGATCGCGACGCTTCTGGCCGAGGTCTATGGCCCGACGCCCGAGATGCGCCGTGACGCTGCCCGCCGGATCGAGGACGCCTTCAAGCAGGTGCCGTATATCGTCGACGTGGATAACAGCTTCGGCATCCAGCCCGACAAGCTGCGCGCCACGGTCAATTCCGACGATCTGGAGTTCTACTCGGTCTCCGAGGGCGATGTCTGGGACACGCTGGGGATGCTGAACGGTTCGACCACGGTGGGCTATTCCCATCGCGGGCAGGAGCGCCAGCCGATCCCGATCGTGATGGAGCGCTCGAAGTCGAACAAGGTGATGAACGAGGAAACGCTCTCGACGCCGATCCCGGCCAATGTCCTGCCCGGCGCGCGCGGCGTGGTGGAGCTTGGCGACGTGGTCAGCGTCGACAAGGAAAAGGCGTCCTATCCGATCTTCCGCCATAACGGGCGCGAGGCCGAGATGGTCACCGCAGAGCTCGCCGGCAAGTTCGAGGCGCCGCTCTACGGGATGCTCGCCGTCGACGATGCGATCAACAACATGGACTGGCCCAAGGGCGAGAAACCGGTCGTGTCGCTGCACGGTCAGCCGCAGGACGAGAGCCATGTGACGCTCTTGTGGGACGGCGAATGGGAGGTGACCTGGGTGACCTTCCGCGACATGGGCGCAGCCTTCGCCGTGGCGCTTCTGGGGATCTACATCCTCGTCGTCGCGCAGTTCGGCTCGTTCCGCCTGCCGCTGGTGATCCTGACCCCGGTGCCGCTGACCTTCCTCGGGATCATGCTCGGTCACTGGATCTTCCACGCGCCGTTCTCGGCCACGTCGATGATCGGTTTCATCGCGCTGGCGGGGATCATCGTGCGCAACTCGATCCTGTTGGTGGACTTTATCCGCCACGGCAGCCACGAGGGCAAATCGCCGACCGAGGTGCTGATCGAGGCGGGGGCCATCCGCTTCAAGCCGATCCTGCTGACCGCGATCGCGGCGATGATCGGCGCGGTGGTGATCTTGGCCGACCCGATCTTCCAGGGTCTCGCGATCTCGCTGCTGTTCGGTCTGCTCAGCTCGACCCTGCTGACCGTGCTCGTGATCCCGGCGATCTACCGGATCTTCAAGACCTGATCCGGTCTCCGACCTGAAACGCAAAACCGCCCGCACGAGAGAGACGTGCGGGCGGTTTTTCTTTATCGGATCGCGGAGCGGCCCCCCTTCGCCTTGGCGAAAATATCCCGGGGGTGAGGGCGAAGCCCGAGGGGGCAGAGCCCCCTCGCTGTTAAATTTTGTCGCCTTCCGGCGGCGGGGGCAGAGCCCCCTCAGCCCGGTTGCCGTTCCGCCCAGCCTGCGAAGATCTTCTCCAGCGCGACGACGGCGTAGTAGAGCAGGATGCCCAGGAAGGCCAAGGCGATCAGCACCGCGAACATCAGCGGGTAATCCCCGTTGGTCTGGCCCGACAGGAACAGCGCGCCGAGGCCTTTGCCATGCGGCGAGATGATCTCGACGAGGTTGGTGCCGATGAAGGCCAGCGTCACCGAGACCTTCAGCGCGCCAAAGAACTCGGGCAGGGTTTTCGGCAGGGCAATCTTGCGGAAGATGGTGAATTTCGAGGCCCCGAGCGCGCCGAGAATATCGCGATATTCGGGCTCCAGCGTGGACAGGCCGATCCCCACCGACACCGCGATCGGGAAGAAGGAGATCATGAAGGCCATCAGCACGGTGTTGAAGTCATGCGCGCCGATGAAGAGAAGCGCGAGCACCGGCACCACGGTCGCTTTCGGCACTGCGTTGAAGCCCACCAGCAGCGGATAGAGCGCATCGCGGGCGGTGCGCGAAAAGCCCATCACCATGCCGAGAAACGTGCCGAACACGATCGAGATCGCGAGGCCCGCCACGGTGCGCCACAGCGTCTGCCAGCTATCGATCAGGAACAGGTTCCAGTAGCGGACATAGGCGGCGGGCAGGTCCGAGGGCGAGGCCATGACGTAATTCGGCCAGCCATTCGCCCAGACGATGAATTCCCAGATCGCGAGGAAGGCGATGATCGACAGGATCGGGGTGAGGATTTTCTTGAAGTCCATCAGTGCATCTCCTCGTCGCGGCCCTGAGCGATGCGGATTTGGTCGCGCAGCAAATGCAGCATGTCGACGGCTTTCGGCTCGTAGAGAACGTCGATCGTGCGATCCTTCGGCAGGTCGACATCCAGCACATATTGCGTATGTGCCGGGCGGCCCGAGAGCACGATGACCTGATCGCCGAGGAACACGCTCTCGCGCAGGTCGTGGGTGATCAGCACGGCGGTGAAGGGCTCGGCGGCGCGCAGGTCGCGCATCGTCTGCCACAGATCCTCGCGGGTGAAATTGTCGAGCGCGCCGAAGGGTTCGTCCATGATCAGCACGTCGGGCTTATGCACGATGGCGCGGCAGAGCGAGGCGCGCTGGCGCATCCCGCCGGACAGCTCGGAGGGGCGCTTGGTCTCGAACCCCTTCAGGCCCACCATCTCCAGCAGATGTTCGGCGCGCGCGACCTTCTCGGATTTCGCCATGCCCGGAGCCACGATCTCCAAGGGCAGCATGACGTTCTCGATGATCGATCGCCATTCCAGCATCACCGGGTTCTGGAACGCCATGCCGACGGTTTTGCGCGGGCTGGTGACCTTCTCGCCATGCAGCCAGACCTCGCCCTGATCGGGCTTCATTAAGCCCGCCACGAGACGGGTGAGGGTGGATTTCCCGCAGCCCGAGGGGCCGACCACGGCGCAGAACTCGCCCTGCGGCACGCGGATGTCGAGATGGTCGAGCACGGGCAGGGGGCCATGCTTGGTTTGATAGGCGTGGGTCACGCCGCGAATGTCGATGAGGTTTTCCATGAGGGTCCGGCGCGAGAAGGCAGAGAAAAGGGGCGGGCGCGTCTGCGGCGCCCGCCCCCGAGACGGTGACGGATCAGTCGATCTTCAGCTCTGCCGCGTCGGGCAGGTATTCGCTGTCGAAATAGAGCGCCGCGTCAGGCGTGTTCTGGAACTCGTAGACGGTCTTCGTCTGCTCGATCGCGGTGGCCATGCGGTCCGCGTCGATCCCGCCTATGCCGTTTTCCTTGACGTAATCGGTCAGGACGTTGGCATCGATCGCCATCTGCAGGCGCTCGGTCTCCAGATCCTTGTCGGCGGCGGGGTTGCGCTTGAGAAGCGCTTCCACGGCCTTGCCCGGATCGGCGACGGCGGCTTTCCAGCCTTCGGCGGTCGCTTTGATGAAGCCCGTGATCTCTTCGGGATGGGCTTTCGCGTAATCGGTGTTCACGATGATCGCGTTGCCGTACAGCGCCACGCCGTAATCGGCCATCAGCAGGATCGACTGGTCATCCATGCCGACACCGAGGCGCTTGAGGTTGAGCGTCGAGGAGAAGGAGAAGCCGGTGACCGCATCGACCTTGCCCTCGGCCAGCATCGGCTCGCGCGTGGGGAAGCCGACGGGCTCGACCTTGATCTTGTCCATGTCGAGGCCGGTCTCCTTGGCGAAGATCGGGAACTGCGCCCAGGCGCCATCCGGCGGCGGCGCGCCCAGCACCTTGCCTTCGAGGTCTTTGGGCTCGTTCACGCCCAGCGACTTGCGGCCGACCACGGCGAAGGGCGGCTTGTCATAGACCATCATCACCGCGGTGACGGGTGCGCCGGGGTTCTGGTCGAGGAATTTCATCAGCGAGTTGATATCGGCGAAGCCCACCGGGTAGGCGCCGGTCGCCACTTTCGGAATCGCGTCGAGCGAGCCCTTGCCCTCTGCGATCTCCACGTCGAGCCCGGCCTCGCCGTAATAGCCCTCGTCCACGGCGAGGAAATAGGGCGCCGAGGGGCCTTCGAATTTCCAGTCCAGCGCGAAAGGCATCTTGGTTTCGGCCTGTGCCAGCGTGGCCGAGAGGCCAAGCGCGAGCGCCGCGAAAAGCCCCGGTTTGATGTGCAGCATGATATCCCTCACTTCGTTAATCCGTTTTCGCCCCGATCCTGACCGGCGGCGCGCGGGGGTAAACTCAAACCGCGCGCGCCATGCGAGCAGGCGAGGCGCTCACGGTTTCGTGATTAAGTTTTGGGCGGTGTGCTGCGAGAATGCAAGAAAATTAGGCGCGGCATCAGCGGGCGCTCAGAGCAAAATCTCGAGGGGCAGAAACCCGTTCGCGTCGACCGGTCCGTGAGACGCACGCAGCCCCGCCTGTTTCAGTTCGGAGAGATACGCCCCGGCACCGGGACCCGTATGGTAGAGCGCACGCGCGCCAGGCAGGGGAGAGAACCGCCAGATCGGTGGGGCGTCGAGATGCAGCGGCCCCACTTGTGCGTCGATCTCTTCGAGCAGCAGATCGCGCACCAGCACCGGCTCCGGATCGATTGGAACGGGACGGCCCCGCCGCTTGAAGCCGCCGCCGCCCGACAGGCGGAAATCATTGCTGACGACGATGAAGCGGTCGGTGTTGCTGATCCGGGCGCCCTCATGGCGCAGGTCGCGGATGCGGCCGGGCGCGGCGGGGCGCAGGCTGCCATCGGGGCGGAAACGCGGGGGTTGAGAGAGGTCGATCTTGTAGGTGATCCCCGAGATCACATCGAAATGGTAGCTCGCGAAGCTGAGGTCGCAGAGCATCCGCAACTGCCCATCGGGATGCTGCTGGTTGTAGATCGAGGCCGCCTGTTCGAGCCAGTCGCGCAGCTCCGCGCCGTTCAGCTCCACCCCGCCGACCGTATTATTGAACAGGTAGATGTCGTCGACATGGCTCATCCGCAGCGGGCCGGGGGGGATGTCGATGAAATGGGCCGAGCCCGCCGCGCCGCCCGATTTGAAGCTCGACGCGGCACCGAGGAGGGGCAAATCCGCCTCGGGGCGACCGGCGAGCCGTTCGCGGGCGAAGCGCCGTTTCGCCGCGCTGATCAGCGCGAGCGTCCGGTCCGGTGCGATCTGCGTGAAATAGCTGTGCAGCGGCTCCGCAGTGGTGCCGATGGGGCGGCGGATGTGATCGAGCGTGCGGCGATGGGCACGGTCGGAGGCGGCAAGCACCGCCGCGCTGTCCGGCCCGGTCTCCTGCTGCGCCGGGCGCAGTTCCGCCCGATGCGCTGCGAGTTTCCAGCCGTCCTGCGCCTGCTCCAGCACGAGGTCGAGCACCCCCAGATGTGTCCCGCGCGCGCCCGCATTGAGTGCGGGCTTGCCGTGAAGCGTGCCGAGAACGGGGTCGATCCCCGCGAAAGCCGGCCGTGTGGCATCGGGAAAGCCGTGGTGGTCATGCCCGGCGAGCACGATATCGACCCCGTCGAGCCGCGCGATCGAGAGCGCCGCCCGTTCGGCAGAGTTTTCGGGGTCTTGCGATTCCTCGTCCAGCGGCAGCGGCGAAATCCCGGTATGGGCGAGGGCGACGACAAGATCGGCCCCTGACGCGTGGATCATGCGCAGTTGCGCCTCCGTCGCCTCCAGGAGCGAAGAGGTCGAAAGCTCGGCCCCGGGGCGGGTCTCGAGCCAAGCGAGGCTAGGGGGCGGCAGCACGCCGATCACCGCAATGCGCAGGGTCCGCTCTATGCCGTGACTGTCGAGCAGGCTGCGTTCGAGCATCGCCCAAGGCCGGATCGGCGTGCCGATGGAGGCGCTCAGATTGGCGCAGAGCATCGGAAACTTCGCCGCTTCCAGCGCTTGAGCGAGCGGCCCGATCCCGAAATCGAACTCATGATTGCCAAGCGCCGCCGCGTCGTAGCCCAGAGCGTTCATCGCCGCGATCATCGGGTTCTCGCCGTCGTGGCTGCCTGCGATCTTGCATGGCTCGCTCCAGAGCTGCGTCAACGGCGTGCCCTGAAGGAAATCACCGCAATCGAACAGAAGGCAGTTCGGGGCTTCGCTGCGCGCTTGCGCGATTTCCGAGGCCAGCGCTGCCAAGCCTCTGCGCGGGGCGGGGCGGTCGTTGAAGTAATCGTATCCTCGAGCTTGACCATGCAAATCGGTCGTCTCGAGAAGCCTCAGCGCGAGTGTGACGCGCTGATCCGAAAACTGGCCGGGCCAATCCCGGTCAGACAGTTTTCCCATATGATCCCCTTGGCCCGAAATTGACCTTTTATCGTTGTAATGCCGCCTTTTGGCGGTCGCGTGTCCCCACACGCAACCTAGAGTAGAGGTCGGTCATTTGCCAAGTTTTAAATTGACGTAACGTACTTGCGAGGTAAGGCGGGTGGCGAATGTGGCCGATGCGCGTCACCTGATCGGCACTGGTCTCGGGTCGGCGGCTCGTGGCATGGGTAGGGCGTTCCGCAGGAGTTTTTCATGCCGCCCGATTCCCTCGCCGAGACCCAGCAACCGATTTCGCAGCCCGCCCGACTGTCTCAGGGGCGCGCGCTCGACCCCCGTGGGCTGGCCTTCGCCGAGGCGCCGGGCGCGCACGAGCGGGCGGCCCATCTGCGGGGCGATGCAGAGCGGCTCGCGGAGCTGCGCGCAGGCGAGGCTGCGCGGGTGATCGCGCTTTGGCGCGGGCGTCCGCTGTTCGGGCCCGAAGGGCTGCACCTTCTGCGCGCGGGCGAAGCGGCGCTAGAGGCGATGCCGGGACCGGAGATTTTCCTTGGCTGTCACGGCGGGCTTGCGCTGTTTTCCCGCGATGTGTCGGCGTTCGAGCCTGATGGCGAACAACCCGATGGAGCCGCCTTCTTCGACGCCTCCGAGCAGCGCCATCCCGATCTGCCCGACGATATCGTCTTCGCCGAGCTGCGCGGCCGAATGGGGTTTCTCAGCCCGGTTGAGGCGGAGATCGCCGCCACCGCGCGCGGGCTCGTGGAATGGCACCGGACCCATCGCTTCTGCTCCACCTGCGGCGCCGAGAGCGAGCCCGAACAGGCGGGCTGGCATCGACGCTGCCCGGTCTGCGAGCGGCACCATTTCCCGCGCACCGATCCGGTGGTGATCATGTTGATCACCCATGGCAACCAACTCTTGCTGGGGCGCGGCCCGCATTGGCCCGAGACGATGTATTCCTGCCTTGCGGGGTTCATGGAGCCGGGTGAGACGGTCGAGGCTGCCGTGCGCCGCGAGGTCTTCGAGGAAAGCGGCGTCGAAGTGGGCGAGGTCTCTCTCGTGGCGTCGCAACCCTGGCCGTTTCCGGCTTCGTTGATGTTGGGCTGTCGCGGGGTGGCGACGACCACCGAGATCACCATCGACCCGGTCGAGATCGCCGATGCGCGCTGGATCAGCCGTGAGCGGCTGCTGCAGGTGGTGGCGGGGCGCGATCCTGAGATATCTGCGCCACGCCAAGGCGCGATTGCCGGTTGGCTCATGCGCGAGTGGCTTGCAGATCGGCTGGAATGAGGCCAGTTTGCCCCGCACGGTGCGCCACTCCCCGGCCTCCGATCTGCCCTGAGGAACTCGCCTAATGAAATTGTCGACCCGCACCGATATATCTGCCCCCGCCGGTTTCGTCTTCGAGCGGCTCGCGGATTTCGGCAGCTTCGAGCGTGTGGCGATGCGGCGCGGGATCACGCTGAAACGGCTCGACACGCTGAGCGAACCCGGCGCGGGCATGTCCTGGGATATCGGCTTTCGCTTTCGTGGCAAGCAGCGCCAGATGATCACCGATGTGAAGCATTTCGAGGTGCCGGAACTGATCATCTACGAGGGCGTGTCGAACAGTTTCGAGGCGGTGATGGATTTCGATCTGACCGATCTGTCGAAGACGCGCACGCGGTTGTTGGTGGGGTTGGACCTGAGGCCGCGCAGCCTCGGCGCGCGGCTGATGATCCAGTCGGCTAAGCTCGGCAAGGGCAATCTGGAACGCCGCTTCAAGGAGCGGATCGACCAGTTCGCGCAGGATATCGAGCGTCAGCACGAGAAAACCGCCTGACGCCCTGATCCTTAGCCGTCGCGTTCGGGGGCGGCCGGATAGACGCCCAGAATTTCCAGATAGCTGGTGAAGTAGTCGAGTTCTTCGAGCGCACGCGCCAGCGCCGGATCGTCCGGGTGACCTTCGACATCGGCATAGAACTGCGTCGCGGTGAAATGCCCGCCGACCATGTAGCTTTCCAGCTTGGTCATGTTCACGCCGTTGGTCGCGAAGCCGCCCATCGCCTTGTAGAGCGCGGCGGGAATGTTGCGGACCCGGAAGACGAAGGTGGTCATCATCTTCTCGCCGCGCGGGCGGGTATCGGGCTCGGTGCCCATGATGAGGAAGCGCGTGGTGTTATGCGCGTGATCCTCGATATGGCGCGCGAGGATGTTGAGGCCATAGGTCTCGGCGGCCATGTCGGAGGCCAACACGCCGACGCTCCGGGTCTGCGTCTGCACGAGTTCGGCAGCGGCACCCGCGCTGTCGGCGGCCGCCTCGCCACGGATGCCGTAGCGCGCGAGGAAGCTCGCCGCCTGCGGCAGAAGCACCAGATGCGCGCGGACCTTTTCCAGCTCCTCGATCTCGACGCCGGGCAGGGCCATCAGACTGATATGCACACGCACGAAGGCCTCATCGAGAATATGCAGCCCCGATTCCGGCAACAGGCGGTGAATGTCGGCCACTCGCCCGTAGGTGGAGTTCTCCACCGGCAGCATCGCGAGATCGGCATCGCCTTTCTTCACAGCGGCGATCACGTCCTCGAAGGTGCGGCAGGGGACCGGCTCGAGGTCCGGGCGTGCATCGCGGCAGGCCTGATGCGAATAGGCGCCCAGCTCGCCCTGAAAGGCGATCCGACCGGTTTTCGGCGATTGTCCTTGGCGGCTCATGTGCAATCCCCCGCACTGATCTTGTCTCGCGCCCTGCCTAGCCCGTGCCCGCGCGGAAGGGAAGGGCCGGGGCGCGGGAGGCTCACGCTGCGTCATTCATTATCCACCCTCTGAAAATCCGATCACATCTGGTAAAGTTCCCTTGATCTGAAAGGCCCTGTGCGGATAGATGCGCGGGACGACGACGCATATCAGGGACGAGACATGTTCAATACCATGACCTTTACCAAGGCGGCGGGCGCGTTTCTGGGCGCGTTGCTGTTCTTCCTGCTCACGGCCTGGGCCTCGAGCGCGCTCTATACCGTTGGCGAGAGCCATGACGCTTCCGGCGGCAGCGAGCACGCAATGAAGGACTCGATGTCCGCAGCCCCCGGCGATCTGCTGGCCGCGCCGGAAGAAGGCGATGGCGCCGCGAAGGAAGAAGAGGTCGCACAGGTCGAACTGGGCACCGGTGACGCCGCCAAGGGCGAAAAGATTTTCGGCAAGTGCAAAGCCTGCCACTCGCTCGAAGGCAAGAACGGCGTTGGCCCGCATCTCGATGGCGTGGTCAATCGTGCGGTCGCTTCGGTTGGCGATTATTCCTACTCGGACGCGCTCAAGTCGCATGGCGGCGAGTGGACGCTCGAAGCGCTCAACTCGTGGCTGGAGAACCCGAAAGACTACATCCCGGGCAACAAGATGTCCTTTGCTGGTCTGAAGAAACCCGAAGACCGCAACGACGTGATCGCCTATCTGCAAGAGAATTCGAACTGAGGCAAATCCCTCTCGAATCTTCTCAAGGCCGCCTCTTTGGGCGGCCTTTTGCATTTCCCGTCCTGCTTTACAGATTCGTAACTTGCTCCCTGCGCACTTAGGCTTTTAGCTAGGCGGACGCGAAAACGCTTTGGAGCAGGGAGCAGGTGTGCATGGCAAAAGCGCGAGTGGCGAGTAAAGCGATCGATACGGATTGGACGCAGGTGGCGCCGCGCGCGCTGAGCGGGCTGGTTGCAGCGGGTCTGATCTGGGCGGGACTGGCCTTCGGCGCACATGCACAAGACAGCACGCAAAGCGGCGATACGATCACCTCCTACGGGATCGCGACGCTCGGACATCTGAAATACCCCGCCGACTA